>JAJDNJ010000098.1 GCA_022340705.1 Betaproteobacteria bacterium
ACGACCAGCACCACGTTGATCCAGGCGAACTGGGACACGCTAAGCGCGAGGACCTGGGTGCCCACGAACACCGTACCCGCCGAGAGCACATCGCCCGCGCGCACAATGAAGCAGTCAATCGCCTGCTTGGCCTTGAACTTCTCGTTGCGCCGTGTCGGCAGGAACAGCAGCTGGCGTACCGTGTTCATGAGCGAGTAGTCGACCGAATTCTCTGCGGTCTTCACCCAGCGGATGATCGCGAGCGACGGAATGAGCGCGGCCACCGTGTAGCTCGCCAGCGCGACCAGCGGCAGGATGCAGAGGGCGAGCGGCACGCCGAGGTACTTGATCGCGCGCGAGACGAGAAACAGCTGGAGCAGCATTCCGACGATGTTCACGACGCTGAAATAGTCGGCGAAGAAGGTGCCGATGTAGCGTCCCTGCTCGCTCGCGTCGATGCTGCCGCTCGCTACCGCCACGTCGGCGGTCTGCTTGACCACCGCTGACAGGATGTATTCGCCGGCCGAATTGACCCAGTTCAGGAAAAACGTGACCAGCGCGATGAGCAGCAGATAGCGGTTGCGCATCATGAGCGCGAAGGCCTCGCCTTCGCCGATCGCGACGTCGCGCAGGCGCAGGGCGGCCGCGCTGTCGGGGTGGGGCTCGCGTGCTCTCGCCCCCGCGCGCTCGCGCAGGTCGATGAAGTTGAACAGCAGCAGGCTGATGGCGAGGATCGTCACGGCCACCAGCAGCAGCGGATTCACGCCCAGGCTGCGGATCAGCTGGCTCGAGATCCACGATCCGAAGACCGCGCCGCTCGAAGCGCCGAAAGCGATGACCGCAAACAGCCGTTTGCCCGACTCGGGCGAATAGACGTCGTTCGCGTACGACCAGAACTGCGCGATCACCATCAGACTGAATACGCCGATCCACAGAAAGAACACGATGCCGATCGGGGCACCGTTCTGCGCAAGCATGTAGAAGGCCGGCAGGCAGGCGATGAACAGCGCGGTCACCACATTGATCAGGCGGCGGCGCGGCAGGCGCGTCGCCAGTGCGCTGTACAACGGCACCAGCACGACGAATAGCAATGCCTGGGCCGCATAGGAGTAGCTCTTGATCTCGGCGCCGCCGGGTTGGGCGAGGATCAGTGCCTCGCGCACCGGCTTCATCACGTAGTACGCGGTCAGGATGAGGAACACGTTGAACGCGAGCAGAAGGAGCTGCGGCCCCTCGCCGTCTCGCACGTCGGCGAACAGGCACAGAAAGCGCTCGAGCGCTCGGCGTGGCGCGGGGGCCGGGGGTGCGATGGCGGACATCGAGCTGTGTCGGGCGTTTGCCGAGCGCTTGTGGGATCGCGAAGGGAACGGATCGATTATCCCGGTCCAGCGCGCTGCCCGCTATCCCGGAAGCGAGGGCGCGCGGGTCAGAATCCGTACAAATCGACTGGGTTATCCACCAGAATGCGCCGCCGCGTCGACTCGTCCGGCGCCCAGTCAGCCAGAAGCCCAAGCAATGCGGCGTCATCGGGCATCGCATCGCGCGGCTCGGACGGATGCGGCCAGTTCGATGCCCACAGCATGCGCTCGGGCGCGTGCGCAACGAGCGCGCGCACGAGCGGGACGAGATCGCGGTAGCGCGGCGCATCGGCGCGCGACAGGATGTAGGGCGCGGACAGCTTCAGCCAGCAGCGTCCGGTGTCGAGCAGGCGCAGCAGCGCGCGCACCGCGTCATGATCCACTGCGAGCGCGCCGGGAAATCGCGCGATGTGGTCGATGACGAAGCGTCCGGGCAGCGCGCGCATCGCCTCTTCCCAGCGCGGCAGCTCGCCGCCGTCGAGCTGGATGTTCGCGTGCCAGCCGTGGGGATGCACCCGCGCCATGATCGCCGCCATACGCTCGAGGCGTACCGCGCCGCCCTCGAGCTGGAAGAAGCGCTGGGCGACCGCGCCCGCGCGCGTCAGGCGCGCGAGCTCGGATTCGCTCGCGTTCTCGCCCACCACGACAACCGCACGCGCCCCGCTGCCGAGCGCGGCGACCGCCTCGAGCGTGACGCGATTGTCGTCGCGGTAGGCGTTCGGCTGCACCACGATCACGCGCTCGAGTCCGAGGCGCCGCTGCAGCGCGCGGTACTGCGCGACCGTGGCGCTGCCCGGGTTGTGCGCACCCGGGGCAGCCGGCATCGCGCCATCGTAGATATGCATATGCGTATCGGTCGCCCCGGGCGGGACGCTAAAACTCAGTGTGCTCATTTCTTCGCCTCCCGCTTCGCCTTCTTCCCTGTCCGGCCCTTCGTTGTCGCCCGCCGCCTGGCGCGCACCGGCGCCGACGGGTTGGGGATGCTCTCCGCGTGCACAAAGCTGCCGCCCTGGTAGGTTTCGGCGCGCGGATTGCCCGGCCGCTCGCGCGCGAGCACCTCGGCGGCGAAGGCTTCACTGTCGTCCTGCGGCCGGTAGCCGAGGCGCAAGGCGTTCGCGTTGTCGTACCAGCTGCGCGTATTGCCGGAGACGCCGTATACGACCTCGAAGCGGATGTCGGGATGCTCGATGCCGATCGTGACCAGCTGCGCCATGTCGCGCGGGCTCATCCAGATCGACAGGCGCCGCTTGTCGAGCGGCGCCGGGTTCACGTTGCCGATGCGCATGCAGAACACCTGCATCCCGTACTTGTCCGCGTACAGGCTGCCGAGCGCCTCGCCGAAGGCCTTCGCCACACCGTAACGGCTGTCCGGTCTGAGCGGCACCCTGTGGTCGATGACCTGGTCGCGCCGGTAGAAGCCGACCGCATGGTTCGAGCTCGCGAACAGGAAGCGCTTCACGCCGCAGAGGCGCGCCGCCTCGAATGCGTTGTAGCAGCCGACGAGGTTCGCCGGGTGGATGTCCTCCCAGCGGCCCTCCACGGAATAGCCGCCGAGGTGCAGGACCGCATCGACGCCGCGCGCCGCGCGCAACAGCTCGCCGAGCTTGGTGAGTTCGGCACGCACGAACGACTCGCCCGTGGCGAGCGGCTTGATCGTGCGCCGGTCCGACAGGCGCAGACGGTACTTGCCGGCAAGCTCGCGCCGAAGGTGGCTGCCGATGCCGCCGGCCGCGCCGGTGATCAGGATCGTCTTCATGCTCGTCTTCATAACTGGGCGCCCTCCGAAGGCCCGATGCGCGCCGCACTGCCGCCCCGGCGCTCGCGCAGATCCTCGACCCACATCGCGAGCGCCGGCGTGATCAGCATCTGCAGCGCGGTGCCAAGCAGCACGCCAACCCCGATCGCCACCGCGAGCGGGATGAGGAACTGGGCCTGAATCGAGCGTTCGATGATCAGCGGGAAGATGCCGAGGAAGGTGGTGACCGCCGTCAGCAGTATCGGCCGGAAGCGTCCTTTCGCGCCGTCGATGATCGCCTGCTGCGCGGGCTTGCCGCGTGCGAGCTCCTCGTTGACGAAGTCGACCAGGACGAGCGAGCCGTTGACGATGATCCCGGCGAGGCCGACGAGGCCGAACAGGCTGGTCAGGCCGAAGCTCAGGCCCATGATCAGGTGGCCTAGCGTCGCACCGACCAGGCCGAAGGGAATCGAGACGAGCACGATCAGCGGCTGAATATAGGAGCGGAACGCGAGCGCGAGCAGCGCGTACATGCAGAACACCGAAAGCACGAAGTTCTTGGCCAGCGCAGGCAGCGTGCGGCCCTGCTCGCGCTGCTCGCCGCCCATGGAGTAGCTCAGTCCGGGGACCTCCTCCTGAATTCGCGGCAGCACATCGGAAATCAGGCGTGCGTTGACCTGCTGGCCGGTCACCACGGCGTTGTCGACCTCGGCGAAGACCGTGGTCACGCGGCGACCGCCGCGCCGCACGATGGTCGAGGGGCCCGTGCCCAGCGACAGCTCGGCCACCTCGTGCAGCGGCACGAATCCGCCCGCCGGCGTGCGGATGCGGTAGCGCGAAAGGTCGGCGAGCGAAGCGCGCTCGCGCAAAGGCAGGCGCACGTAGACGCGTACTTCATCGCGCCCGCGCTGCACGCGGACCGCCTCGGCTCCGAAAAAAGCTGCGCGCACCTGCTGGGAAAGGCTTTCAAGCGTGAGGCCGAGCGCGCGCGCCGAGGGCTTGAGCGTGAACTGCACTTCCTGCTTGCCGGGCTCACGATCGTCGCGCACGTCGAACACGCCGTCGATGCGCCCCAGCTCCTGCTTCAAAGACTGCACCGCCTGCGCCAGACCCTCGTCCGAGCGCGCCGAAAGCTCGACCTGCACCGGCGCGCCAAGGTTGATCACGTTCGACGCAAAGGTGAGCTTCTTCACGTCGGGCAACGCCCCCACTTCCTTGCGCCAGCGCAGCTCGAACTCCTTCGAGGTCACGCTGCGCACCTCCGGGTCGAGCAGCTCGAACACGATCGATGCCTTGTTGCCCTGCAAAAGATTGAGCGCGCCCACCGCACCCGGACCGGCGACTGCCTGCTGGCCGACCGAGAGGTAGACCGCGCTCACCAAGTCCTCGCCGCTCGGATCCGGCAACGCACGCGCCGCTGCGAATCCGGCGCGCTCGATCGCCTGCGCCGCAGCGAGCGTGGTTTCCGCGGTCGCTCCTTGCGCGAGCTCGAGCGAGGCGCTGACATAACGGCCTTCGACCTGCGGGAAGAACACGAAGCGCACGTAGCCGCCGGTGATCAGGCCGAGGGTGAGGAGCAGCACGGCGACGCCGCCGGCGAGCGAAACGACGTAGTGTGTCGTCACGAAGCGCAGCGCGCGTGTCAGCGGACCCTCGATGAAGCGGCGCAGCACACGATCGGTGGCGTGGCGCAGCTCCGCGAGCCTGGCGCCGATACGCGTGCGCGGCGTGAATCCCCGGATATGCAGATGCGCGAGGTGGTGCGGCAGAATGAACATTGCCTCGATCACGGAGACCACGAGGACGATGATGACCACCGCAGGAATCTGAAACAGGAACTTGCCGATGGTGCCCGGGGCGAAGAGCAACGGCACAAACGCGACCACCGTCGTCGACACTGCGAGTGCCACAGGTAAAGTCACACGCTGCGCGCCGCGTACCGCCGCCTCCACCTCCGGCGTGCCGCGCTCGTTCTCTGCGTAGATGTTCTCTCCGGTGACGATCGCGTCGTCAACCACGATGCCGATCGCGAGAATGAAACCGAACAACGACATCATGTTGATCGACAGCCCGAACCACGGCATCACCGCGAACGCGCCGACGAACGACACCGCGATGCCCGCCGATACCCAGAACGCGAGGCGCAGGTCGAGAAACAGGGCGAGCGCGGTGAGCACCAGCAGCAGCCCGATCGTTCCGTTCTTGACCAGCAGGCGCATGCGGTTCTGGAACTCGACAGAATCGTCGCGCCAGACCTGGACCTTGATCCCGGGAGGCAGCCCGGGCCGCAGCGA
>JAJDNJ010000105.1 GCA_022340705.1 Betaproteobacteria bacterium
GGGGTTTGTCGTGTCACAGGGCGCGCTGGCCACCGACGGCTACTTTGCGCATGGCTACGGCATGAAGGCGAAGGGGATGGGCGGTGCGGCGATCGCGGTCGCGCAGGACGCCTTCGGCGGCGCGAACAATCCGGCCACAATGGCGTTCGTCGGCAACCAGTTCGCAATCGGCGTGGACTGGTTCAGTCCGCATCGCAAGATCGAGCGCAGCGGAAGCCCGGCGTTTGCCGATCTGAACGGCTCGGCCGACAGCGGCAGCACGAACTTCTTCATTCCCGAGGGTGCCGTGAACTACATGCTGCGCCCGGACCTTGCCATCGGCCTGACGGTCTACGGCAATGGCGGGATGAACACGGACTTCCCGGGAGGGCAGATCACCTCGCCCTCCGGGACCGGGACCTGCAACTTCTTCCAGACGGGCGGGATGGCACCCGCGCGGTCAAACTACAACCTTCTCTGCGGAAACGGCACCCTCGGCGTCGACATGGCGCAGGTCGTCGTCGCGCCGACGCTGTCGTGGAAGTTCACCGAAGGGCATTCGGTCGGCATTGCGCCGCTTTTTGCCTACCAGTACTTCAAGGCCGAGGGTCTGCAGGCCTTCGGCGGACTGTCGACCACGCTCAACCCGACCACCGGCGCCAATGGCAGCCTCACCAACAATGGCCGCGACAGCTCGACCGGCTGGGGCGCGCGCATCGGGTACTACGGCACTCTCACCAAGCAGATCCAGATCGGTGCCACGTACCAAACGAAGATCAGCATGGGGAACTTCGACAAGTACAAAGGACTGTTCGCGGAGTCGGGCGGCTTCGACATTCCGTCGAACTGGGGTGTCGGGGTCGCGATCCGTCCCGATGAGGCCTGGCTGATCGCGCTCGATTACGAGCGCATCAACTACAGCGACGTCGCCTCGGTGAACAACCGGAGCCATCTGATCCTCGGCTGCCCGCCCTTCGGTACGAACCCCGGGAACTGTCTCGGCGGTCCGAACGGCGCCGGCTTCGGCTGGCAGAGCATCAACGTGTTCAAGCTCGGCGTGCAGTACGCCGTGAACGCGAACTGGACGGTGCGCGCGGGCTACAACTACAGCGAGAACCCGATCGAGTCCCAGGACGTGACCTTCAACATGATCGCACCAGGCGTGATCAAGAACCACGTCACGCTGGGCGCGACCTGGACCGACAAAACGAACGAGATCACCGGCGCGTTCATGTATGCGTTCGAGAACAGCGTGACGGGTCCGAGCCTGTTCAACAACTTCATTCCGGGCGCGAACATGCAGGAAAAGATCCAGATGTACGAGTATTCGTTCGGGCTGCAGTACGCACGCAAGTTCTGATCGGACGGCCACGCGGGCTTTGACCGCGGACTGAAAAGGCCCCGCCCAGACGGGGCCTTTTCATTTGCGCCGGGCGCAGGGAGTGGGAATAATCCGCCGATGGCGAAGACCGTCTCGCTCACCGACGTCGGCGCGCTGCGTAACAAGCTGCGCCGCTATACGCACGGCCAGAAGCTCGAAATCGCGCAGTTCAACCAGGTCGCGCGGCTTGCCCATCTCGGCCGCATCGTCCTTGCGCCACTCGATCCGGAAGACGCCGAATGCCGCGCCTGGCTGCTGCATCTCGAGCGCCCCGAAGGGCTCGCCGCCGAGCTGCTCGACGTTGACGAGGCGCTGCTCGGACGGATTCACGTACTCGACGCCGAGCAGGGCCGTGCGCTCGCGGAAATCCTGCGCGAAGGCTTCGAGGCGCGCGCGCGCGATCTCGAGGGGCTCGCGCGGCGCGACTTCTATCTGGCGAAGTTCTTCCGCGCGCAGGAGAGCGGCTGATGGCGGGGCGCGCCGCACGCTGGATCCGGCTCGGGGTGGTCGAGCCGCTCGAGCTGCACGCGAGCTACGCGGGGCTGGCCGCCGCGCAGGCGACCGACAGCGCACCGATCGTGCTCTGGGCGCAGGCGAAGGCGCATCTCTGCCTCGGTCAGAGCCAGGGGCTGGGCGAGGTCGAGCGCGCGAGCGCGGTTCCCGTCGTGCGCCGGCCGCTCGGCGGTGGTCTGGTCTGGGTCGACGAGAACCAGTACGTGTTCGTGCTGATCGCGCCGCGCCGCGATGCACCGGGCCGCCCGGCGCGCTGGTTTTCCTGGGCGCTCGCGCCGGTGATCGCCACCTACCGGCAGTTCGGCCTGCAGGCCTATCTCAATGGCAACGACATCTGGCTGCAGGGACGCAAGATCGCCGGGGCGGGGGCCGCTTCGATCGGCGAATGCGCCGTGGTCGCATCGAGCTTCCTGCTGCGCTTTCCGCTCGAGCGCTTTGCCGACAGCGTCGCGAGCCCGTCGCCCGAGTTCCGCGCCTGGCTGCGCGAAGGGCTTGCGCTGGCGATGACCGAGTGGGCCGCGCACGGTGCGCTGCCCGCGGAGCGCGTTCTCGAGGACTGCTTTCGCGGGAGGCTCGAGGCGCAATACGGATGGCGTTTCGAAAACGCCTGGCCGAGCGAGGCCGAGCTTGCCGCGATCGGCGAGGCGCGCGCCGAGCTGTCCGAGCCGATCGACGACGACCTTCCGCGCAGCGTTGCCGGCGGCGTCCGGCTGAACGCGACCTCGACGCTCGTCGAGCGACGGCACGGCGACCGGATTGAGCGCGTGCTGACGATCGACGGCGATCTGCGCCGCGAGAGCGAGGACTGAGTTGGCGGCGCCGACAGTTGCCACACGCCTGCAGCGCCGCTGCCTGCTGCTTTGTGCCGACGCGGCACAGCGCGCGCGCCTCGAAGGCGCGCTGCCCGGCGACTGGCGCGCGACACCCCTGCGCGAAGGCGATGCCCTCGATGACTTTGCCGAACTTCTGCAGCATCGCTTCGTGCTGCTCGATCTCGACGAGTCCGAAGCCTTCGATCCGCTCGACATGATCGAGCGCTTGCGCGGCGACATGATGCTCAATGTGCCGATTTTCTGCTTCGGCGGAGACGCGGCGCGGCGCGATGCTGCACGTCTCGCCCGCGCCGACCGGTTCTTCGAGCGCGGCGAAATTGCGGACATGCTGCCGCGATTCTGCGAGCAATTCGGATGGTAGGCGAGGGCGCGTGATGCTGCGCCGCCGCTGGCTGATACTGTCGCTCGGTGGCGCACTCGCGGCACAGCTCGGCGGCCTGCGCCTGGCGCTCGCGGCCGGCAAGATCGAGAAGGGCGTCTATCGCGTGCGCGGAGAGGTACGCGTGAACGGCGTTGCGGCGCGCGAAGGCATGGACGTCAGGGCGGGCGACGTGATCACGACCGGACCCGATGGGGAGTTGGTCTTCGTAATCGGCAAGGACGCGATGCTGGTGCGTTCCAACGCACGGGTCGAAGTGTCCGGCCGCACGGGCGAGCTGGTGGCCGCAGGCTTGCGCATCGTCACCGGCGCCGTGCTTTCGGTCTTTTCCCCCGGCGCGCGGCGCACGATCACCGTGCGCACCGCGACGATCGGCATCCGCGGCACCGGCGTGTACGCGGAAGACATGCGCGACCGCGCTTACGTCTGCACCTGCTACGGCGTGGCTGACATCGCCGCCGAGGACGATCCTAGCGTGCACGAGACGGTGCGGACCGAGCACCACGACCAGCCGCGCTATATCTACCCGCCTGGCGCGGCGCGGCGCATCGTGCGTGCGCCGGTGTTCAATCACACCGACGCCGAGCTGATCCTGCTCGAATCGCTGGTCGGGCGCGAGCCGCCGTTCGTCGAACTGCCCGATTACCGGCCGGGGCGCTACTGAGCCTCGCGCTCGCCGGCAATGCCCAGCTCGCGGTAGAGCGGCCGGATGTCGCGCCGGATTGCGGGCAGCGCGCGGGCGTAGAGTCCGGCCGCGCACACCGCCAGCAGGCCGCCAATCACGAGTGTGTGCGGCGGGCCGATGCGTTCCGAGATCCAGCCGCCGACGAAAGCGCCGAGCGGTGCCACGCCGATGAACGACATTACGTAGAGCGACGCGACGCGCGCGCGCAACTCGTCCGGCACAATGCTCTGCAACACGGTGTTGGTCGAGGCGGCGACGAACATCTGTCCGGCGCCGACGAGATAGACCAGGCCCAGCCCGACCCAGAACACCCGGCACAGGCCGAACGCGGCCAGGGCGAGCCCGGCAATCGCGGTTGCCGCCGCAATCATGCGCAGCAGCCCGCGAATCGTGGGGCGCGAGGCGAGAAACAGGAGCGCGCTGACCGCCCCGAGCCCGCCCGTGCCGATGATCACGCCAAGCGTCTGCGAGCCGCCGCCGTAGATCTCGTCGGTGAACCAGGGCAGCAGCGACTGGTACGGCCAGATGCAGAAGCCGACCGCCGCAAGGAGCAGGATGGCGCTGCGCGTCGGCCGGAAGCCGTAGACGTAGCGCAGCCCCGCGCCGAGCCGCTGCCAGAGCGAGCCCTCGCTCGCTTTATGGCGCGGCGGCGCCAGGCGCAGCGACGCGAGCACGAGCAGCATGACGAGGTAGGACAGGCTGTTGAGCGCGAAGCCCCAGCGTTCGCCGAGCACCGCAATGATGGTGCCGCCGATCATCGGCCCGACGAAGCGCGCACCGTTCATCATGCTCGAGTTGAGCGCGATCGCGCTCGGCAGGTCGCTACGCCCGCCGACCAGTCGGACGAGCATCGCCTGGCGCGAGGGCGCGTCGAACGCGTTCGAGATTCCGAGCATCAGGTTGCCGACGACCAGATGCCAGGCTTCGACGCGCCCGCTCGCCACGAGCACGAACAGGGTAATCGCCTGGCAGGCAGCAATGCTGTTGGTGATCAGCAGCACGCGGCGCGGCTCAAGCCGGTCGACGATCACGCCCGCGAACGGCGTCAGCAGCAGAAAGGGGACCTGGAGCGCGAACGCGGCCAGGCCGAGCATGAACGTGGACCCGGACAGTTTGTGCACCAGCCAGCTGACCGCGACCAGCTGCAGCCAGGTGCCGATCTGCGAGGTTCCCTGCCCGACAAAGAACCGGCGGAAATTCGGGTGCCGGAAGGCGCGTACGGCGTGGCGCATCGGCGCCGGTGCGGTCTCAGGCGCGCGAGGCCAGGCGCTCGAGCTGCTCGTTCAGCTGCCTGAGCGTGCTCTCGAACCCGGCAAGGCGCGCGCGCTCCTGCTCGACGACCTTTGCCGGGGCACGCTCGACGAAGGCGGCGTTGCCGAGCTTGGCGCGACACTTGGTCATTTCACCTTCGAGCCGGGCGATCTCCTTTTCCAGGCGCGCCGTCTCCGCCGCGACGTCCACCTCCACGCGAATCATCAGGCGGTGCGCGCCGACGACCGCGACCGGCGCGTTTGCATCCGAGAGCGCGTCGACGAGATCGAGCGTGGCGGGGCGCGCGAGCGCCTCGAGCGCGCACAGCGCGCTCTGGCCCGGCTTGGCGGTAATTTCGAACGGCACCTTCGCCGCTGGCGCGATGCCCATCTCGCTGCGCAGGTTGCGCGCCGCATTGACGAGATCCTTCGCGAGCGCGACCTCGCGCTCTGCGGCCTCGTCGATCTTCTCGGACTGGCGCTGCGGGTAGGGCGCGACCATGATCGAGTCGCCCGTCCTGCCGGCGAGCGGTGCGACCTTCTGCCACAGCTCCTCGGTGATGAACGGGATCACCGGATGCGCGAGGCGCAGCGCCGCCTCCAGCACGCGCACCAGGGTGCGCCGCGTGGCACGCTGTGCAGCCGCGCCGCCCTGCGCGAGCTGGCGCTTCGCGACCTCGACATACCAGTCGCAGTACTCGTCCCAGACGAAGCGGTAAATCGCATTCGCCACGTTATCGAGCCGGTACTCGGCGAACCCCTGCTCGACCTCCGCTTCGGTGCGCTGCAGACTGCTGACGATCCAGCGATCCCAGGCGGAAAGCATCACCGGCGCCGACGCATCCGCACCGCAATCCTCGCCCTCGGTGTTCATCAGCACGAAGCGCGTCGCGTTCCACAGCTTGTTGCAGAAATTGCGGTAGCCTTCGCAGCGCTTCAGATCGAAATTGATGTTGCGCCCGAGCGTGGCGTAGGCGGCCATGGTGAAGCGCAGCGCGTCGGCGCCGTAGGCCGGGATGCCTTCGGGGAATTCGCGCCGCGTCTTCTCCGCGATGCGCGGCGCATCCTCCGGCTTGCGCAGCCCCGTGGTGCGCTTGTCGAGCAGCGCCTCGAGGCCGATGCCGTCGATCAGGTCCACCGGGTCGAGCGTGTTGCCCTCCGATTTCGACATCTTCTTGCCGTCATGATCACGCACGATGCCGTGGATGTAGACGTCTCGGAACGGGGCGCGACCCGTGAACCAGGTCGTCATCATGATCATGCGCGCGACCCAGAAGAAGATGATGTCGAAGCCGGTGACCAGCACCGTCGAAGGCAGGTAGAGCGCATAGGCGGTGACGTCGGCTTCCTTCGGCTCTGGCCAGCCGAGCGTCGAATGGCACACCAACGCCGAGGAGAACCAGGTGTCGAGCACATCGGCGTCGCGCCGCAGGTCGGCGCCGCGCGCCTGCGCGCGCGCCTCGGCTTCGCTGCGCGCCACGTAGACCCGGCCCTCGGCGTCGTACCAGGCGGGGATCTGGTGACCCCACCACAGCTGGCGCGAGATGCACCAGTCCTGGATGTTGGTGAGCCACTGGTTGTAGACGTTGACCCAGTTGTCGGGAAAGAAGCGCACCTCGCCTTGCGCGACCGTGCGCAGCGCGAGCTCGGCAATCGACAGGCCGGGGTGCGGCGAGTTCGCTCCGCCGGGCTTCGACATCGCGACGAACCACTGGTCGGTGAGCATCGGCTCGACCACCGCTCCGGTGCGAGCGCAGCGCGGCACCACCATGCGGTGCGCCTTGACCGAGTCGAGCAGGCCGGCCGCCTTCAGGTCGTGCACGATGCGATCGCGCGCTTCGTAGCGGTCCAGGCCCTGGTAGGCGGCAGGCCCGTTCTCGTTGATGCGCGCATCCAACGTGAGCACATTGATGGTTTCCAGGGCATGGCGCTGGCCGACCTGCCAGTCGTTGAAGTCGTGCGCCGGCGTGACCTTGACGCAGCCGGTGCCGAATTCGCGGTCGACGTACTCGTCGGCGATGACCGGGATGCTGCGCTCGGTGAGCGGCAGGCGAACCTGCTTGCCGATGAATGCCCGGTAGCGCTCGTCTTCCGGGTGCACCATGACGGCGGTGTCGCCGAGCATCGTCTCGGGGCGCGTTGTGGCCACGGTGAGGTGGCCCGTGCCGTCGGCAAGCGGGTAGCGGATGTGCCAAAGATGCCCGCCTTCCTCCTCGCTTTCGACTTCCAGATCCGATACCGCGGTCAGCAGCACCGGGTCCCAGTTGACCAGGCGCTTGCCGCGGTAGATGAGGCCCTGCTCGTAGAGGCGCACGAAGGTTTCGATCACGACGGCAGACAGCTTCTCGTCCATCGTGAAGTACTCGCGGCTCCAGTCGCAGGAGTCGCCCAAGCGGCGCATCTGCTGCGTAATCGTGGAGCCCGACTGCTTTTTCCACTCCCAGACCTTTTCGATGAAGCGCTCGCGGCCGAGCGCCTCGCGCGAAGCGCCCTGCTGCTCGAGCTGGCGTTCGACCACGATCTGCGTCGCGATGCCGGCGTGGTCGGTTCCCGGAAGCCAGAGGGTGTTTTCACCGCGCATGCGGTGATAGCGGGTGAGCGCGTCCATGATGGTCTGGTTGAACGCGTGCCCCATGTGCAGCAGGCCGGTGACGTTCGGCGGCGGCAGCTGGATGCTGAACGAGGCGCGCGCGGCATCGCTGCCCGCGGCGAAATGGCCGGCGCGCTCCCAGTGCGCGTACCAGCGCGCCTCGAGGGACGCAGGATCGAAGCTCTTCGGCAGGGTCATGGTTCGAGAAACAAGACGGCGCGGGGTTCCGGCCCGCTCGGGCCCGGATCCGACGCGCCAGCGAAAATTATACTGAGCCGCCTGAGGGCGAAGACGTCAGGGCGTCTTCTTAAGCGGGCCGGGCAGGTCGGGCGTCTCGATCGTCCGCGTCGACGCGCTGCGTGCCCTGAAGGTGTTCGCGATGGCACTGGCCACGGCTTCGCGCGCCATCTGGTCCAGACCGGCGACCAGGTCCGCACGCAGCTCGGCGACGGACTGCTCGAGCCTGGCGCTCAATGCACTCGCGAGCCGCTCCTCGACCAGGCGGTTGAACTCGGGGCCGAAGTGATCGAGCACCGCGCGCTCGAGCTGGCGCGCGAGCGCTTCGAGCACCAGGGGATCGAGCGCCCCCTGCGCTTCTCTGCGCTCGACCACCTCGGTGAGCACCGGCACCTCGGTTTCCGCGTCGTGGCTCCGGCGCAGCGTGTCGACCTGACGGACCAGCGGATTGGCCTGCGGCTTCGGGCTGCTTTCATTCGCCACGCGGTTTCTCCTCTGCGAGATCGTGATTGCGGATTGGATAGCCCCGATCGCGATAGTAGCGGTAGCGCTCGCGCCCGAGACGGCGCGCGTCCTCGTCCTGCCCGACGACTTCGAGCAGCCGCTCGAAGCGCTCGAAGTGCGGCGGGCAGGCCTCGTCCAGGTTGAGCAGCAGCTCGCCCGTTTCGGGGGCCGTGCCGTCGCCCGCGATCAGCACCGGCGTCTCGGCCGCAAGCGCGTCGTGCGCGAAGCAATGCGGCAGAAAACCGGTCGCCGGCCAGGTCCACAACAGGCGGTCGATGCGCTGCGCGGCGTCGCCCTGCGGGGCGTAGATCAGCAGGCGCTTGCGCTGCGCAAAGGCCTTGCCGGCGAGGCGGCAGGCGACCTGGAGCCGGTCCGTCGCGTTGAAGTAGAAGTCGATCGTGGTCACGGTTCGGTCCCGTGGCCTCGCTCAGGCCGCGCGCCCCCCGGCGTGGCGCAACGCGAAGCGCACCAGCAGCGGAACCGGGCGCCCGGTGGATCCCTTCTCCCGCCCGCTCTTGTAGGCGACGCCCGCTATGTCGAGGTGCGCCCAGCGCTGCTTGCGCGCGAAGCGTGCGAGAAAGCTGGCCGCGGTCACGCTGCCCGCCGGCCGCCCGCCGATGTTGGCCATGTCGGCGAAATTCGAGCGCAGCTGCTCCTGGTAGTCCTCGTGCAGCGGCATCTGCCAGACGCGATCCCAGGCGTCGTCGCCGGCCGCGCGCAGCGCGTCGGCGAGCTTCTGATCGTTGGCGAACAGCCCGCTGACGACGTGGCCGAGGGCGATGACGCAGGCTCCGGTCAGCGTCGCAATGTCGACAATGACGTCGGGCTTGTAGCGCTCGGCATAGGTGAGCGCATCGCACAGGATGAGGCGCCCCTCGGCATCCGTGTTGAGGATTTCGACTGTCTGTCCGGACATCGTCGTGACGACGTCGCCCGGCTTCGAGGCGCCGCCGCCGGGCATGTTTTCCACCGCCGGCACGACGCCGATCACGTTCACTGGCGCCTTCATGCCGGCTAGCGCACGCACTGTGCCGAGCACACTGGCCGCGCCCGACATGTCGAACTTCATCTCGTCCATTTCGGCGCCCGGCTTGAGCGAAATTCCGCCGGTATCGAAGGTCACACCCTTGCCGACCAGAACCACAGGCTTTTTCGACTTGGCTCCGCCCGCGTAATGCAGCGCGATCAGCTTCGGTGGCTGGTGCGAGCCTTTGGTGACCGACACCAGCGCACCCATGCCGAGGCGCTCCATGTCGCGTCGCTCGAGCACCTCGAGGCGCAGCTTGTACTGGCGGGCAAGTTTCTTTGCTTCGTCGGCGAGGTAGCCGGGCGTGCAGATGTTCGAGGGCAGGTTGCCGAGCGTACGCGCAAGCGCGACGCCGTCCGCAGTCGCCTCGGCT
Source organism: Betaproteobacteria bacterium (assembly GCA_022340705.1). Taxonomy (GTDB): domain Bacteria; phylum Pseudomonadota; class Gammaproteobacteria; order Burkholderiales; family SG8-39; genus SG8-39. Next base: position 9,752 of record JAJDNJ010000105.1, read on the forward strand.
TCGCGCAAGGCGCGGCCCGCGGCAGCGGGCACGGCAGCTGCGGGGAGCGCAAAGGTGATCTCGGCGAGCGCGGGCGGCGGACCTTTCTTCTCCGTCTTGAGCTGATCGAAGGCGTAGAACGCGTCGCGCAGGCCGAGCGTTGCCTGGCGCAGGTTCCACGCGAGATCGTGCGCGGGCAGCTTGTGACCAACGAGGTAAACGGTGGCCTCGCGCACGCCCAACTCCTTGAGCGCGTTCGCTACGCTGCGGATGACGTCGCGGTAGCTGTTTTCCGTGAACTCGTCCTTCGCGCCGAGGCCGACCAGCATCACGCGCTCGGCGGCCAGCCCCGTAACCTGGCGCAACAGCGTCGTCGACCCCGCACGACCCGACAGATCGCCCTTCGCAAGCACCGCACGCAGTGCGCCCCGCGCGGCACGATCGGCGCGGCGCGCAGCCGGCGTCAGCTCGGATTGCGCCGGCGTCGTTCCCTTGAATACGCCGAGGACCAGGCAGGCGGTCTTCGCGCGCTCGGGCGCGAGCGCCCGTATGCTAAATTTCACGGCCATCTCCCGTCTTGACGGCGCCGCGGGCGATCCGCTTCGCGCGCCGCGCTTGCCAGTTGCGGACGGAGCGAATGATCGCATGAATCGCGATCGCGCTGCAGGACGCGGAGTGCCTGGACGACGAGATGATTTTTCAGCGTGCGCTGATCAGGGAGTTCGCGACCATTTCGGTCGCGGTGTTCCTCGCGTTGCTCTCCATCATGCTCACCGTGCAGCTCGTGCGGCTGCTCGGTCGCGCGGCCGGCGGCAAGATGCCATCGGATGCGGTGCTCGCGACGCTCGGTTTCATAACGCTTTGGGCACTGCCGCTGCTGCTCGCGGTTACCCTGTTCATCGCGATCATGCTCGCGCTCGTGCGCAGCTATCGGGATTCCGAGATGGTGATCTGGCTCGCCTCGGGTCAGTCGCTCACCGCCTGGCTGCGCCCGGTGCTCGCCTATGCACTTCCGATCGTCGGATTGATCGCGCTGCTCTCGCTGGTGGTTTCGCCCTGGGCCGCGGAGAAGGGCACCGAGTACGCCGCGCAGCTCGACGTGCGCGACGACGTTTCGCGGCTGACGCCGGGCGTCTTTGGCGAGGTGCGCAAGCGTCAGTACGTGTACTTCTTCGAATCGGTGTCTGAGGAAGAGGGCGCGGTGCAAAACGTGTTCGTCAGCTCGGTGCAGCAGGGGCGGGAGGGTGTGATGGTCAGCCGCACTGGCCGACTCGAGACCGCCGAGAATGGCGATCGCTTCGTCGTGCTCGAGAACGGGCGACGCTACGAGGGCTTGCCCGGGACGGCGAATTTTCGCGTCACCGAATTCGAGCGCTACGCGTTGCGCATTCAGGACAAGCCGCGCAAGACGCCCGAGCTCACTTCGCGCAGCGCCTCGACCCTCGAACTGCTCGCGGTGAATCTGAGCACCTTCCGCGGCGAGCTGCTCTGGCGCATCGGCGTGCCGGTTGCGGCGCTGGTGCTCGCCCTGCTCGCGATTCCGCTCAGCTTCGTGAATCCGCGCGCGCCGCGCTTTGTGAATATGGTGTTCGCGCTCCTCATATTTGTCATCTACTGGAACCTGCTCGTCGTCGCGAAGGCGCGTGTCGCCCAGGACCGGCTCGATTTCTGGATTGGCGTCTGGGCCGTGCATGGAGTGATGATTCCGATCCTGCTGTTCCTGTTCGTGCAGCGCGCCAATCCCTTCCTGCTGCGCCTGCGGCGCCGAGCGCGGTGATCGGGAGCACGCTCGACCGCTACGTCGCGCGCCAAATTTATGGCGTCGTCGGCTTTGTGCTGCTCGGATTCCTGGCGCTGTTCGCGTTCTTCGACCTGGTCGGCGAGCTGAGCGACCTGGGCGAGGGCAACTACCAGTTGCGTCAGGTCCTCGGCTTCGTGCTGCTGTCGATGCCGACCCATGCCTACGAGCTGCTGCCCATCGCAGTGCTGATCGGCTCGCTCTACGCGCTGTCCCAGATGGCGGCGAACTCGGAGTTCACTGTGATGCGCGCCTCGGGAATGTCGCATCTCCAGGCTGGCGCGATGCTGCTCCGGGTCGGTCTCGTGTTTGCGGTGCTGACCCTCGCAATCGGGGAATGGATCGCACCCGCCGCGGAGACCGCCGCCGAGAAGCTGCGCATGCGCGCGATGAGTTCGCTGATCGCGCAGGGGCTGGGATCGGGCCTCTGGCTGAAGGACGAAAACGCGTTCATCAACGTGCGCGTGGCGCGTCGTGCCAACGAGCTCAACCACGTGTTGATCTACGAATTCGACCCTGAACACCGCTTGCGGGCGGTCAGCCTTGCGGGCGAGGCGCGTTACCAGGGCGATGGACGCTGGGCGCTGAAGGACGTCGCGCGCACCCGTATGACGCCGCAGGGGCCGCGCGTCGAGCATCTTGCGGCGAGCGTCTGGCGCACCGCCGTGCGTCCCGAGCTCCTCGACCTTTTGATTGTGCGTCCCGAGCGCATGTCGGCCTGGCGCCTCTACAATTTCATCGAGCACCTCGAGGAGAACCGGCAGAAGACCGAGCGCTACGCGATCGCGATGTGGGGCAAGCTGTTCTACCCGGTGGCCGTGATGGTGATGCTCGCGCTCGCGCTGCCCTTCGCCTACATGCACACGCGCGTCGGAATGTTGGGGGTCAAGGTGTTCCTTGGCATCATGCTTGGCGTGCTTTTCCACATGCTGAACAACGTCTTCTCGCACATCGGTCTGTTGCAGGGCTGGCCGCCGCCCGCGGCGGCGGCTGCACCAAGCGTCGTGTTCTTCGGCGCGGCGCTCGCGATGATGTGGTGGGTCGAGCGCAGGTAAGAACCACAATGCGTTGCAGAGCGTCACTGCGTGCCGCAATGCAACGCGTACGTTCAGGAAAACCTACTTGTCGACTTGGATGAGGCGGGTGCCGGCGAGGCGGTCGTGCAGGAACTGGCCGTCGCGGTCGACCAGCGCCCAGCCGATGCTGATGCCCGTTAGGGCGAGCGAGGCGAAGGCGAGCAGGGGGTTGCGATGGACAAACGCGGCCGCGATGCTCGCGACGAACGAGCCGATGAACAGCGTCGCGTAGACGAAGCGCAGCAGCGCGACGCGCGGCGGCACGCGCGCCCGACCCGGCGCCACCAGGCGGATGCGCCAGGCGCGCATCGGCAGGGTCTGGCCGCCGCGCAGCCAGCACCACAGGAAGTACGCCGCGAACACCGCGAGCAAGTACAGCTGCAGCGCGAAGCGCAGCAGCCCGCTGGCGGGCTGTCCGGTGCTCGCGAGCAGAAACAGGCTGCCCGCGAAGAACGCGATGGCGGCGAGCACGAACGCCTCGTAGAGCATGCTCGCGAGCCGGCGCGCGATGCTGGGCGTGGGCGGCGTGGTCGGCGCCGCCGCGCTCATTGCGAGAATTCTTCCGACGCCGGTGTCGTGCTTGGACGCTTGCGCTTGGTCTTGCTGCCCGTCTTGCGCTTGCGCTCGCCCGCGGCGAGCGCCTCGCGCTCCTGTGGAGAGAGGGCCTGGTAGCGCTGCCATTCGCGGCGCAGATCGGCACTGCCGCTCTTGCGCTTCATACGCTTGTATTTCGCGCGCGCCTCCTCGCGCTGCTGAGGGGTCAGCGCGGCCCATTTCCGCATCCGTGTCTGCACGCGTTTCTGACCGACGGGAGTCATCTTCGGATAGCGCTTGGCGACGCCCAGCCAGCGCTTGCGGCTGGCCGAATCGAGCCGGTCCCATTCACCGGACAGCGGCGCCAGGATCTCGCGCTGTGGCGCGCTCAGCTCGTTCCAGTGCGGATCGGACTTTGGGCCCGCCGCGAGCGCCGGATGCAAGGCGAATGCCGTGGCCAGCGCGAGCAGGCTTCGGCTGATGCACCGCCAGGCACGGTCTAATGCTGCCGGTGCTTCTTGAGCCATGCCTCGAAGCCCTTGTCGAGATACGCGTCGATCGGCAGCTCGTCCGAGAGCAACTGCGTGTCGAGCTCCACGGTTTCGGCCACACGCCGTTTCTGCTGCGCGGAGTAGACGAATGCCAGTCCAAGCGCAAGCAGTACGGCCGCCACCAGCAGGCTGCGCGAGAAGCGCGGCCCGTCGCCGATCGATCCAAGCCCACCGCCCGCATAGGCGGGTGCGCCGGCGGGCGCAAGCCTGCGCCGCTCGAGCGCAAGCTCGCGCGCTGCGCGCAGGCGTTCGGTCGTATGCGCGTCGAGCCGCGTGCCTTCATCGAGGATTTGCCGAATCCGATTGCCGAATTGGAGCTCGTTCATCGCAGAGTCCCGCCGCCGGATGGCCTCATAGCCTAATGCCGCGACCACGCAATGCGGCCGCGAGCGCATGCACTGCACGCGAGCAGTGTGTCTTCACGCTGCCCTCCGAACAGCCCATGACCCTCGCGGTCTCGGCAACATCCAGCTCCTCCCAGTAACGCAGGAGGAACGCCTCGCGTTGACGGTCCGGCAGGCGGCTGATTTCTTTTTCAATGATTTCAAAAAGTTGTGACCTCTCCAGGCGCTCGGCTGGGGTTGCCTCCTCGCCCGGACGACCGGCCGGCGCAAGCGTCTCGAGGGGGTCGGCCTCGGCCTCCGTCCCGCGGCCGGCGCCCAGGCTGGCGAGCGGCGTCAGCCAGCCGAGACGGACGCGGCTGCGGCGAAAGTAGTCGCGAATCGCGTTTTGCAGGATACGCTGCATCAACAGCGGAAGCTCGCCCGCCGGCCGGTCGCCGTAGCGTTCGGTGAGCCGAAGCATGGCGTCCTGCACGATGTCGAGCGCCGCGTCCTGGTCCCGGACCGCGAACAGGGCCTGCTTGTATGCACGGCGCTCGACGCTTTCCAGAAACGCCGCAAGCTCGCTGCGCGATGCCAGGGTGGCCTCTTCGTCGCCTCGCGGGGCGGGTCTTGTTTGGCGCAGGATGTTACCAAATCTGCGTCGGAGATCCCCGGCGTTCGCCTTGACCGCAGCGCAACAACCCATTAATGTTCAACACTTTCCCTTCATTTTCCGCAAAGCTCCGATGGACCGCATCAAGGGCGTGGAACTCAACGGTGCCGAGATTGTCGTGCGCTGCCTTCAGGAAGAGGGTGTCGAGTACGTGTTCGGCTATCCGGGCGGAGCGGTGCTCTACATCTACGACGAGCTGTTCAAGCAGGACAAGGTCCGCCACGTCCTCGTGCGCCACGAGCAAGGTGCGGTCCATGCCGCCGACGGCTACTCGCGCTCCTCGCACAAGGTCGGCGTGTGCCTGGTGACCTCGGGGCCTGGCGTGACCAACGCGGTGACCGGCATTGCGACCGCGTACATGGACTCGATCCCGATGGTGATCATCAGCGGCCAGGTGCCGACGCACGCCATCGGCCAGGACGCGTTCCAGGAATGCGATACGGTGGGCATTACGCGGCCTTGCGTGAAGCACAACTTCCTGGTCAAGGACGTCAAGGATCTCGCCGCGACCATTAAGAAGGCGTTCTATCTCGCCCAATCCGGTCGCCCGGGCCCGGTGCTGGTCGACGTCCCCAAGGACGTCACCGCGATGGTGACCGAGTACCAGTACCCCGAAACCGTGTCGATGCGCTCGTACAACCCGGTGCGCAAGGGCCATGCGGGCCAGATCAAGAAGGCCGCGCGGCTGATCAAGCAGGCCAAGCGGCCGATGGTGTACGCGGGCGGCGGGGTCATCCTGTCGAACGCTGCGCCGCGCCTCACGGAATTTGTGCGCCTGCTCGGATTTCCATGCACCAACACGCTGATGGGCCTCGGCGGCTATCCGGGCACCGACCGCCAGTTCCTTGGCATGCTGGGCATGCACGGAACCTACGAGGCGAACATGGCGATGCAGCACAGCGATGTGCTGCTCGCGATCGGAGCCCGCTTCGACGATCGGGTGATCGGCGACCCGGCGCATTTCGCGCAGAATCCGCGCAAGATCATCCACGTCGACATCGATCCGTCGTCGATCTCGAAGCGGGTGAGGGTGGACGTGCCGATCGTGGGAAACATCCCGGACGTGCTCGACGACCTGCTGACGCTGCTCAGGGCCGATGCCGGCGAGCGCGATGCGGCGGCACTGGAGGCTTGGTGGCAGCAGATCGCGACCTGGCGCGCGCGTAACTGCCTGAAGTACGACCGCGCGTCGAAGATCATCAAGCCGCAGTTCGTCATCGAGAAGCTCTACGAAGTGACCGGGGGGAATGCCTTCGTGACTTCGGACGTGGGCCAGCACCAGATGTGGGCCGCGCAGTTCTACAAGTTCGACCAGCCGCGGCGCTGGATCAATTCCGGCGGACTCGGGACGATGGGCTTCGGCCTGCCCGCGGCGATGGGCGTGCAGCTGGCGAACCGCGATGCGACCGTTGCCTGCGTCACCGGCGAATCTTCGATCCAGATGTGCCTGCAGGAGCTGTCGACCTGCAAGCAGTACCGCCTGCCGATCAAGATCGTGAACCTGAACAATCGATACATGGGCATGGTGCGCCAGTGGCAGCAGTTCTTTCACGGCAACCGGTATTCCGAGTCGTACATGGACGCGCTTCCGGATTTCGTCAAGCTCGCCGAGGGCTACGGCCACCGCGGCGTCCTGATCGACCAGCCGGCCGACGTCGAGCCGGCGCTGCGCGAGGCGTTTGCGCGCAAGGACGAGCTCGTGTTCCTGGATGTGATCACCGACCAGGCCGAGAACGTCTATCCGATGGTGCCCGGCGGCAAGGGCATCACCGAGATGATCCTTTCCGAAGAGCTTTAATGCGTCGCGTCATATCGATCCTGGTCGAGAACGAGGCCGGCGCGCTGTCGCGCATATCCAACATGTTCTCGGCGCGCGGCTACAACATCGAGTCGTTGACCGTCGCGCCGACCGAGGACGCATCGCTCTCGCGCATGACGATCGTGACTTCCGGCTCGGAAGACGTGATCGAGCAGATCACCAAGCAGCTCAACAAGCTGGTCGAGGTCGTCAAGGTGGTCGACCTGTCGGAGGCCGAGCATATCGAGCGCGAGCTGATGCTGATCAAGGTACGCGCGGGGATCAAGGAGCGCGAGGACATGAAGCGCATGGCCGACATCTTCCGCGGACGGGTGATCGACGTTTCCGACAACACCTACACCATCGAGCTGACCGGCGACTGCCGCAAGCTCGACGCATTCATTCAGGCGCTCGATCCGGGAGCGATTATCGAAACCGTGCGCACCGGTGCGAGCGGCATCGGGCGCGGTAACAGGGTCCTGCGGGTCTAATGTTTTGCGGCAGCGGGCCGGGCGCGCGACGCCCGGCGCGCGGGCGTCGGGCCCGCGCCGCGCGGGCCGCCGGGACCGGGCTCGTCACAGCAACAGGGGAGAACCATGAAGGTCTATTACGACAAGGACGCAGATCTTTCGCTCGTCAAGGGCAAGAAAGTGACCATCCTCGGCTACGGTTCGCAGGGGCACGCGCATGCGCTCAACCTGCACGAGTCGGGCGTCAAGGTCACGGTGGGGCTGCGCAAGGGCGGCGCGTCCTGGGACAAGGCGAAGAAGGCGGGCCTCAAGGTCGCGGCGATGGGAGAGGCGGTGAAGGGCGCCGACGTCGTCATGATGTTGATGCCCGACGAGCACATCGCGGCGGTGTACCAGGAGGACGTCGAGCCGAACCTCAAGAAGGGCGGGGCGCTCGCCTTCGCGCACGGCTTCAACATCCACTACGGCCAGGTCCAGCCGCGCGCGGACCTCGATGTCTGGATGGTGGCGCCGAAGGCGCCGGGTCACACGGTGCGCTCGACCTACGTCGGCGGCGGCGGGGTGCCGATGCTGATCGCGGTGCACCGCGACGCGTCCAAGAAGGCGCGCGACATGGCCTTGTCCTACGCGGCGGCGATTGGCGGCGGCAAGGCGGGCGTGATCGAAACGACCTTCAAGGAAGAAACCGAGACCGACCTGTTCGGCGAGCAGACCGTGCTTTGCGGCGGCTGCGTCGAGCTGGTCAAGGCCTCGTTCGAGACGCTGGTCGAGGCGGGCTACGCGCCGGAGATGGCCTATTTCGAGTGCCTGCACGAGCTCAAGCTGATCGTCGACCTGATGTACGAGGGCGGCATCGGCACGATGAACTACTCGATCTCCAACAACGCCGAGTACGGCGAGTACGTGACCGGACCGAAGATCATCAACGATAGCGTGCGCGCCGCGATGCGCGAGGCGCTCGCGCGCATTCAGAGCGGCGAGTACGCCAAGGATTTCGTGCTCGAGAATCGCGCCGGCGCGCCGACACTGCTCAGCCGGCGCCGGATGACGGCGGAGCACCCGATCGAGGTGGTCGGCGGGCGCCTGCGCGAGATGATGCCCTGGATCCGCAAGAACCGTCTCGTCGACACGAGCAAGAACTGAGGCGTGGTCGAGGCGCAATCCTGCGGGTGATGCGGCCGCCCTATCCGCATCCGCTGATTGCGCGCGAGGGCTGGCCGTTCATTCTGGGCGGCGCGGTCATCGCCCTGCTCATCGCCGCACTCGCCGGCTGGAGCTGGTCGATCCCGTTCTGGATCGGCGTCGCGTTCGTGCTGCAGTTCTTCCGCGACCCGCCGCGCGAGGTGCCGGACGACCCGCGCGCGGTCGTGTCGCCGGCAGACGGCCGCATCGTGGCGGTGGAGAAGGCGCGCGATCCCTGGCTCGAGCGCGACGCGCTCAAGATCTCGGTGTTCATGAACGTGTTCAACGTGCACTCGAATCGCGCGCCGGTGGACGGCAGCGTGCGCCAGCGCTGGTATCACCCGGGCGCGTTTCTCAACGCCGCGCTCGACAAGGCCTCCGAGGCCAACGAGCGCAACGCGCTGTGGTTGCGCACCGCCGACGGGCAAGACGTCACCTGCGTGCAGATCGCGGGACTGATCGCGCGCCGCATCCTGTGCAGCGTGAACGCGGGCGACGCGCTCGAGCGCGGCCAGCGCTTCGGGTTCATCCGCTTCGGCTCGCGGGTGGACCTCTATCTGCCGACCGATGCCGTGGTCGATTGTGCGCTCGGTGAGAAGGTGTACGCTGCGCAAAGCACGCTCGCAAGACTCGCAGATCATGGTTGAACCCGATCCGAAGACCGGCACGCCGCCGCGCTTGCTGCTGCGGCGACGCAGCATCTATCTGCTGCCGAACCTGTTCACGACGGGTGTCCTGTTCGGCGGCTTTTTCGCGATCGTCCAGGCGATGAACGGGCGCTTCGAGATTGCGGCGATCGCGATCTACGTCGCAATGGTGCTCGACGGATTGGACGGGCGCGTGGCGCGCTGGACCCACACCCAGAGCGAGTTCGGCGCCGAGTACGACAGCCTCGCTGACATGGTCGCGTTCGGTGCGGCGCCCGCGTTGGTGGCCTACGAGTGGGCGCTGCGTGATCTCGGCAAGCTCGGATGGATCGCCGCGTTCGTCTATTGCGCAGGCACCGCGCTGCGCCTGGCGCGATTCAACACCAACATCGAAGTTGTCGACAGGCGCTACTTCCAGGGCCTGCCCTGTCCGGCGGCCGCGGCGGTGGTGGCTGGACTGGTCTGGGTCGCGAGTGACTTCGGCTGGGAGGTGGGGGCGCTGCTCAGGACGGTCGCTTGGGGCGTCACCATCTTCGCCGGCGCGACGATGGTCTCGAACATGCCCTTCTACAGCTTCAAGGACATCAACTTCAAGAAGCGTGTCCCGTTCTGGGGAATTCTCGCTCTGGTGGCAGCGCTTTCCGTCGTGTCCTGGCGTCCTTCGGCGGTTCTATTCCTCGCGGCGATCAGCTTCGCGCTCTCGGGCTACGTGCTCTGGTCGATGGGGCATCGCGTCAAGCGCGTCGAGCACTGAGCCAGCTCCGCCGGATTGACGTGCGTTAAGGGCGCGCTCCGCTGCGCTTGCTATTCTGCGCCGATGATTCCGATCTCCGAGCCGACGCAGGAGCCCGCACCCGGAGGATTCGCGCTCTTCGCGTTGGGATTCCGTCCGTTTTATTTGCTCGCGGCGCTTTTTTCGGCGGTCGCGGTGCTCGTCTGGCTCGCGGTATTGCGCGGCCAGCCCTGGCACGGATTTCTTTCGCCGCTCGCCTGGCATCAGCATGAGATGATCTTCGGCTTCGCGCTTGCGGTCGTGGCGGGGTTCCTGCTCACCGCCGGCCGGGTCTGGACCGGGTTGCACACGCCCGAAGGTGCGGCGCTCGCCCTGCTTGCCGGGCTGTGGCTCGCCGCGCGCATCCTGATGCTGACCGGACCCGCGCTCGCCGCGGGCCTGGTCGATGGAAGCTTTCCCTTCGTGATCGCCGCGGTCATGGCCCGCGTGATCGTCGCGGCGCGCAACTGGCGCAACCTGTTCGTCGTCGGCCTGCTCACCCTGCTCGGAATCGCAAATGTCGGATTTCATCTCGAGCACGCCGGCCTGATCGTGCTGCCGGCCGACCTGCCGATGCGCGCGGCGCTGTTCGTCGTGCTGTTCCTCGTCGTCGTGATGGCCGGGCGTGTGATTCCCGGATTTACTGCGAATGCACTTCCCAAGGCGGGCGTGCGACGTCGACCGCGTCTCGATCAGGCCGCGCTCGCCTGCACCGCGCTTGCCTTCGCGGGCACGGTGCTCGATGCCGCGGGTTGGTGGCTGGCGCCGGTCGCGCTGCTGGCCGCCGCGCTGCACCTGGTGCGCCAATGGGGCTGGCGTCCGCTTGCCACGCGCACGCGGCCCATCTTGTGGATCCTGCAGTTGTCGCACGCATGGATTCCAGTCGGTTGCGGCCTGATCGCGTTGAACGCGATCGGCTGGGTCGCGCAGCCGGCTGCAGTGCACGCGCTCGGCGTCGGCGCGCTTGGCGGCACGGTGATCGGCATGATCACGCGCACCGCGCTCGGACATACCGGGCGTGCGCTCGCGGTCGGCCGCTGGGAGACGACTGCCTATCTGATGGTGCACGCCGCGGCGCTGGCGCGCGTGGTTGCTGGGCTTGCTCCCGAGCTTGGTTATAGCTGGTTGGTCATGGTCTCGGCCTGGCTCTGGGCCGGCGCGTTCGCGATCTACTTCGCGGTGTATCTGCCGCGCCTGCTGCGCCCCCGGATCGACGGGCGTCCGGGATAGGCGCTTGCCGCGGGGCGAACGGCGCGTTATAGTCGTCGCCATGACTGCCGCAATGCCTGTTCGTTGCGCTCTCCTCTCCGGCCTCGAGCTGCTGCTCCGCGGCCTGCTGCTGCTGCGCCTCGCGCGCTAGCACACCCCCACACCCACAACTCGAGTTTTACCCACGCTGCCGCGGCCCACGAGGCCCGAGGCAGAAGACCCTACGCAATCCTTGACCAGGAGCGGACCATGAAGAAAGACCGATTGATCATCTTCGATACCACCATGCGCGACGGCGAGCAGAGTCCGGGCGCCTCGATGACCAAGGACGAGAAGCTGCGCATCGCGCGTGCCCTGGAGCGCATGCGGGTCGACGTGATCGAAGCCGGGTTTCCGGCCTCCTCGAACGGCGACTTCGAGGCGGTGCAGGCGATCGCCAACACGATCAAGGACTCGGTGGTCTGCGGTCTGTGCCGCGCCAACGATCGCGACATCCAGCGTGGCATCGATGCGCTGAAGGGGGCGAAGGCCTGGCGCGTGCACACCTTCATCGCGACGAGCCCGCTTCACATGAAGGTGAAGCTGCGTATGACGCCCGAGCAGGTCCTCGAGCAGACCCGGCTGTCGGTGCGCTACGCGAAGAACGCCTGCCCGGATGTCGAGTTCTCGCCCGAGGACGGCAGCCGATCCGAGGTTGACTTCCTCTGCCGCGTGCTCGAGGCGGCGATCGCGGAGGGTGCGACGACGATCAACATTCCGGACACCGTGGGCTACGCGGTGCCGGAGCAGTTCGGGGCCTTCATCCGCACCCTGCGTGAAAAGATCCCGAATTCGGACAAGGCCGTGTGGAGCGTGCACTGCCACAACGATCTCGGCATGGCCGTTGCCAACTCGCTCGCCGCAGTGACCATCGGCGGCGCGCGCCAGGTCGAGTGCACGATCAACGGCCTGGGCGAGCGCGCGGGCAACACCTCGCTCGAGGAAATCGTCATGGCGGTACGCACGCGCGGCGATTTCTTCAACCTGGAAACCGGCCTCGACACCACGCAGATCGTGCCGACCTCGCGCCTGGTGAGCCAGGTCACGGGGTTCGTCGTCCAGCCGAACAAGGCGGTGGTTGGCGCCAACGCGTTTGCCCATGCCTCCGGCATTCACCAGGACGGCGTGCTCAAGGCGCGCCAGACCTACGAGATCATGACCGCGGAGGACGTCGGCTGGACGACCAACCGCATCGTGCTCGGTAAGCTGTCCGGGCGCAGCGCCTTCAAGCAGCGCCTGAAGGAGATCGGCATCGAGCTCGAGAGCGAGGACGCCTACAACAAGGCCTTCCAGCGCTTTAAGGATCTCGCCGACAAGAAGGCCGACATTTTCGACGAGGACCTGCAGGCGCTGGTGACGCAAGAAGCGGGCGCCTCGTCCGACGAGCACTGGCGCCTGGTGACCATGAACCAGGCGAGCGGCATGGGCGAGCGCCCCCATGCGTCGATCGTTCTGACGGAGAACGGCGCCGAGCGGCGCGCCGATTCCCAGGGAGACGGCCCGGTGGACGCGACCTTCAAGGCGATCGAGACGCTCGCCAAGAGCGGTGCCGAGCTGCTGCTCTACTCGGTCAACGCGGTCACGCAGGGCACCGAATCGCAGGGCGAGGTGACGGTGCGGCTGTCGCGCGGCGGGCGCGTGGTCAACGGCGTCGGCGCGGACACCGATGTGATCGTGGCTTCGGCGAAAGCCTACGTGAACGCGCTCAACAAGCTGGAAAGCAAAATGGAGCGCGTCAATCCTCAGCACCAGCTCTAGGACCGGAGCGGCGCGTTAAAATGCAGGCCTTAACCGGGCCTGCCGTGCGCGGCCCTCTCAACGGTCGGAGGTAATCATGACCAAGCGTGAAGAGTACGTTGAAAAGATGAAATCGCAGCTGGACCAGTGGAATGCCGAAGCGGCGCGCTGGGAAGAGAAGATGAAGCACGCCGAGGCCGACATGAAGTCGGAATACCAGCGCCAGCTCGACGCGGTGCGCTCGCGCCGCGACGAGGCGATGTACAACATGAAACAGCTGCAGGCCGCCTCGACCGAGGCCTGGATGGATATGATGCGCGGCGTCGACGAGGCATGGAAGCGCATGGGCGAGGCGATCAGCCAGGCGCGTTCCCACTTCGAGAAGAAGTAGTCCACGTCCGGCGCGAGGGGAGGCGCGCATGAGCGAGTCGCTGCCGCTGATCGGTCACGGCTTCTACTTCGAGGACCTCGAAGTCGGCGCGCGCTTTCGCAGCCATCGCCGCACGCTGCGCGAGGCAGACCTCGTGGCCTTCGTCAACCTGACCTGGCTGACTGAAGAGCTGTTCGCGGTCGACGATGACTCGCAGCGCGCGCTGAAGGGCAAGGTGGTGCCCGGGGCGCTGGTTTACGCGTTTGCCGAAGGACTGCTCCTGCCGAGCATGCAGGACACGGGCCTCGCCTTCCTCGGCGCGACGCTCGACATCAAGCGCTCGACGCTGGTCGGTGACACGATCCACGTCGAAGCCGAGGTGACCGAGCATCGCCTGACCTCGAAGGGCGATCGCGGCCTCGTGCGCTTCGCGAATCGCGTGATCAACCAGCACGGCGAGGCGGTGCTCGAGTACGACCCGCTGCGCATGCTCAAGCGGCGCCCCTAGGCGTCGCGCGCTCGAGGGTGACGCAACAGCCGACGGCGAGCCCGCTGCAGGGCGTTCGTGTGCTCGAGCTGGGCACGCTGATCGCCGGCCCGTTCTGCGGCAAGACGCTCGCCGACTTCGGCGCCGAGGTGATCAAGGTCGAGCCGCCCGGGGACGGCGATCCGCTGCGCCGCTGGCGGCGCATGCGAAACGGCGTGTCCCTGTGGTGGCACGTCCAGTCGCGCAACAAGAAATCGATCACCCTCGATCTGCGCAAGGCCCAAGGTCAGGAGGTCGTTCGGCGCCTCGCGCGCACCTGCGACATCGTGATCGAGAACTTCCGTCCCGGTGCGCTCGAGCGCTGGAACGTCGGCTGGGACGTGCTCAAGGCGGAGAACCCGAAGCTCATCCTGGTGCGCATCTCCGGCTATGGACAGACCGGTCCCTACCGGGCGCGTCCGGGCTTTGCCGCGATCGCGGAGGCGTTCGGCGGGCTGCGCTACGTCACGGGGTTTCCGGACCGGCCGCCGGTACGGCCGAACCTGTCGATCGGCGACACGCTCGCCTCGCTGCACGGCGTGATCGGCGCGCTGCTCGCGCTGCATCATCTGAGAAACGGCGGCGAAGGGCAGGTGGTCGACGTCGCGCTGTATGAATCGGTGTTCAACGTGATGGAAAGCCTGCTCCCCGAATTCGACGCGCAGGGCGTGGTGCGCGAGCGCTCGGGCAGCGCGCTGCCCGGCATCGCGCCGTCGAACCTCTACCCTTGCAGCGACGGGGCTTACGTGCTGATCGCCGGCAACGCGGACAGTCTTTACCATCGTCTGATGACCGCGATCGGACGGACAGACCTGCGCGACGATCCCGGGCTCGCGCGCAACGACGGGCGTGCGGCGCGCATGGCAGAGATCGACGATGCAATCGGCGCGTGGACGGTGCAGCGCAGGCAGGAGGAGGTGCTCGCCGCGATGGAGCAGGCCGAGGTGCCGGCCGGGCGGATCTACAGCGCCGCCGACATCGCCGCCGATCCGCACTACGCGGCGCGCGGCATGATCGAGAGCATCGTGGCTTCCGACGGCGAGGCGCTCAAAGTGCCGGGCATCGTGCCGAAGCTGTCGGCGACGCCCGGGGCGATCCGCAGCACCGCACCGGCGCTCGGTGAGCATACCGACGAAGTGCTGCGTGGGGCGGGCTACTCCGACGCGGAGATCTCTGAACTGAGGAAGAACAGGGTCCTATGATCGATCACATCGACCACATCGTGCTGACCACGCGCGACCTCAAGGGCTGCATCCGGTTCTACCGCGACGTGCTCGGCATGACGCTCGAGCGCTTCGCGACGCCGCAGGGTGAGCGCCTCGCGCTCAAGTTCGGCAGTCAGAAGATCAACGTCCACGAATGGGGCAAGGAATTCACGCCGCGCGCGCATGTCGCGGCGCCCGGGACGCTCGACCTGTGCTTCATTGCCGCGGTGCCGCTCGAAGAGGTCATCGCGAAATTCAAGGCGGCCGGGGTGCCGATTCTGGACGGCCCGGTGATGAAGACGGGCGCGGTGTCGAAGATCCGTTCGGTGTATGTGCGCGACCCGGATCTCAATCTGGTGGAAGTGTCGGTACCCGCAGGACCCGGTGCAGCCTGATTTGGCGGCGCGCTGCGCCGTAGTCTGGCGAGATGAGACGGACCCGATCAGAACCGAGGTGACGTGGAGGGCGACAGTCATGTATCACGACGGAATGCGAGAGCTACAGGATCGTTACGGTGGCCGGAAGGTTGCCGACGCACTGGAGAAACACCGAAAGCATGTTGCGTTTACCGCCGAGGATCGGGAGTACATCGAAAGCGTCCCCTTCTTTTTCCTCGCAACATGTTGGCGCGAGACTGTTGATTGCTCTATCAAGAGCGGCCACCCGGGCTTCATCCGCGTTGTTGGTGGCAATCAACTGGAGTGGCCTGATTACGACGGAAACCGAATGTACC
>JAJDNJ010000284.1 GCA_022340705.1 Betaproteobacteria bacterium
CCGTAGCGGCGCAGGTCGCGGTACCAGGCGTAGTGCGCGGCATCCACGCCGAGCTCGGTCATTCGCGCATCGAGCACCTCGAGGCGCTCCTCGCGCTGGCTGCCGCCGACGATCTCGCCGATCCCCGGCGCAAGCACGTCCATCGCCGCCACCGTGCGTCCGTCGTCGTTCACCCGCATGTAAAACGCCTTGATCTCCTTCGGGTAGTTGGTGACGATGACCGGGCGCCTGGCGTGCTGCTCGGTGAGATAGCGCTCGTGCTCGGACTGCAGGTCGGCGCCCCAGCGCACCGGAAACTCGAACTTCTGCCGCGCGCGCTCGAGCACCGCGATCGCCTCGGCGTAGTCCATGCGCGCGAATTCCGCGTTGACGATGCCTTCGAGCTTGGCGAGCAGCCCCTTCTCGATCCGCTGGTCGAAGAACGCCATGTCCTCGGCGCGCTCGTCGAGCAGCGCCTTGAAGACGGTGCGCAGGAGCGCCTCGGCCAGCTCGGCGTTCTCCGCCAGCCCGGCGAACGCGATCTCCGGTTCGACCATCCAGAATTCCGCCAGGTGGCGGCTGGTGTTGGAGTTCTCGGCACGGAATGTCGGCCCGAAGGTGTAGACCTTGGACAGCGCGAGGCAGTAGGCCTCGACGTTGAGCTGCCCCGACACCGTGAGGAAAGCCTCGCGCCCGAAGAAGTCCTGGCTGTAGTCGACCTTGCCCTCGGCGGTGCGCGGCAGGTTGGCAGCATCGAGGGTAGAGACGCGGAACAGCTCGCCCGCGCCTTCGGCGTCCGACGAGGTGATGATCGGCGTGTTGACCCAGAAGAAATCGCGCTCGTGAAAGAAGCGGTGGATTGACTGCGCCAGCGTGTGGCGCACGCGCGTGGCCGCGCCGATCACGTTGGTGCGCGGGCGCAGGTGCGCGACCTCGCGCAGGAATTCGAGCGTGTGCGGCTTGGGCTGGATAGGGTACGTGTCCGGATCGTCGATCCAGCCGACGACCTTCACGCTGCTCGCCTGCATCTCGAACGGCTGTCCCTTGGCCGGCGAGGGCACGATACTGCCGGTCGCTTCGACCGCGCAGCCGGCAGTGAGATGCCGGATCTCGCTCTCGTAGTTCGGCAGGGTCGCGGGCGCGACGACCTGCAACGGGTGGAACGCCGAGCCGTCGGAGACGTTGACGAAGGAAAATCCCGCCTTCGAATCGCGCCGCGTGCGCACCCAGCCGCGCAAGGTGACCGGCGCGTCCTGCGGCGCGCGGCCGGCGAGGATCTCGCGCACGCTTCTCGACTCGCTCATAGCGTGAATCTTAGCGCCCGCAGGAGCGCGCCCGGCAGCCGCGCGCTCGCGGTCGAACGCCCCTCGTAGGTCGACGGATCGAGCAGCAGCTCGCGCTCGCGCGTGAGTGCCTCGAGGTTCTCGCCGAGCATGCGGTAGATCGTGTCGTCGAAGCGCATCGCGCCGACCGGCGCGACGATGCGCCCGCCCTCGACCCAGAAGGTTGCGAAGCGCGTCATGCCGGTGATGCGGCAGGCGGCGCGGTCGGAATAGTTGAGGTACCAGAGGTTGCCGATGTACAGCCCGGTATCGAGCGCCGCGAGAACGTCGTCCTGCGCGAGCGTCCCGGCGCCGAGCTCGAGCGACTCGGGCGACTCGCCCGCTTCCGCGCCGTTCGGCTCGAGGCCGTATTCCTTCGCGGTGCGCGGCGCGACGAGCGCCGCGCCGAGACGCCCGGCGTCGATCAGCGTCACCGAAGGCGGCTTGACGAAGCCGTCGGCCTGGAACGGCGGCGCAATGCCGTCGGCACCCGTCTCGCGCAGCGTGATCGCCGGCGCGAGCGTTGCGCCCTGCGCCATGCGCAGCAACGGGCTCTGCTTGGTGGCATGTGCGCGCCCCGAGAACGCATCCCAGGCGAGCAGCCCCATCAGCTCCTCCATCGCGCGCGGCGCGAGGTAGGCGCGGACCTCGCCGGGCGCGATCGTGCGCGGCGCGGCCTCGAGCAGCGCGAGCGCGCGCGCCGCGGCCTCGAGCTGCTCGCCGAACTGCGTCCGGTCCCATTCGAAGCCCGCGGTCATCCCTTTCACCGCGCGTCCCGCGCCGTGCAGGCTCCAGTCGAAGTTGAAGCTGTCGACCTCGTGCCAGTTGCGCTGGCCGAGCGAGTTGGCGAAGCCGCGCAGGATCGTTCCGCCGGCGTAGATGCCCACCAGGTCGCGACCGTTCGCCGCGCCGACCACCTGATCGATGACCGTGTCCGGCGCGGGCAGCGCCCCGCGCCGCGCGGTGTCGGTCGACGCCGGCGTTTCGTTGATCAGCAGCCAGGGATCCTCGGGCAGCGCGTCGAGCGAATCGCGCAGCGCGGCGAGCGCCTCGGCTGCGAGCGCCGGGTCGCCGGCCGCGTCGCCGAGCTCGAGCGTCGTCGAGGCCTGCCGCCCGGCGCGCACGATACGCAGCTCGAGCGTGCGCTGCTCGACGCTGCCGGCCTGGCGCACGCGCCCGCGGTTGAAGCGCACGAAATCGGATCGCTCGGCGTCCAGCCCGAGAAGCAGCGTCTCGTCCGCGGCGAGGCCGCGCTCGAGCCGCCCGGCAAGCTCGAAAAACCGTTGCTTCATCCGCCGCCGAACACCTCGACTGCGCCGAACAGGCAGGCGGGCGCCGCGTGGCCGCAGTGCACCGCCTGGTTCGGCTCGCCCTTGCCGCAGTTCAGCGTGCCGTGCACTTCGAAGGTCGAGGCATCGCCCACCATCCTGAGGCCTCGCCAGAAGGTCGCCGAGACGCCGCGGTAATTCGGGTTCTTCACCACCCCCACGCGCCGACCGTTCTCGATGCGCTCGCCCCATTCGCAGCCGAACTGGAACTTGTTGCGCGCGTCGTCGATCGACCAGGACACGTTGCTACGCATCAGCACGCCGTTCTCGATCGAGGCGATCATCGCCTCGAGCGGGCTTTCGCCCGGCTCGACGTTCAGGTTCGCCATGCGGTCGATCGGCGGCCGGTTCCAGTTGCTCGCGCGCGCGTTGGCGGTGCCGGGCAGCCCCGCGCGCGCCTGCGACAGGCGCGCGCCGAGCGGTGCGACGAGCAGGCCGTCGCGGATCAGCCAGACCTTTGCGGCGGGCGTGCCGTCGTCGTCCCAGCGATAGGTCGCGAACTCCTCTGCCTGCGTCGGGTCGTAGGTCACGTTGAGCAGCTCGGAGCCGTAGCGATAACTGCCGAACATGTCCGGGGTGACGAAGCTGGTGCCCGCGTAGTTGCGCTCGTCGCCGAGGATGCGGTCGAGCTCGAGCGGATGGCCGATCGATTCGTGTATTTGCAGCATCATCTGATCGGGCATCAGCAGCAGATCCATCGTTCCCGTCGGGCAGTTCGGTGCGGCGAGCAGCTGCAGCGCCTCGTCGGCGAGCCGCGCGCCGCAGCCGGGGAAGCCGGACGCGGCGACGCTTTCGAACCCGCCCTGGCGCGCGTATTCCAGCGAGCGCGACTGCGTGTCCGCGCCCTCGTTTGCCGCCACGCGCGCGTAGGGCAGCGTGTAGCGAAAGCGCTGGCGCAGATCCGCGCCGGTGTTGGTCAGGTAGAGGCGCTCGTCCTCGAACAGATGGATCGCCGCGAAGCGCTCGACGATGCGCGCGTCGATCTTCGCGGCGCGGCATTCCGCGGCGAGCAGATCGTGGATTGCGTCGCGCGCCGGCGCATCGTCGCCCTGCGGACCGTCGTACTCGCCGCGCGGCGCCGGCATGTCGCGTGCATCGAACCGGATCACGCTCTTCGCGCGCGTCGCCTCGGCCCAGGCGGTGGCGCGGTCGAGCGCCTGCTGCAGGCCGGCGCGCGACAGGTCGCTCGTCGCGCAATAACCGTAGCCGCCGTCGGACACCGCCGTGAGCATCGCGCCGCGATCGAACGAGACACTGGGCGGCTGCGGCGTGTCCTGGCGCACGGCATGCCGCTCGCCGCGCTCGGCGTGCACGCGCAGCGACCAGAAGGCCGCGCGCGAGCGCAGGCTGCGAAACCGCTCGCGGACCGCGTGAGCATGATCGAAGGGCACTCGCTAATATAGCGCCATGACCTATCTGGTTGGCGTCGACATCGGCGGCACCTTCACCGACTGCGCAATCGTGGACGCGAAGGGCAGGCTGCTCACCACCAAAGTCCCTTCGACGCCGCAGGATTTTTCGCGGGGGATGATGGACGCGCTGAGGGCCGGCGCCGATGCGCT
This sequence comes from Betaproteobacteria bacterium, assembly GCA_022340705.1. Taxonomy (GTDB): domain Bacteria; phylum Pseudomonadota; class Gammaproteobacteria; order Burkholderiales; family SG8-39; genus SG8-39. The sequence continues at coordinate 4,192 of JAJDNJ010000284.1, forward strand.
CGAGCTCGAGCTCGACGCATTCTGCCGGAGCATCGCGTTTCTTTCGCACGGCACGACGGTCGGCACCAACACCATCATCCAGAAAAAGGGCGCCAAGGTCGGCCTGATCACCACCAAGGGCCACGAGGACGCGATCCACATCATGCGCGGCTCGCGCGGCTACGCCGGGCGCGACATCCGCAAGGTGGTGCACTTTCCCGAAACCGCGAAGCCGACGCCGATCGTGCCCAAGCGACTGATTCGCGGGGTGTCGGAGCGGGTCGATTGCTTCGGCGAAATCGTCGTCACGCTGAATGAAGCGCAGGCCGAGGCCGCGATCCGCGATCTCGTCGCGCAGGGCGTGGAAGCGATCGCGATCTGCTTCCTGTGGTCGTTCCGCAATCCGCGCCACGAGCTGCGCCTGCGCGAGCTGGTGAAAAAGATTGCGCCCGGGCTGTTCGTGACCTGCTCGGTCGACATCGCGCCGAAATGGGGCGAGTACGAGCGCGTCACCGCGACCGCGCTGAATGCCTACCTCGGCCCGGTGATGTCGGGCTATCTCGCCAGGATCGACCGCACGCTCACGGACCTGGGCTACCGCCACGGCCTGCAGATCGCGCAGTGCGGCGGCGGCACGGTGCCGGTGGAGCGCGCCGGCGAGGCGCCGCTCCTGACACTCGATTCCGGCCCCGTCGCGGGGGTCACGGCCTCGATGTTCCTCGGCCAGGCGATGGGCGATGCCAACATCATCACCACCGACATGGGCGGCACATCGTTCGACGTGTCGATCATCCAGGGCGGCAAGCCCGCCTACTCCTTCGTCAGCAACACCGACCAATATGAATATTTCCTGCCCAAGGTCGACCTGCAGGTGATCGGCGCGGGCGGCGGCAGCCTCGCGCGCGCGCATCCGGAGACGCGCACCCTGACCGTCGGCCCGGACAGCGCCGGTGCCTTCCCGGGCCCGGTGTGCTACGGGCGCGGCGGCACCGTGCCGACGGTGACCGACGCGCAGCTCGTGCTCGGCTATCTCGACCCGGACAACTTTGCCGAGGGGCGGCTCAAGCTCGATGTCGCCGCGGCGACCGAGGCGATCGCTGCGCTCGGCGCGAGCATCGGCATGGGCGCGGTCGAGTGCGCCGCGGGCATCTGCCGCATCGTCGAGCTCAACATGGCCGACATCATCCGCAAGGTGACCGTCGAGAAAGGCTTCGACCCGCGCGACTTCGTGCTGTATGCCTTCGGCGGCGCGGGACCGGCGCACGCCGGCGTGTTCGCACGCGAGCTCGGCGTGAAGAAGGTCGTGGTGCCGCAACGCAAGGCCGCCTCCACCTGGTGCGCCTTCGGCGCCGCCGCCGCCGACGTGCTCCACGTGCTCGAGCACACCGAGATCATGGCGACGCCCGTACCCGCGGGCCGCGTCAACGCCAACCTCGAGCGCCTCGAGAAGCAGGCGCGCAAGGTGATGAAGGCCGAGGGCATCGCGGGCTCGCGCCAGCGCTTCGAGTTTTCGCTCGACGTGCGCCACCGCGGCCAGATCAACGAGGTCGAGGTGCTGCTGCCCTGGAAGCGACTGCCGACCGGCTACGAAGCCGCGCTGCGCAAGATGTTCGTCGCGCGCTACGAGCAGCTCTACGGCAAGGGCTCGGCACTCGCCGGCGCGCAGCTCGAGATCGTGGTCTGCCGCCTGCGCGCGCGTGCGCTCACCCCGCGCCCGAAGCTGGTGCGCGCGCGCCGCTCGAGCGCGAAGATACCCGCGCAGGCGCTGCTGCGCCGGCGCGAGATCTACTGGCCCGACCTGAAGCGGCGCCGCGTCACGCCGATCTACGACGGCGAACGCCTGATCATCGGCAACCGCCTCCGCGGGCCGGCGATCGTCGAGACCGCCGACACCACGGTGGTCGTACACCCGGGCCGCACGCTGCGGCTCGACCCTCTGGGCAACTTCGAGATGACCTTCGACCGATGAATGCGCCATTGCGAAAACTGAGCGAGCTGAGCGAACTCTCGCGCGCCAAGTTCGACGGCCGCTCGAGCGGCTACGTGCCACCGAAGAAGCTGTCGATCTCGCCCCGGCTGCGCCTGCACCGCAAGTGGGACCGGACGATCGACCCGGTGACCTTCGAGGTGGTGCGCCATGCGCTGTGGAACGTGAATGAGGAGCACGGCGCGACCATCCAGCGCCTGTCGGGCTCGCCGGTGGCGATGTACGCGCTCGACCTCAACCCGTCGATCCTCACCGAGGACGCCGAGTTCGTCTACTTCGGCCCCTACATGCAGTACATGTCCGGGGTCACCGATACGCAGGTCAAGTGGACGCTGGAGAACCGAAGCGAAAACCCCGGCATCAAGGACGGCGACATGTTTCTCGCCAACGATCCCTGGGTCGGCGCCGCGCACCAGATGGACGTGATGCTGCTGTGTCCGGTGTTCTGGAAGGGCGAACTGTTCTGCTGGGTGACCAACTGCCTGCACCAGTACGACATCGGCGGCATCACGCCGGGCAGCTTCTGTCCGTCGGCGCGCGACGCCTTCGACGAGGGCATCCTCATCCCGCCGATCAAAATCGTCGAAAACAACGAGATCCGGCGCGACATCGAGGAGCTCTACCTGCGCTCCTCGCGCAAGCCCGCCGCGGTGGCGCTCGATTTCCGCGCCCAGCTCGCCGGCAACATGACCGCGCGCGACCGCGTCCTGGCGCTGATCGCGCGCTACGGCGCGGCGACGGTGAAGGGCGTGATGAAGAAGATCCTCGACGATGGCGAGCGCGCCTTTCTGAAGAAGCTCGCGCGCCTGCCCGACGGCGTCTGGCGCGACCGCACCTACGTCGAATGCTGCCGCCCGGGCGACCGCGGCGTGCACCAGGTGATGCTCACCGTGCGCAAGGAAGGCAAGCGGCTGGTGTTCGAGAACGAGGGCACCGATCCGCAGGCCGGCGGCATCAACGCCACCTACTCGGGCTGGCGCGGCGCGATCATGGTGGCGCTGAACGAGCTGATGTGCTGGGAGCAGTACTACGCGGTCGGCGGCGCGCTGCGCCACGTCGACTTCAACCCGACGCCGGGCACGCTCAACTGCGCGGATTTTCCGGCCTCGGTGTCGACCGCGCCGGTGCAGTGCATGGAAATCTCGCTCTACCCGGCCTACAACGTGCTCTCGAAGATGATCCACCCGGACCCCGAATTGCGGCGCGACCTGATGTGCATCGGCGGGACCAGCCAGTGGCCGGCGACCATCTTCCGCGGCATCGACCAGTGGGGCGAGCGCTACGGCTACATCCTGGTCGATCCGATCGGCGGCGCGATCGGCGCCTTCTCGCATGCGGATGGCATCTCGACCGGCGGCCAGGCGCGAACGCCGATCTGCAAGCTGCCGAACGTCGAGCACACCGAGCAGAGCTTCCCGGTGCTGTTTCTCTATCGCAAGGAGATCACCGATTCGGGCGGCGCGGGCAAGTGGCGCGGCGGGCTGTCGGCCGAGTCCTGCTTCATCCCGCACGGCACCGAGCGCATCGAGCAGGACACCCTGTCTTCCGGCAACGCGATCCCGACCTCGACCGGGATGATGGGCGGCTACCCGGGGGCGGTGAACCGCTACCGTTTTTTACGCGATTCGAACGTCGCCGCGCGCATGGGTCTTTCCGACCTGCCTGCGGACATCGACGAGCTCGAAGGGACTGCGGAGACGCTGCAGCTCAGGCAGCAGGACTTCGTGCAGAACCCGGCCGACGTGTACGCCGTGCTCTGGTCCGCGGCCGGCGGCTTCGGCGATCCGCTCGAGAGGGAGCCCGCGCGCGTCGCGGCCGACGTCGACAACGGCGACGTGTCCATGGCCGCGGCGAAAGAGATCTACGGCGTCATACTGAAGAACGACGGGACGGCGGACGGCGACGCCACGGGCAAAGCGCGCGACGCCCAGCGCCGCGCACGGCTCGAGCGGGCGACGAAACCGGAAGCCACCCCGCGCAAGCTCGACGGCAAGCTGCGCTTCCTCGCCACCGACAACCTCGCAGTGCGCGAGCATGGCAAAGCCCTGCACTGGGCCTGCGCCGGCTGCGCCACCGACCTCGGCCCGCTCAGCGGCAACTACAAGGAACGCTGCGCGCGCGACGACCGGCCGATCGAGACGTCGAACCCCGTGGTCGGCGATCCGGGACGCTTCATCGACCCGCTGCCCGCGTTCCGCCAGTTCTGCTGCCCGTCCTGCGGGCGGCTGATCGAGAATGAGGTCGCGCGCGCCGGTGATCCGGTGCTGGCGGACATCGCGCTGCAGCTCAAGTAGGCAGAGGTCGCCACGTCGCGCGCAACTTCCGCCCGCGACACTCGGCTGCGGATCTTTTGACGCGCGTCAACACCGCGCGCATGCGGCGCGCCGGAGAATGAACTGTTTTCGATCCCGCGACGCATGCTCGGTCTCCTCGCATGAGGATTCTCCTCGTCTATCCCGACAATCCGGATACGTTCTGGAGCTTCAAGCATGTCCTCAGGTTCGTTGGACGCAAGTCCGCGTTCCCGCCGCTCGGGCTGCTGACCGTGGCGGCCATGCTGCCGGGCGAGTGGTCGCTGCGCCTGGTCGACTTGAACGTGCGCCCGCTGCGCGACGCCGACATCGAATGGTCCGACGTCGTGTTCCTGAGCGGCATGATCGTGCACAAGGCCTCGGCACACGAGGTGGCGGCGCGCTGCGCGCGCCTGGGCCGGCCGGTGCTCGCGGGCGGGCCGCTGTTCACCACCGGGCATGCCGACTTCCCCGAGATCGGACATTTCGTCCTGGGCGAAGCCGAGGGCGTCATTGCACGAGTGGTCGAGGACCTGCGGCGCGGCACGCTGCGAGCGATCTACCGGTCGGCGCAGTGGCCGGACCTGCGCGCCACCCCCGTGCCGCGCTGGGACCTGATTGATCTGTGCGATTACGTCGCAATGCCGGTCCAGTTCTCGCGCGGCTGCCCGTTCAATTGCGAGTTCTGCGACATCGTGGTCATGAACGGGCGCGTGCCGCGCACCAAGGCGCCCTCGCAGCTGGTGCGCGAGCTCGAAGCCCTGCGCCGGCGCGGCTGGCGCGACATGGTGTTCATCGTCGACGACAATTTCATCGGCAACCGCAAGC
>JAJDNJ010000115.1 GCA_022340705.1 Betaproteobacteria bacterium
GCGCCGCCGCCTGGATGCACGCGACGATGGTCGCGGCGGAATCGATCAGGGTGCCGTCCCAATCGAACACGATCAGTGCGTAGCGCGGCTCAGGCATCGCCGGTTGACCCGAGCGTGACATCGATGGCCGCCTGCATCTCCGGCGGAATCGGACTTTCCAGGCGCAGCGTCGACCCGCTCAGCGGGTGCGCGAGTTCAAGACGGCATGCGTGCAGGCACAGGCGCCTGACCGCCTGCTGCGCCATGGCGCGGTTGAACGCAAAATCTCCGTATTTGTCGTCTCCGACGACCGGATGGCCGACGTGCGCGAGGTGCACGCGGATTTGGTGCGTGCGCCCCGTGAGCAGCTCGAGTTCGAGCAAGCTGACGCGTGCGGAAACAGCGAGCGGCCGTACCCGCGTTGCCGCCGCGACACCGTCGCTGCGCACCGCGACGCGTCTCTCGCCCGAGCGCGTGACGGACTTGTGCAGGGGCGCACGGATTTCGCGCGGCCCACCGCGCCAGCGGCCCATGACGAGCGCGACGTAGAACTTCTTCACCTCACCCTCGCGCAGCATGCGATGCAGTGCGACGAGCGCGCTGCGCTTTTTGGCCACCAGCAACAGCCCCGAGGTATCGCGGTCCAGGCGATGCGCCAGCTCGAGCAGCTTCGCCTCCGGCCGCGCGCTGCGCAGCCCCTCGATCGCGCCGAAGCTCACTCCGCTTCCGCCATGCACCGCCACACCGGCGGGCTTGTCGATCACGAGCAGCGCGGCGTCCTCGAACACGATCGGCAGCGTGCGCGCCCGTTCGACGGCCGCGCGCCGCGGCGCCGCGCTCGCTGTCGCCGTACGCACCGGGGGGATGCGCACCCGGTCCCCGGCCCGCAGGCGGTAGTCGGGGCGCACGCGCGCGCTGTTCACGCGCACCTGGCCGCTGCGCAGCACCCGGTAGACGTGGCTCTTGGGCACGCCCTTGAGCCGGCGCAGGAGGTAGTTGTCGATACGCTGCGCGACCCCCTCTTCGCCGACTTCCAGCAGGGTCGCCCGAGCCTTGCTTAACTCATTCATTTTTCGTATGATCCGGCGATCTGCTTTGGTTTGCGGAAGGCGCAGGGAGACTCACGCGGCGACGGTAGCCCGTTCGAGCGCGCTCCCTGGACAAGGCCCCGAACCGCTGAGTCGCGGTCTGAAGCAGCGGTTAATTTCGCTCACCGCAAGTAGCGATGGTACTGGAAGCGCGCGCAGAGGAATTCCACATCGGAATCTCGCACGCACCCGTAAGGACGGGTGCCTGAAACGCGGCCACCGCCGGCCATTTCTGGTCTACCGACACGAGGTGTCGCTACGGAAATCAAGGTCATCAAAGGTCCGAACCTAGGAGAATCCTGACCGACGGAACGCCGTTCTCCTGCGCGCGCAGGAGAACACGCAGTGAAACGCATGCTATTCAACGCGACGCAGCAAGAAGAGCTGCGCGTCGCAATCGTCGATGGGCAGAAGCTCGTCGACCTCGACATCGAATCGGCCTCACGGGAGCAGCGCAAAGGCAACATTTACAAAGGCATCATCACCCGGATAGAACCCAGCCTCGAAGCTGCGTTCGTCGACTATGGCGAAGAGCGCCACGGGTTTTTGCCTTTCAAGGAGGTCGCGCGCGCATTCTTTAAGTCCGATGTCGATGTCGGGCGGGCGCGCATCCAGGATGCGCTGCGCGAGGGCCAGCAGGTCATCGTCCAGGTCGAAAAGGACGAGCGCGGCACCAAGGGGGCGGCCCTCACCACCTTCATCAGCCTGGCGGGGCGCTACCTCGTCCTGATGCCGAACAATCCTCGCGGCGGCGGCGTCTCGCGCCGCATCGAAGGCGAGGAGCGCAACGAGCTGCGCGACACGCTCGACCAGCTCGAGGTGCCGCAAGGCATGAGCGTCATCGCGCGTACGGCTGCGATCGGCCGCTCGGCCGAGGAGCTGAGGTGGGATCAGAACTATCTCCTGCAGCTCTGGCGCGCGATCGAATCGGCGGCCGGACTCGGCGCGCCGGGCGAGTCGCCCACGGCGGACGAATCGACCAAACCGTTTCTCATCTACCTTGAGTCGAGCCTCGTCATCCGCGCGATCCGGGACTATTACCAGCCCGAGATCGGCGAGCTGCTGATCGATACCGAGGAGATCTACGAGCAGGCACGCGCGTTCATGCAGACGGTGATGCCGGCGAACGTGGGTAAGGTGAAGCTGTACCGCGATGACATCCCGCTTTTCTCCCGCTTCCAAATCGAGCATCAGATCGAGAGCGCCTACGCGCGCCACGTCAACCTGCCCTCGGGAGGTGCGGTGGTGATCGACCATACCGAGGCGCTGGTCGCGATCGACGTCAATTCCGCGCGTGCGACCCGCGGTGGCGATATCGAGGAAACCGCGCTGCGCACCAACCTGGAAGCGGCCGACGAGGTTGCGCGCCAGATGCGCCTGCGCGACCTGGGCGGCCTGATCGTCGTTGACTTCATCGACATGGAGTCGCAGCGCAACCAGCGCGAGGTCGAGACGCGTTTTCGCGACGCGCTGCGCTTCGACCGGGCGCGGGTTCAGGTGGGCAGGATCTCGCGCTTCGGCCTGATGGAGCTTTCCCGCCAGCGCCTGCGTCCGTCGCTCGAGGAAACGGCGCACATCAACTGTCCGCGCTGCAGCGGGACGGGTTTCATCCGCGGCACCGAATCGACGGCGCTCCACGTACTGCGCATCCTGCAGGAAGAGGCGATGAAGGAGAACACCGGTGCGGTGCACGCCCAGGTGCCGATCGACGTCTCGAGCTTTCTGCTGAACGAGAAACGCAGCGAGATTCAGAAGCTCGAAGCTCGCCTCAAGGTCAACATCATCCTGGTGCCGAATGCGCATCTCGATACGCCGCACTATCGCGTCCAGCGATTGCGTCACGACGAGCTCAACCAGATGGAGCATGTGCCGGCGAGCTACGAGCTGGTCGAAGTGCCCGAAGAGCCTGGCACCGAGGCCGCAGCGAGCGAGGCGAAGCGCGAACGACAACAGGCCGCGGTGACCGGCATCACGCCGGCGCAACCGGCGCCGACCGTGCCGGAGCCCGCGACCGAACGCGGGACGCCACGCGGCCAGCCGGTTCCGCGTGCCGAGCGTCCGGTAGTTCCCGCCGCGGCGCGCCCTGGAATCATCGGGCGGATCTTGAGCTGGTTCCATCTTGAGCAGGCAGAGCCGGCGGCGCCGGCGGCCGAAGGCCGCGGCCAAGCGCGTTCCGCGCGCGCGCCCGAACAGGCGCGCCGGCGCGACGCCGAGCGGCGCGAACGTCGCGGCGAGCCGCGCGCGGCGCTCGAGCGGCGCGATCGCGGGGAGCGTGGTGAGCGCGCGGAAGGTCGGCGCGGACGCGGCGAGCGGGGCGAGCGCGGCGAGAGCCGCAGAGGGCGCGCGGAGCAGGCGCCGCGCGGAAACGGTCAGTCGCGTCGCGAGCGCGCAGAACGTGGTGATCGCGGTGCGCGTGGTCCCGAGCGAGGGCGCGAAACGCAGGCGCCGGTGGCGCAGCCAGCCGAGGCGGCAGGCGAATCGCCAATGAACGCAGCGCCGACGCGCGAGGGCGAGGAGCCACGCCGCCGACGCAGCCGACGCGATCGCCAGCGCGACCGACGCCGTGCGGAGGCCCCGGCGGCTCCGGGTGCTGTGCAGGCAGGCGAAGGCGCGAGCACGGCCGGCGTGGAACCCAGCTTGGAAACCGTCGCCGAGAGCGCCCCCGCGGGTCAGCTCGACACGGCGCCCACGCCGGTGGAAACCCATGCCTTCGGCGTGCCACCGTCCGAGCAGATACAGGTGCCAGAGACGGCTGCGGCCGAGGCGGCGGTGCCTTCAACCGAAGTCGAACCACAACCGGTTGCGCAGCTGTTTGCCGAGGCGACGACGATTCCCGAGGCAGCGGAACCCATACCTTCGCCCGAGCCGGTCATGCATCCCGAGCCGGCAGCGTTCGCGCCTTCGGCGCCGGCACCCGCGGCGCATTCGGCAGAGGCGCCGTCTACGGTGGCGGTCGATACGCGTGCATCGCTCAGCGAGGCCGGTCTCGAACTGGTCGAAACCGATCCCTCGAAAGCAGCATCCACGCGGCCCGAGCCCGAGCCGGTCAAACTTGGTCGCCCGCGCCCCGAGCGTCAAAAGCCGGTCGAGGAAGCGCTGGTCCAGGTCGAGACGCACAAATAGCGCCGCGATTTCGCGGCGCGCCGTGCCGGCGCGGGCGACGTCAGTCGCCCCGCTCTCCCCGGCGCAGGCTGTCGAGCAGGCCTGCGGCGGCACGCTCGATCATGTCGAGCACCCGCTCGAAGCCGTCGGCGCCGCCGTAATACGGGTCGGGCACATCCTGGCCCGGCGACGCTTCGGCGTAATCCATGAACAGGCCGAGACCTTTGAACCCGGTCGGCGCCAGGCGGCGCAGGATCGCGAGGTGGCCGCGGTCCATCGCCAGTATCCGCGCAAAGCGCTCGAAGTCCTCGCGCGACACCTGGCGCGCGCGCAGCATGCTCAGGTCGTAGCCGCGCCGCCGTGCGTGCATCTGGGCCCGCGCATCCGGCGCTTCGCCCACGTGGTAGTCGTGCGTGCCGGCGGAATCGACGCGTATCCGTTCGGCGAGCCCGGCTTTGCTCACCATCTGCAGAAACACGCCGTGCGCCGTCGGCGAGCGGCAGATGTTGCCGGTGCAGACGAAAAGAACGCCGGTCGACGGACTGACGCTGCCGGCCACCGCGCCTACTCCGAGGCGAGCGACACGCCGAAGGCGCGCTTTTTCAACTCGGCGAGCTTGTCGCGCAGGGTCGCGGCCTGCTCGAACTCGAGGTTCCGGGCGTGCTCGAGCATGCTCTTTTCCAGCGTGCGGATTTCGCGCGCAAGCTGTTTTTCGCCCATCGCCGCATAGCGCGCGCCCTCCTCTGCGGCGCGCAGATTGGCGCTCAGCTGCTCGCCGTCGTACACCCCGTCGATCAGATCCTTGATCCGCTTGGACACGCCCTTGGGGGTGATGCCATGTGTCTCGTTGAAGCTCAGCTGCTTCAGGCGGCGACGCTCGGTCTCCCCAATGGCCCGCTGCATCGAGTCGGTCATCACGTCCGCGTACAGAATCGCGCTGCCGTTGAGATGGCGCGCCGCGCGACCAATCGTCTGGATCAGCGAACGCTCCGAGCGCAGAAAGCCTTCCTTGTCGGCGTCGAGTATGGCGACCAGGGAAACCTCGGGCAGGTCGAGCCCCTCGCGCAGCAGGTTGATGCCGACCAGCACGTCGAATTCGCCGAGCCGCAGGTCGCGGATGATCTCGACGCGCTCGACGGTGTCGACCTCGGAATGCAGGTAGCGCACCTTGATGCCGTGCTCGGCAAGGTACTCGGTGAGTTCCTCGGCCATGCGCTTGGTCAGCGTCGTGACGAGGACGCGCTCGTTGCGCGCCACGCGCAGTGAGATTTCGGACATCAGGTCGTCGACCTGATTGGTCGCGGGTCGCACGTCGACCTGAGGGTCGACGAGGCCCGTCGGACGCACCACCTGCTCGACCACCTGAGCCGAGCGCTCGGCTTCGTAGTTCGCCGGCGTCGCAGACACGAAGATCGTCTGTCGGACTACGCGCTCGAACTCGTCGAAGCGCAGCGGCCGGTTGTCGAGCGCCGAGGGCAGCCGGAAGCCGTACTCGACGAGATTCTCCTTGCGCGAGCGGTCGCCCCGGTACATGCCGCCGAGCTGACCGATCGTCACATGGCTTTCGTCGATGATCATCAGTGCGTCGTGCGGCAGATAGTCGATCAGCGTGGGCGGCGGCTCGCCCGGCTGGCGTCCGGAAAGGTGGCGCGAGTAGTTCTCGATGCCCTTGCAGAAGCCGAGCTCGGCGAGCATTTCGAGATCGAAGCGCGTGCGCTGTTCGATGCGCTGCGCCTCGACCAGTCGTCCGGCGCGCTGGAAGAACTCGATGCGTTCCGCGAGCTCGACCTTGATCGCCTCGATCGCGCGCAGCGTCGTCTCGCGCGGTGTCACGTAGTGGCTCGACGGGTAGACCGTGAAGCGTCCGATCGGGTGCAGGACACGGCCGGTCAGAGGATCGAAGATCTGCAGCTGCTCGAGCTCATCGTCGAACAGCGAGATTCGCACCGCGTGCTCCGCATGTTCCGCCGGAAACACGTCGATCACGTCACCGCGCACGCGGAAGGTCCCGCGCCGGAAGTCGAGGTCGTTGCGCTCGTATTGCATCGCGACGAGGCGCGCCAGGATGTCGCGCTGCGCCACGCGCTCGCCCTCGCGCAGATGCAGGATCATGCCGTGGTATTCGGACGGATCGCCAATCCCGTAGATCGCCGACACGGTCGCCACGATCACCACGTCGCGCCGCTCCATCAGCGACTTGGTGGCGGAGAGACGCATCTGCTCGATGTGCTCGTTGATCGAGGAATCTTTCTCGATGTACAGATCGCGCGCCGGGACGTAGGCCTCGGGCTGGTAGTAGTCGTAATACGAGACGAAGTACTCGACCGCGTTCTCCGGAAAGAACTCGCGGAACTCGGCGTACAGCTGGGCCGCAAGCGTCTTGTTCGGCGCCAGCACCATCGCCGGTCGCCCAAGGCGGGCGATGACGTTCGCCATCGTGTAGGTTTTTCCCGACCCGGTGACGCCGAGCAGGGTCTGGAACGCGAGGCCGTCTTTGACGCCTTCGATCAGGCGTTCGATCGCCTCCGGCTGGTCGCCCGCGGGCGCGTAGGGTTCGTGCAGGCGGAACGGGCTCTCCGGAAAGGCGAGCGTTACGACTTCCGGTCTTGCACGGTGCCGGGTTTTAGCGGGAGCGTCGTTCGACATGGCAAAACGGCGATTTTCCCACAGCGCCGTGCAGCGACGCCACGCGGCTGCGCGTTCACCCGCGCCAGCGCAGCAGAAAGCGCTCCGCGCGACCGATCAGCCATCCGACCCCGAGCCCCAGCGCGGACAGGATCGCCACGCCCGCGATCAGCTGGTCGGTCGCCATCAGATTTCCGGCCATCAGAATGTAGGCGCCGACGCCGAACTCGGCGCCGATCATCTCGGCGGCGACCAGCAGGATGATCGCGATCGATGCGGTGATACGGAAGCCGGACAATATCGCCGGCAACGCGCCCGGCAAGATGATTTTACGCACCACAGACGACCAGCGCAGGCCGAACGACTGCCCCATGCGCACCAGGCCGCGATCGACGTTGTCGATGCCACCGGTGACCGCGATCACCGTGGGAAAGAACACGCCGAAGAAGATCGTGGCGACCTTCGAGGCTTCGCCGATACCGAACCAGATGATGAACAGCGGCAGCAACGCGATCTTCGGAATCGGAAAGATCGCCGACACCAGCGGCACGACTCCGGCGCGCGCGAGAGAAAAGAGCCCCGCCGAGATGCCGACCCCGATGCCCGCCAGCGTACCCAGGCACCATCCGAGCACGAGGCGCTCGAGCGAGGCGCCGAGGTGCTTGAACAGCAAGCCGCTACGATAAAGGTCCTCGAGCGCGCCGAGTGCAGCCGACGGCGCCGGCAGGATCAGCGCGCTGATCCAGCCCGTGCGCGAGCCCAGCTCCCAAAGCAGGAGCAGCGTGACAAAGACGATCGGACCGACAATGCCGACCGGACGCGGCGCAAAGCCGCCGCCGCGAAACGCGACCGATCGCGCCTGCGGCACCGGGCCCTCAGGCATCGGCCAGCTCTTGATCGGCGGCCAGCGCCTCTTCGCGCATCAGCCGCCAGAGCCGCTCCTGGAGCGCCTCGAGCGAGGCGCGCTCGGCGCTGCGACCGGCCAGGGGCAGATCGATGTCCACGACCTCGCGAATGCGCCCTGGCCTGCGCGAAAGCACGATGACTTTGTGTCCGAGGCGAACTGCCTCACCGAGGTTGTGGGTGACGTAGCAGGCCGTGAAGGGCTCGCGCGACCAGAGCTCGATCAGATCGTCCATCAGCAACTCGCGCGTTTGACTGTCGAGTGCGGAGAGCGGTTCGTCCATCAGCAGACAGGCCGGGTTCACACTCAGCGCACGCGCGATCGCGACGCGCTGCTTCATGCCTCCGGAGAGCTGGCGCGGGAAAGCGTCGCCGAATTCGCTCAGCTTGGTCCGGCGCAGGACGTCGTCAATGATGGCCGCGCGCGCACCCTGGTCGAGCACGTGGTCTTCCAACACCAGGCTGACATTGCCGCGCACCGTACGCCACGGCAGCAGCGCGAAGTCCTGGAAGATGTAGGTCAGCGGATTGCGCGAGTCCGCGGGCGGTTCGCCGAGTTGCAGCACCGCCCCGGCACTCGGCTTTTCGAGCCCGCCGATCAGCCGCAGCAGCGTCGACTTGCCACAGCCCGAGGGTCCGATGATGCAGACGATGTGGCCTTGCGCGACGGTGAAATCGACGTCGTCGAGGACCTCCACCCCGCCGTAACGGTGCGACACATGGCTAAGGTGCAGATCCATCTAAGGGCGACGACCGCGCTGGGGCGCGCGGCGCGCAGAACGCGCCGCGCGCCTAGGCACTCATTTCGGCACGTCGAACATGTCGGCGTAGCCCGTCGCGATGAGATCCTTGTAGGTCATCTTCGTCTTGACGAGTCCCTGGGCCTTGAACCAGTCGAGCTGCTTCTTGACATTGCCCACGTCGAGCGCCGCGCCCTCGTTGATGTAAACCGCGCCGGCCTTGATGCCCGGTGCCGCCTTTTCGTAAGGCCGGTCGGCGTAGACGTACTTGTGGATCAGTTTGACCATCGCTTCGGTCGCGGCGGGATCCTTCTTCTGGTTGAGCATCACGGCACGGTAATCGGCGATGCCTTTCTTGTACGCGCGCATGAAGCGCTTGACCTGGACCTGGCGTTCGGCCGTGTTCCGCGTCGAGGTGAAGATCGTGGTGACTTGGTAGGGACCCAGGTCGCTCATCCAGCCGATGATCTTCGCCGCCTTCGCCTTGTCCAATGGAATGGCGACATGGGGCACCATCATCATCGCGTCGACCTGTCCCGACTTCACCGCGCCGATCATCGAGCCCACCTTCTGCAGCGGCTTGAGGCTAACGTCGCTCATGGCGAACCCGTACTTGGCCGCGATCATCCCGGTCATGAAGTGGAACGAGGAGCCGACCTGGGTGATCGCCACCGAATGTCCCTTGATCTTCGCCGGTGACGTCATGCCCGCGGCATAGGCCTTGTTCGAGGCCATGATCGCCATGCCCTTATAGCCCTTCTTTTCGGCGAAAAGGCCACCGACGATTTTCAGCGCGCCTTTGTCGGCGAGATTGAAATACCCGCCGGTCAGCGCCGTGATGCCGAAGTCGATGTCGCCCGAGGCGATCGCCACGGCCACAGGCTGCGCCGCCTGGAAGAACTTGAGCTCGACGTCGAGCCCCTCCTGCTTGAAGTAGCCGCGCTCATAGGCGATGAACGTCGGCGCATGCGAGGTGAAACGCAGCGCACCGACGGTGATCTTCTCCTGTGCCCAGGCGCCGCCGCTGACGGCGCCTGCGGCTACGATGGCCGCGCAGATCACGCTGCGCCGGATTCGGCTAGATACTTGCATGCTGCCCTCCTCCTCGATTCCAGAATCTCGGTTGAATGTTCCGCCCAGCTGCGTCTGCCTGTCGGTCGACGCTGCGCGGTGTTGCGGGATTTTCCCACAGAGACCCCGCGGGTAAAATATCGCGTTCGCGCACTTCCCGATCCCATGTCCAGCTCGATTCTGTCCGGCGTCCAGATGGCGCCGCGTGACCCCATCCTGGGCGTCACCGAGGCATTCAACGCCGATGCCAACCCGAACAAGGTCAACCTTGGCGTCGGCGTCTATACCGACGACAGCGGCAAGGTGCCGCTGCTCGAATGCGTCAAGCGCGCCGAGAAGCTGCGCATGGAGACCGCGCCGCACCGCGGTTACCTGCCGATCGACGGCCTCGCGGTCTACGACCGCGCGGTCCAGGCACTCGTGTTCGGCGCGGATTCCGCAGGCGTGCGCGAGCAGCGCATCGTCACCGTGCAGGCGCTCGGCGGCACCGGAGGATTGCGCGTGGGCGCCGACTTCCTGCGCCGCTTCGACGCCAAGGCCACTGTGTGGATCAGTAATCCGAGCTGGGAAAACCATCGCGCGCTGTTCGAGGCAGCCGGGTTTACCGTCGAGGCCTATCCGTACTACGACGCCAAGTCGCGCGGCCTGGATTTCCCCGCGATGGCCGCGACGCTCGAAAAGCTTCCCGCGGGCGCGATCGTCGTGCTGCATGCCTGCTGCCACAACCCGACCGGCGTCGATCTCAACCCCGAGCAGTGGGGACGCGTGATCGACATTGTCAAGGCGCGCGAGCTGGTCCCGTTCCTTGACCTCGCCTACCAAGGCTTCGGCGACGGTATCGATGCCGACGGGGTGGCCGTGCAGCGCTTCGCGCAGGCGATGCCCTTCGTCCTCGTCGCGAGCTCGTTTTCCAAATCGTTCTCGCTCTATGGCGAGCGGGTCGGGGCGCTCAGCATCCAGACCGCCAGTGCAGACGAGGCGGCGCGCGTGCTGAGTCAGGTCAAGCGCATCGTACGCGCAAACTATTCCAACCCGCCGACGCACGGCGGCCAGGTCGTCGCGACGGTGCTCACCACGACCGAACTGCGCGAGCTTTGGGAAAAGGAGCTCGGCGGCATGCGTGAGCGCATCAAGGCAATGCGCAAGACGCTGGTCGATGGCATCCAGGCGCGCGCACCAGGCGCGGACTTCGGCTTCGTGCTCGCGCAGCGCGGCATGTTTTCGTACTCCGGCCTGACCAAGGCACAGGTCGATCGGCTGCGCGAGGAGTTTTCGATTTACGCGATAGACACTGGGCGAATCTGCGTCGCAGCGCTCAACACCGGCAACGTCGGCTACGTCGCCAACGCGATCGCGAAAGTCATCCGCTAGTCGGAGCCCCGCGCGGGCTCAGGTGCAGCCCGCCGTGCCCTCGATGAGGTTGGCGGCGGAGGCGCCGAGCGCGGTACCCACGCCGGGCAACAACAGCGTGCCGATGACGGCGCCGACCGACATCAGCCGCGAGGGCGTGGCGACCGGTTCGGACGAGGTGCCCGACAGGCGTACCGGCACGCGCACCAGGCCGGCGGTGTTGGCCACAGAGACGTCGAGCCTGCCCGACAGGCGTTCGTGCGCGTCAACCTGAACGTTGCCACCCGCGACCAGCGCGCTCGAGCGTGCGCAGAACTCCTCCACCCGCCGCGCGCGCCCGCGCACGCTCAGCTTTCCGGTGAATTCGTCGAACCGTGTCTCGCCACCGGCGATCTCATCGCTCGATATCGCCGCGGCCTTGGACAGGTCGACCCCGCCAAAGGCACCTTGCTCGATGCGAAACGGCGCGTCGAGTGCGAGTCCATTGGCGAGAGCGCCCGCGCGTTTCGCGCGGCTGTGCATGAGCGCGCGCGCAGTCAACCGGCCGGTCAGCTTGGCCGAACGTTTGAACGCGCGCTGCAGGCTGGCGACGTCGACGTTGTGGAAATCGAGCGCCGCGCGCAGATCCCAGCGCGTACCCCAGCGCAGCGTCACGTCACCGGCAACGCTCCCACCGTAGAGCCTGGCGCGCGCCGGCTTCAGGGCGAGCGTGCTTCCGTGCAGCGTTCCGCGCGCGCCGAGCGATTCGAAGGTGAGCGCGACCGAATCCACCGGGACGCGCCAGTTTCTGGCCTCGACCTCGAGCGCGATGTCGCCCGCGTCGCGCGGGCGCATCACGAGGCGAAATGAGCCGTCGCGCATTGCGAGCGTAGCCTGGGTGAGCGCATTGCTTTTGCCGAGCTCGAGCGCCAGGTCGAAAGGCGTCAGGCGCAACGTCGAATGCAGCAGCGCGATGTCCTCGATCACGATCCGCTCGACCCGCCATCCCGCCGATTTCGTGGCAGGCGCCTGCGCCGCGCGTCGCGACAGACCGCGAATGATCGCCAGGCCGGCTTCGTCGACCGAGACCGTGCGTGCGCGAATCTCGTCGATGACCGGGACGTCGTCGAGCAGGCTGAGCGGCGCCACCGACAGACGCACCTCGTCGATCAGGATTTCGTTCGCCTTGCCGATGCGCACGCCGCGCGCGACCGCACCCGGCGTTGGCCATAGGCTCAGGCGCAGATCCTCGAGCCGGACGCGATGCCCGAGCCGCATCGACGCGAGTTCGCCGAGCTGCGGCATCAGCTCCTTGAGCGGCACGAGAAACGGCGCGGCGATGACCGCGACGACGAGAATCAGGGCGCCGGCAAGCCCCCAGCGAAGCACGCGCATGGACGGTGGCATCCGACAGGTTTGCGATCCATCCAGCCTAGCGCGCGACGCGCGTTAACTCAGCGGCAAACGACCGCGTGAGAGGGCATATATCCGCCGCCGGGCGTTAAAGCTTGTAAACGTTGAGACGTGCTTCCGGCTCGTATAGAATCGCCGGTTTCGCGATTCCCCGATAGCTCAGTCGGTAGAGCGACGGACTGTTAATCCGCAGGTCGCTGGTTCGAGCCCAGCTCGGGGAGCCAGGTCTTCCATGCAAAACGCCCGCATCGCGCGGGCGTTTTCGTTTGCGACGGCGCCCGGCTCAGCGCTCGCGGCGCCACTCCCACGGCGCCACCGGTTTCGGATCGGCCCACAGCCCGCGGCCGTTGTCGCGCGCGGTCTTCTCCGCGGCCTCATAGAGGTTGCGTTCCTTCGGCGACTGTTCCAGCTCGTAGCGCCGATACCACCACGCCATCCCGGCCGAGATCTGCGCCAGCCCGACGTCGATCGTGCGGCCACAGGTCGCGCAGTCCGTCGGATGCGCCAAGACCTTGCACACCACGCTCTTGCGGTGGTCGAGTTGCGGGCATTCGGCGCGCACCTCTCCGACCGACACCAGGCGCGCGAGATACTCGCGCGACTCGCGACCATAGGGCTGGGCCGGTTCGGGCGCGTCGATTCCCGCAATGCGCACGCTTTGCCGCGGACCGTTCGGATTGTCGAGCAGGATCGTGTCGCCGTCGATCACGCGGATCACGCGCCCGATGAGCACGTCGGCGTTCGCGGCGGGGGCAATGCCGAGCAGCGCGCCCGCGAGCAGCGCGCCGGTCAGCACCATGCGCCCTGCGGAGTAAAGTGTCTGGCCAATCATGTCAGCATCGTTCGACAACGTGAGCGGCCGCGTCAACTGCCGGTCGGGGATAAGCCGATGATTGGGGAGGCAAACTGTCGCGCATCCGCGACGCGGGGTGGTCCCATTGGCACCCGCGCCGGACGCTGCCGGGGCTTGCATATCGTGTTCAATATCAGGATGCTGCGATAAGGACAGGCGCTGCGATCACTGTTCTAATGCGCTCGACCCAAGTGACGACGAAAGTCATTCTAAAACCGACCGAGCAAGGTTGAACACGATGCAGGCAGCCTCCGCCATGCCGCCGGCCGGCAAGATCTATTTCTTGACCGAGGCCGGCGGTAGCGCCGTGAAGAGCGCGGGACCCGCGCTCGAGAAGCACCACCGTCGAATCCTTCAGCTGATCGATGGCGACACCCATGTCGACGTCATTTGCGGCTGGCTGCGCCATTACTCGAATGAGCAGCTCATGCGCTGGCTCGACCAGCTCGAGAAAATGGGGCTGATCGGCACCAAGACCGCCGACGAGACGCACGACCTGGACTTCACTGGTGAATTCCCGGCCGTCAAGCCGCTGGAAGCCGGTCTGACCGACACCGAGGTGATGCGTGTCAACGCCGCGGCCCTCGAGGCCGGTGTCGCGTTGAAATCGCGCGGCGCCTATCTCGCCGAGGAACGCCTCAAGCACCGGCCGCCGTTGAAGAAGCTGCCGAGCGAGATCACCGTCCTGATCGTCGAAGACGATCCCGACCAGGCGGCGCTCGCCGAGCGACGCCTCGGGTTGGTGGGCTACAAGATCCGGGTCGCCGGCACGCATCGCGGATTCATCGACAATCTGCGCACGAACGGAGTGCCGGACATCGTGCTCCTCGACGTCGAGCTGCCCGATGGCGACGGGTTCGACATCCTGGCTTACATGCGCAGGCACCAAAGCCTTGCCCTGCTTCCGGTCATCATGTTGACCGCGAAGAGCGAGCCCGATGACGTCCGCAAGGGACTCGCGCTCGGCGCCGACGGCTACGTTCCGAAGCCCTATTCCAAATCGCTTCTTTCCGACGCCGTGCGCCAGGTGCTGATGCATGACTAGGGAAACGCCGATCAAGTCCGTGACTTGATCGGCGTTTCGTCCGACGCCGAGGGATCACAATGGGGGCGGAGCCCCCGAGCTCTGCTATTCCCTAAGGTGCACGCATCCCTGCGAGGCGGTCATCGATGATCGCTTCGGCCTCGCCCATGATGCGCTCGATCAGCGCCTTGACGCTAGGCACGTCATGGATCAGCCCCTGCACCATGCCGGCGGACCAGATGCCGAAATCGGTGTCGCCCTTCTCGAGTCCTTCGCGTCCGCGCGTGCCCTTGACCAGGTCGCGCACCTCGTCGAATGACGCCCCTGCGCGCTCCATCTCGATCACCTTCTGACTGACCGCGTTCTTCGCGACGCGCGCCGTATTGCGCATGCTGCGGAAGATCAAGTCGGTGGCGCGCTCGTCGTTCGCCACCATCGCCTGCTTGAACGCATCGTGGATCGGCGCTTCCTGGGTCGCGCAGAACCGCGTGCCCATGTTGATGCCGTCGGCGCCGAGCGCAAGCGCGGCGACCAAGCCGCGTCCGTCACCGAAGCCGCCCGAGGCGATCATTGGGATGCGGATCCTGTCGGCAGCCGCGGGAATCAGAATCAGGCCGGGAATGTCATCCTCGCCCGGATGACCGGCGCACTCGAAGCCGTCGATCGAGATCGCGTCGACCCCCATCTTCTGCGCCGAAACCGCGTGGCGCACCGCAGTGCACTTGTGGATCACCTTGATGCCGTGCGCCTTGAAGTCGTCCAGGTGCTCCTGCGGCCGGTAGCCCGCGGTCTCCACGATCTGGATCCCCGACTCGATGATCGCGCGCCGATATTCGGCGTAGGGGGGCGGGTTGATGCTCGGCAGAATCGTCAGATTGACACCGAAGGGCTTGTCGGTCATTTCACGGCAGCGCGCGATTTCCTTGCTCAGCGCCTCTGGCGTCGGTTGCGTGAGCGCGGTCAGAAATCCCAGGGCACCGGCGTTGGCCACCGCCGCGACCAGCTCGGCGCGTCCGACCCATTGCATGCCGCCCTGCACGATCGGATGCTCGATGCCGAAGGTTTGGGTAAAGCGGGTCTTGATCATTGCTGTCCTCTCGACGACGTGACAATTTCGGGCGACGGGGGGGCGGTCAGGATCCCGCGAAGCGCGCTTCGCGCCAGGCAAGCGCGGCTTTGAGGCCCTGCGTGCGCGCGATATCCATGAACATGCGCTTGTCGGGCGAGCCGTGCGATTCGATCGCGTGATCGATGTCGAGCGCTGCCTCGAGCGCCGCGCGCAACCCCTGGATTTCGTAGCTGCGGTTGAGCGCCTTCTTCGTGTCCCGCACCAGGTCGGGATCGATCACCGCCATCTGGCGCGCGATGCGCAGCGCGCTCGACAGATGCTCGCCCTCGGGTACCACCCGGCTGACGATGCCGAGCGCGAGTGCGCGCTGCGCGTCGATGCTGTCGTCGCCTGTAAGGATGATGTCCTTCGCCGCCTTCGGTCCCACAGCCCAGGGCAGAAGCAAGGTGACGATCCCCGCCCCGAATTTCAGTTCCGGTTCGCCGAACACGGCGTCGGTCGCGCAGACCGACAGATCGCAGGCGAGCGCCATCTCGAACGCACCTGCCATGCAGGGGCCATGAATAGCCGCCACCGTTGGCTTTGGACAGTCCCAGAAGCGCAACGTCGTCGAAAAATCGAGATCGAGGATTTCGCGCCAGAGCGCAGCGCCCTCGGGGCGACGCAGCATCTGCTCCTTGAGGTCGAAGCCGGAGGAGAAGCCACGTCCCGCGCCATGGACCACGATGACCCGTACTTCGGCATCGCGCTCGAGGGCATCGAGCGCGGCGTTGATCTCGAGCAGCATCGCCTTGTTGAGGGCGTTGATGCGTTCGGGCCGGTGCAGCTCGATCACCGCAACCTGGCCCTCGACCGTCACGTGGATGTTCTGATAGCGGTGCATGCGATGTCTCCCAACGGCGCGCCCTTGGATTTTTCCGCAAGTGTGCCTGACTGGGCGTAGACTGCGTCAGCTCGATTCGCAGACGCGTGTCCGAACGCCATGAAGGTCACGATCCTCGACGACTATTTCGATACGCTGCGCACGCTCGAGTGCTTCAGGAAGCTCGCCGAACACGAGGTCACGGTCTGGAACGACCACGTCCAGGACCTGGACGTGCTTGCCGAGCGCCTGCGCGACACCGAAGCGCTCGTTTTGATCCGGGAGCGCACCAAGATCCGCGCGCCGCTGATCGCGCGGCTCGACAAGCTCAAGCTCATCAGCCAGCGCAGCGTCTACCCGCACATCGACATCGACGCCTGCACCGCACGCGGCATCGTGGTGTCGTCCAGCCAGCATCCCGGCACGCCGTCCTACGCCGCGGCCGAGCTGACCTGGGGCCTGGTGCTCGCGGCAATGCGCCAGATTCCGCAGCAAATGGCCGCGCTCAAGGCGGGGCACTGGCAGATCGGCGTCGGCCAGTCGCTGCGCGGCAAGACGCTTGGTATTTTCGGCTATGGACGCATCGGCGCAGCCGTCGCGGGTTACGGCCGCGCCTTCGGCACGAAAGTCCTAGTCTGGGCCCGCGAGCCGTCGCTCGAGCGTGCGCGCGCGGACGGCTATGCCACCGCGCCGAGCAAGGCGGAATTCTTTGGAGCCTGCGATGTGCTCTCCCTGCACATGCGGCTGGTGGATGCCACGCGCGGCATTGTCACGGCGGCCGATCTCGCGCGGATGAAACCGAGCGCGCTGCTGGTCAATACCAGCCGCGCTCCGCTCATCGCGCCGGGCGCCCTGCTCGCTGCGCTTCAGGCGGGACGCCCCGGCATGGCCGCGGTCGACGTGTACGAAGAAGAGCCTGTGCGCGACCGCGATTACGCGCTGTTTGCGCTCGACAATGTCGTCTGCACGCCGCACATCGGTTACGTGACGCGCGACGAGTACGAACTGCAGTTCACGGACATCTTCGATCAGATTCTGGCCTATGCTGCCGGCAAGCCGATCAACGTCGTGAATCCGCAGGCGCTTGAACCGCCAGCGCGCTGACAGCGATGAAGATACGCGTCGAGTGTTATGCAGGATTCCGCGGAGAGCAGGAGCCGCGCGCCTTCACGCTTGGCGAGCGTCGCTTCGAGGTGGTTGAGATTCTCGACCGCTGGCTCGAACCGCAGCATCGCTACTTCAAGGTATCGGTCGAGGACCAGCGCAAGTTCCTCCTGCGTCAGGACACCGCATCCGGGGAATGGGTGCTGGCGGGACTGGTCGGCGAGAAGGCCATCCCGCCGGCGGGCGGCACGACGCTGCACTGAGTTCTGTGCCTAACCCTTGATGCAGACCAGCGGCTCGAGCCGGGCCACCTTGCGCGCAAGGCCCGCCGCGTCGGCGGCATCGACCACGGCACTGACATCCTTGTAGGCCTCGGGTGCCTCCTCGGCGAAAAGGAGCTCCTCGTCCGGCGCCTCGCAGCGGAATTCAACACGCTCGCGCGTCCCGACGCCCGCGGGATCGGTGATGACGGCAATCAGGGAACGCGCCGCCTGTACGAACGCTTCCTCCTTGCACCTGCCATATCCGCGCACGCCGATGTCGGCGCCGTGCGGGTAGTGCTCCCAGCCGGTCGCGCTAGTCCGCGTAGCCCGGAAGCTCCCGGTCGAGCACACGCATCATCGCCTCGAAGAACAGGCGCTCGCGCTCGCGTCGGGAATGCCGATCCTGCGCCGGCGGCGCCTGAACCTGGGCGATGATCTCGTCGGCGAGCACGGCGAGCGGTCGCCCGGCGGCCATTGCCAGGACCTGCGCACGACAGACGCGCTCGAGCATGTACAGGCGGTGGTAGGCCTGCGCCACCGTTTCCCCGACGACCAGCACGCCGTGGTTTTTCATGAACACGGTGTGCTTGTCGCCGATCAGACTTGCGAGCCGCTCGCCCTCGGCGAGCTCGTCAGCGGTCCCGGCGTAGCGATCGTCGTAGGCCACCCGGCCGTGAAAGAACGCAGCGCTCTGGCTCGCGGGCATCAAACGGTTGTCCTCCAGCATATTGAGCGCCAGCGCCCAGGTCTGGTGCGTGTGCAGCACCACGCGCGCTCCGGTGATCCGGTGGATCGGCCCGTGGATGCACTGCGCGGAGAGCTCGACCACCCCCTCACCTTCCAGCGTGTTTCCAGCCTCGTCGAACACGATCAGCGCGCTGGCGCGCGCCTCGGACCAGTGCAAGCCGAATGGGAGCACGAGGTAGCGATCCTCCGATCCGGGCACGCTCACCGTGAAATGATTGTCGATACCCTCTTCCAGTTCGTGCAGCACGGCCAGGCGGTGCGCCGCGGCAAGATGGACCCGCGCCTCGCGCACCGGATCGGCGAGTCGTGAGCGTTGCAACGAGTGAATAGACATAACGGCAATTTCGCTGAAAAGCGCGCCGCGGGGTCTGCCACGAACGCGACAGGCAGGATAGTATCCAGCCTGCGCCCCGCGCGCGAGTACTTTGGCCGGGCGAACGCACGATGCGCACGATCGGTCCACTCGACTCCGCGGTTCTGCCTGAGGGCGTGCGGGCGCGCTTCGTGCCCGATGTCAACGGCCTCAACATGCACCTGCTCGAGGCCGGGTTCGAAACGCCGGGCAGACCATGCCTTCTTCTGCTGCACGGCTTTCCCGAGCTGGCCTACAGCTGGCGCCATCAGATGGCGCCGCTCGCCGCCGCCGGATTTCATGTCGTGGCTCCTGATCAGCGCGGCTACGGCCGCACGACCGGCTGGAATCCGGACTATGACGGCGACGTGCGGTCCTTTCACTTGTTCAATATCGTGCGCGATGCGCTCGCCCTGATCACCGCGCTCGATTACCGCGAGGTGGCGGCGGTGATCGGTCACGACTTCGGCTCGCTGGCAGCCGGCTCCTGTGCGTTGATCCGGCCCGACCTATTTCGCTCGGCGGTGATGATGAGCGCACCGTTCGGCGGCGCTCCGCCGCTTCTATCCCCACGCGCCGCCCCTGCCGTGCACGCGTCGCGCAACGTGCACGCGGATCTCGCGGCCTTGCCCCGCCCGCGCAAACATTACCAGTGGTATTACGCGACGCGCGCGGCGAGCGCTGACATGGACCAGCCGCCGCAGGGCGTGCACGACTTTCTGCGCGCCTACTTTCACTTCAAGAGTGCCGACTGGAAGAAGAATCAGCCGTTTCCGCTCAAGAGCTGGAGCGCCGACGAGCTGGCGAAGATGCCTACCTACTACATCATGGATCTGGACAAGTCCATGGCCGAGACCGTGGCGCCGGAGATGCCTTCCGCCGCCGAAATTGCGGCCTGCCGCTGGCTGCCGGATGAGGCGCTGCGCGTGTACAGCAGCGAATTCGGGCGCACGGGATTCCTGGGCGGGCTGCAGTGGTACCGGTGCATTACCGATAGCCGCTATACCGCGGAGTTCAAGCTCTTCGGGGGACGCACGATCGACGTGCCCGCCTGCTTCATCGCCGGCAAAAGCGACTGGGGCATCTACCAGAAGCCGGGTGACCTCGAGCGGCTGCAGCAACGCGTCTGCACGCGGTTCCGTGGATGCCACCTGCTCGAAGGCGCCGGGCACTGGGTCCAGCAGGAGCAGCCCGAGCAGGTCAACCGGCTGCTGCTCGAGTTCCTGCGCGCCTAGCCCACGCCACTATTTGGCGCGCCAGCCGCCATCGACGACGAGCGCGTGGCCGTTGACGTAGGCCGCCTCGTCGGACAACAGCCAGCACACCGCCCGGGCGATGTCGTCCGGTTCTCCCCGCACGCCCACCGGGACGAGCGCCCTGACCTGGTCGGGGTTCACCACCACGCCGCGACCGCTCATGTCGGGCACGCCGGGTCCGAGGATCGACTGAGAATGCGCGCGCAGACTGGTGGGGATGGCGCCCGGGCAGATGCAATTCACCCGCAATCCGCGTGCGCCGTACGCGACCGCCATCTGGCGCGTCAGACCGACCACGCCATGCTTTGCGGCGATATACGCGGCGCCTCCGCCGGTGCCGCCCAGCCCGGCGACCGAGGCCATGTTGACGATCCGCCCGCGTCCGGCTGGAAGCATCTCCGCAAGTGCCCGCTTGCAGCCGAGGAACACGCCGGTCAGGTCGATGTCGATGACCCGGCGCCACGTCGTCTCGTCGAGCTCGTCGACGTCGAAGTATCCGTCGAGGATGCCGGCGTTGTTGAACAGCAGCGCGAGCGGGCCGAGCGCGCGGATCGCCGCGCCGACGGCAGCGTCCAGGGCCTTCGCACTCGCCACGTCGGCACCGTAGCCGGCACTGCGTCCGCCGGCCTCCTTCACCATGCGCGCGGTCTCCTGCGCCGCCGATGCATCGATGTCGATTGCCGCGACCGCGGCACCGCGCGCACCGAGCATGCATGCCGTTGCGCGGCCGATGCCCGATCCGGCCCCGGTGACCACTCCCATCTGTCCGTTGAATGTCATCCTCGCTCACCCCTCTCTTGTGCCGATCTTGTCGCAGGTCCGGCTGCGCTGGCGGGCGGCCCTGCCCTGCTGCGTTATAGTGCGCCATTTCGCGCCGGGCCCGCGCCGCGCGCGCGTGCCATTTCGCTGAGCCGTCCCAACCGACAAAGACCGAAACCATGCTCCGATCCTTGACCGCCTGCTGCATGATCCTCCTCGCGCTCGCGATGACCGCAGCGCCTCAGGCGCGTGCGGCCGACGTCGCGCTACGCGGCGCGTCGAACTGCGCGATCTGGACCAAGGGGCGCGCACAGGGCGCCGCCGAGTATGAGAAAGCCTGGCTCGCGGGCTACTTCTCCGGCCTCGCGATTGGCACCGACGTGAACTTCTGGGGCATCAAGGGGCGCAACGAGATCGACAATGAGTCGGTCTGGAAGTGGATGGACGAGTATTGCGCGGCGCACCCCAAGGCGAATCTCGTTACCGCCGCCGAGAAGCTGTTCCTTGAGCGTTTTCGCGTCGTCTCCGACTAGCTTCGCCACGCGCCGGCGCCCGCCGTCACAGCGCGGTCATCGTCGTGTGGCTTGCTATGCGCGGGTGCAGGGGACATACTCACGCAATTTCAAATGCTTGGCACTTAAATGCAAAAGCCAGCGAAGAAGCTGAAAGCTGTACCGAGCCCGGCCGAGTGGACCCCGACGGAGTCGGCCGAGCTCTACGGCGTGCGCAACTGGGGCGCAGGGTACTTCGACATCGCCGACAACGGCGAAGTCACGGTCTGCGTGCAGTCGAACGGCGCGCGCGTCTCGGTCAGCATGATGGACCTCATCGCCGGGTTGCAGCAGCGTGGCCTGCAGATGCCCGTGCTGCTGCGCATCGAGAACCTGCTCGATGCGCAGATCTCGCTGCTCAACGAGAGCTTCCGACGGGCGATCGACGCGCTCGGTTACAAGTCCGAGTATCGCGGCGTCTTCCCGATCAAGGTCAACCAGCAATGCCAGGTGATCGAGGAAATCGCGCGTTTCGGCGCGCGCTACGGGCACGGGCTCGAGGCCGGCAGCAAGGCCGAGCTTCTCATCGCGCTCGCGAATCTGGAACCGGGTTCTGGCTACATCATCTGCAACGGATACAAGGACGAGGAGTTCATCGACCTCGGCCTGCAGGCGCTGCAGCTCGGATACAAGTGTTTTTTTGTGCTCGAGACGCCGGCCGAGCTGCCGATCATCCTGGAGTGCAGCCGGCGGCTCGGCGTGCGCCCGATGCTCGGCGCCCGGGTGAAGCTCGCGGCGCGCGTCGAAGGTCATTGGAACGAGTCAAGCGGTGACCGCAGCATCTTCGGCCTGACCACGGCGCAGATCGTCGAGCTGATCGATGCCCTGCGCCGGGACGAGATGCTCGACTGCCTGCAGCTGCTGCATTACCACCTCGGCTCTCAGATCCCCAACATCCGCGACATCCGTGGGGCGGTGCTGGAAGCCTGTCGCTATTACGTCGACCTCAAGCGCGAAGGCGCGGCGATGGGCTACCTCGACCTGGGCGGAGGGCTCGCGGTCGACTACGACGGCTCGCAGACCAATTATCAGTACAGCAAGAACTATTCGCTCGACGAGTACTGTAGCGACATTCTGGAGACGATCATGAGCACGCTCGGCGCAGCGGGCATCGAGCATCCCGTGATCGTCACCGAATCCGGGCGGGCGACGGTCGCCTACTCTTCGGTGCTGCTGTTCAATATCCTCGACGTGACGCGCTTCGAGCCCGGCGAGCTGCCGCCGGAGGTCCCCGAGGACGAGCACGAGTTGGTAAAGAACCTGCGCGAAGTGCTCAACAGCATCGGCCCGAAAACGTTCAAGGAGTGTTTCAACGACGCGCAGTACTACCGCGAGGAGATCCGCGACCTGTTCCGGCGCGGGCAGATTCGCCTGCGATCGCTGTCACTCGCGGAGAACATCTACCTGCACATCCTGCGCGGCATCAACACGGTCATTCAGAACGCGCGCCGCGTCCCGGCCGGTTTCGATGATCTCGAGGAATCCCTCGCCGACATCTACTACGGCAATTTTTCGGTCTTCCAGTCGCTGCCCGATGTCTGGGCGATCGAGCAGGTGTTTCCCGTGATGCCGGTGCACCGCCACGACGAGCGGCCCGGCCGACGCGCGATCCTCGCGGATATCACATGCGATTCCGACGGCAAGATCGACAATTTCATCGAGGCGAGCGGCATCCGCAAGACGCTTCCGGTGCACGCCTGCATCGATGGCGAACCCTACTACTTCGGCGTGTTCCTGGTCGGAGCCTACCAAGAGACGCTCGGCGACCTGCACAACCTGATGGGTGACACCAACGTGGCGAGCGTGCGCATCAACGATGACGGCACCTTCGACGTGATCCGCGAGATCGGCGGCGACAGCATCGCCGACGTGCTTTCCTACGTCGAATACCAGCCCGGGCAGCTGACGGAGCAGTTCCGGCGCATCGCGGAGCAGGCGGTACGCGACGGGCGCATCACGCTGGCCCAGCGCCAGACGGTGATGGAGTCCTTTGCCGCCAGCCTGCGCGGCTATACCTACTACGAGCATTGAATCTGGGAAGGCAGCAGCCATGGCCAAGGTGCTGATCATCGGCGCCGGCGGCGTGGGCCAGGTCGTAGCCCACAAGTGCGCGCAGGTGCCCGAGGTATTCGAAAGCATCGTGCTCGCGAGCCGGACCGAGGAGAAATGCCGGCGCATCGCAGCGCAGATCAAGCGCCCGATCGCGACCGCGCAGGTCGATGCCGACGATGTCGCGCAGACCACCGCGCTGCTCGAGCGGGAGAAGCCCGACGTGGTGATCAACGTCGCGCTGCCGTACCAGGATCTGGCGATCATGGACGCCTGTCTCGCGGCCGGCGTCGACTACGTCGATACCGCAAACTACGAGCCGCCCGACGAGGCGAAGTTCGAGTACAAGTGGCAGTGGGCCTACCACGAGCGCTTTCGCGACCGGGGCCTGATGGCGCTGCTCGGCAGCGGCTTCGATCCCGGCGTGACCAATGTGTTTACCGCCTGGCTGCACAAGCACGAATTCGACACGATCGACACGCTCGACATCATCGACTGCAACGCGGGCGAGCACGGCCAGGCCTTCGCCACCAACTTCAACCCGGAGATCAACATCCGCGAAGTCACCGCGCGCGGAAGGTACTGGGAGAGCGGCGCCTGGCAGAGCACCGATCCCCTGTCGGTCAGCCGCATGTTCGATTTCCCGGAAGGCATCGGCGCGAAGAAGATCTACCTCCTTTACCACGAGGAGCTCGAG
The DNA here is from genome assembly GCA_022340705.1 of Betaproteobacteria bacterium. Lineage (GTDB taxonomy): Bacteria > Pseudomonadota > Gammaproteobacteria > Burkholderiales > SG8-39 > SG8-39. The sequence goes on from JAJDNJ010000115.1 coordinate 23,837, forward strand.
TCCCTCGCCAAGCACTTTCCGGAGCTCAAGCGCGCGCGCTTTTGGATGACGTTCTCCGACAATTACCTCACGCATTTGCGCGTTCTGGAGAACGTGGGCATGACGCGCATCGACCCGGTCGTCTACGAAGGTCGCGAGATCGTGCCGATCAAGTTCCTCAAAGCTCTGCTGCCCGATCCGGCGAGCCTCGGTCCGCTCACCAAGGGGCGTACCTGCATCGGCTGCCTGGTGCACGGCCGGCACACGGGCAAAGAGAAGGTTGCCTTTGTCTACAACATCTGCGATCACGAGGCCTGCTACCGCGAAGTGCAGTCGCAGGCCATCTCCTACACCACCGGCGTGCCGGCGATGATCGGCGCGAAGCTGATGCTGACCGGGAAATGGCGTGGCAAAGGCGTGTTCAACATGGAACAGCTCGACCCGGATCCGTTCATGGAAGATCTAAATCGCCACGGCCTTCCCTGGACGCTGACGACGCTCGATGCGCCCATGGACTGAGGCACGCGCGCGCCTCGAGCGCTTCCGGCAGCTCGACCTGAAGCGTGTGCCCTCTCCCTGCTTCGTCGTCGACGAAGTCGCGATCGAGGAAAACTGCCGGCTGCTCGCCCATGTACAGCAGGCGAGCGGCGCGAAGGTCCTCGCCGCACTGAAGGCGTTCTCGATGTGGAGCCTGGCCCCGCTGGTCGCGCGCCAGCTGTCCGGTACCTGTGCCAGTGGCCTGCACGAAGCACGCCTGGGACGTGAAGAATACGGCGGCGAGGTGCACACCTTCTGCGCTGCGTTCACCGAGCGCGAGCTGCGCGAGGTGCTCAAGATCTCCGATCACGTGGTGTTCAACTCGCAGGCCCAGTGGCGGCGCTTTCAGACACTCGCCCTCAGCGCACAGCGTGAGCGTCCCGGCCTGCGCTACGGCCTGCGCGTCAATCCCGAGAACAGCGAGGGCGCGGTGGCGCTTTACGATCCCTGCGCGCCCTGCTCGCGCCTCGGCATTCCGCGCGCGGAATTCCGTGCCGATCAACTCGAGGGCATCAGCGGCCTGCATTTCCACGCCCTGTGCGAGCAGGACTTTCCGCCACTCGAGCGCACGGTGGCGGCGTTCGAAGCGAAGTTCGGCGAGTTCATCCCGCGCATGGAATGGATCAATTTCGGTGGCGGCCATCACATCACCCGCTTCGACTATCAGGTCGACGCGCTGATCGCGCTGCTCAAGGACTTTCGCGCGCGGCACGGTGTTGCGCTCTACCTCGAGCCGGGCGAAGCGGTCGCCTATCATGCCGGCGTGCTAGTCGCAGAGGTGCTCGACCTGCCATTCAACGGTATGCCACTCGCCATCCTCGACACCTCGGCGACCTGCCATATGCCCGACGTGATCGAGATGCCTTACCGCCCGAACATCCTGGGCGCCGGAGAGCCGGACAGCCGGCCGCATACTTACCGCCTCGGTGGCCAGACCTGTCTGGCGGGTGACGTGATCGGCGACTACGCGTTCGACGCGCCGCTGCGCATCGGGCAGCGGCTGGTGTTCGAGGACATGGCGTACTACACGATGGTGAAGACGACGACCTTCAACGGCATCAATCTGCCTTCGATCGCGATCTGGAACTCGCGGACCGATGCCTTGCGCGTGGTGCGCAGCTTCGGCTACCAGGATTTCAAGGGGCGGCTGTCGTGAGTGCGGCCGCGGCCGGCGCAGGCCGTTTCCTGGAGAGCGAGCTTCCTGAGCTGGCGCCCGAGAACGCGCGCTTCCACGTCCTGCCGGTGCCGTATGAAAAGACCGTCTCCTACGGAGGCGGCACGGCAAAGGGCCCCGCGGCGATCATCGCTGCCTCGAGCCAGCTCGAACGCTGGGACGGGGCGAGCGACCCGGGGGCGGAGGGGATCTATACCTGGCCGGCGATCGATTGCAGCGGTCCCGCGGCCCAGGTCATCGATGCGATCGCCGCCGCGGTCGCGAAGATTCTCGCCCTGGGCAAGATGCCCGTGGTGCTCGGCGGCGAGCACACGGTGACCGGCGGGGTCATACGCGGCTATCTGGACGCCGGCCTGCGCGATTTCGGTGTGGTGCAAATCGACGCGCACGCAGACCTGCGCGAGGCCTACGAGGGCGACCCGCTGAGCCATGCGAGCGTGATGCGCCGCGTGGTCGAGGCCGGGGTACCGCTGGTGCAGCTCGGCAACCGCGCCTATTGCGAAGAGGAGCGCGCCGCGCGCGCGCGCTATAAGGTCCACGCGATCGACGCCGATCAGCTCGTGCCGCAGGGCATCCGATCGATCACCCTGCCGGCCGACTTCCCGCCGCAGGTGTTTTTCACCCTCGACGTGGACGGCATGGATCCTTCGGTGCTGCCGGCCACGGGGACTCCCGTTCCCGGCGGCCTGGGCTGGTACCAGACCCTGGGCCTGTTCGAGTCGGTCGCGCGTCAGCGGCCGATCATCGGCTTCGACATTCTGGAATTCGCCCCGATTCCGGGATTTCACGCCTACGATTTCGCCGCCGCCCTGCTCGCCTACAAACTCATGGGCATCGTCCAGCGTGCGGGCCCCGATCCGGGACGTTGAAAACGCTTGATCTGGAACAGATCAATGTTGCATTGTTACGCGTAAAGAACGCACAGGCGGGCGGTACCCGCCGGGAGTACAGGCGGGCGGGGCCCGCCGGGGAGAATCGTCGATGAAAAGTTCCGCACTCTTCGCGCTGACGGCCCTCGCGGTCGCCCTGCCCGGCCATGCGACGGCCGAGTCGAGTGTGACCATCTCCGGCTTTTTCAAGGTGAGCTACGAATACGTCAAGCTTGGCGACTACAGCGGCACCGGCCACAACAGCGAGGATCGCGTGGTCGACGATTTTTCGCGCATCTACTTCCGCGTGGTCGAGGACCTCGGCGCGGGCCTGCAGGCGATTGGCCAGGTCGAGTGGCGCATCAATATACCGAAAGGCCAGGACGGGGCGAACGGCGAGAACTGGGTCGGACTGAAAAGCAAGCGCTTCGGCACGCTGACCTTCGGGCGCAATGATCTGTACTACAACCAAACGCCGTCGACGATCATCAGCAAAGGCTCGTTGCGCGCCTGGAATACGTCGATCATCTCGGCGGCCGGAGGCGGCGGCACATTGATCGCCAACGGCAGTCGAACACCCAACACGATCTACTATCAGACGCCGCGTTGGGGCAACTTCGATGTGATTGGAGCGTACTCGTCGAATCCCCTCAATCCACCCCAGGAGGCTGACATCGGCAGCACGCTGCGCAAGGGACGGGGTTTTAATGTCACGCCGCGCTACATGACGCCTGACTGGGGCGTGATCTACAGCTACTGGGACGCGAAACAGGACGCAAGCCCGGCGCATCAGAAGGCAAACCGGGTTTGGGGCTTCTATCAGATCAAGCGCTTCCGCATCGGCGCGGCGTACGACTGGACGAAGATCAAGAACGACGTGACGGGGGTCACGACCAGCAAACGCAATGCCTGGTCAATCCCGCTCTCCTACCAGACGGGCCGGCACAACTTCTGGCTCGAGTACAGCCAGGCGCAGAACGACAAAGCGACTCCGGGCAACGACGGCGCGAAGATGTGGGCGGTGGCGTATGCCTACGATTTCTCGCGCCGCACCTCGGTCGGCCTGACCTACGCCCGAATCAAAAACGAAGACGCGGCGTTCTACAACCTGTGGTATTCGGCCACCGGGGTGGGCAATGCCGACGCTGCGGTGGCGCCCGGAGAGAACCCGAGCATCGTCGGCATGACAGTGCGCCACGCGTTCTAGTTCCAGTTCTAGTTCTCGTTCCGGTCCGACGCTGGCCCGCCACGCGCGGCGCACCGCGTATGGGCGTGGCATGATGGCGGCTTTTGCGCCATGAACATGTCAATGAAGGGCGACCTCGTTCGGACGATTCTCCAGGTTCTGGTCATCGCGGCGCTCGTCATCGCCTCGCTCTGGATCATTAGCCCCTTCCTTCCGGCGATCGTCTGGGCAACGATGATCGTGGTCGCCACCTGGCCGCTGTTTCTCGGACTCGAGGCACGGCTCTGGGGTCGACGCGGCCCGGCGATCGGCGTGATGACGATCGCGATCCTGCTCGTGCTGTTCGTGCCCCTGTCGCTCGCGATCAGTGCGCTGGTCGACAATGCCGATGCCGCCGTCGCGTTCGGCAAACGGATCGCCCATGAGGGACTACCGCATCTTCCGGCCAGCGTCGAGCAGCTGCCGCTGATCGGCCAGCCGCTCACCAAGGCCTGGAACGGCGTGCTCGAGCTGGGACTTGCGGATCTGTGGAAACGCGTCGCGCCCTACCTCGGGCAGACCGCGAAATGGATCGCATCCCAAGCGGGCGGGCTCGGACTCGTCGCGCTGCACTTCATCCTCACCGCCGTGATCGCGGGCGTGCTGTACGCCTACGGCGAAAGCGCCGCCCAGGCAATCCAGCGCTTCGTCTCGCGCCTGGCAGGCGCGAGCGGTGAGGCCTCGGTGGTGCTCGCCGGGCAGGCGATCCGTGCGGTCGCGATGGGGATCGTGGTCACCGCGCTGATCCAGTCGCTCGTCGGCGGCCTCGGTCTGCTGGTCGCCGGCGTGCCGCATGTCAGCGTGCTCGCGGCGCTCATGTTCATGTTCTGCATCGCGCAGCTCGGCCCGGGGCTCGTGCTGTTTCCGGCTGTAGCCTGGATGTACTGGCGCGGGGATTCCGGCTGGGCGACGTTCCTGCTCATCTGGTCGATCGGGACCGTTTCGATGGACAACTTCCTGCGCCCGATCCTCATTCGGCGCGGCGCCGATCTGCCGCTGCTGCTGATCTTCGCCGGCGTGATCGGCGGCCTGCTGGCGATGGGACTGATCGGCCTGTTCGTCGGTCCCGTCGTGCTCGCGGTGACCTACCGCCTGGCCGAGGCCTGGACCAACGAAGGGCTGCCGCAGGCCGCCGGCTTTGTTCAGGAATCACGCGCGCCGGACGGCGGGTCCAGCGGGAACTGAGTTCGATGCGCGGACACCCCGGACGCGGCGCCGGGCAGGTTGAGTCGACCTACGCCTGGACCCGCCTGTTCGCTTCGCTCGCGCTGATGACGATCGGCGGCACCGGTATGTATGCGGTTGTCGTCGCCCTGCCGCTGGTACAGGCCGAGTTTGCGGTAGCGCGTTCCGCGGCCTCGCTGCCCTACACGCTCACCATGGTCGGATTCGGTCTGGGTGGCGTGCTCATGGGCCGCCTTTCGGACCGCTTCGGCGTGATCGTTCCAGTGCTCATTGGCGCAACGAGCCTCGGTCTCGGCTTCGTCGCGGCAGGCGCGGCACCGAGCCTTCTCGTCTTCGCCCTGGCGCAGGGCGCGATCATCGGCTTTCTCGGCAGCTCGGCGACCTTTGCGCCGCTGGTGGCAGATATCTCGTTCTGGTTTTCGCGCCGACGTGGACTGGCGGTGGCGATCTGCATCAGCGGCAACTACCTCGCCGGGGCGCTCTGGCCGCCCGTGTTACAGCATTTTTTCGACGTCTACGGCTGGCGCGCGACCTTTCAGGGCGTCGGCGTGTTCAGCCTACTCGCGATGCTGCCGCTTGCACTCGTGCTGCGTCGCCGGCCGCCGAGCCTTGCGGCGTCTGCGGCCGAAACGCGCGCGCGCGCCGGGTCGACCGCGCCACTGGGCATGCCGCCAGGCCTGCTGCAGTTCTGGCTCTGTGTCGCGGGGGTGGCCTGCTGCGTGGCGATGTCCATGCCCCAGGTCCATATCGTCGCCTACTGCGGTGATCTCGGCTTTCACGCCGCGCGCGGCGCCGAGATGCTCTCGCTGATGCTGGGCTTCGGCATCGTCAGCCGGCTCGCCTCAGGCTGGATCTCCGACCGCATCGGCGGTCTGCGCACGCTCCTGCTCGGCTCGAGCCTGCAGGCGATCGCGCTGACCCTGTTCCTGCCGTTCGACGGTCTCGCGACGCTGTACGTGATCTCGGCGCTGTTCGGCCTGTTCCAGGGCGGCATCGTGCCCTCCTACGCCATCATCGTGCGCGAGTACTTCACCCCCCTCGAGGCGGGCCGGCGCGTCGGCACGGTGCTGATGGCGACGCTGTTCGGTATGGCGCTCGGCGGCTGGCTCTCGGGCGCGATCTTCGATCTCACCGGCAGCTACCGCGCCGCATTCATCAACGGCATCGGCTGGAACTTGCTCAATCTGGCGATCGTGATCGCCTTGCTGCGCCGCGCGGGCGGACTTCGGATCACTTCTTCCAGCGCACAAGCAGCAGCAGCGGGAGTACGACGAGCGACGTGAAGATGAAGAAGTAAAACGCGTCGATGTAGCCGATCATCGCCGATTGGCGCGCAATTTCCTTGCCGAGCGCGGCCAGTCCGCGCGTGCTGTCGATGTTCCAGCCGCCCATCACCCAGGGCAGGTGGAGCGCCTCGTTATACGGGTTGACGAGGGTGCTCATTTCCGCGTAATTCGCGCGCGACATGCGCAGCGCAAGCGTGATGCTGAGCGAGATGTGCACGCTCGAGCCGATGTTGCGCACCATGTGAAAGATCGCCGAGCCCTCACCGACGAATTCCGGCTTCAGGGTGGAGAACGTGACCACCGTGATCGCGACCCACATCACGCCGACGCCGAATCCCTGCAGCGCCATCGGCCAGAACACGTGCGCGGTGCTCAGATTCACGTCGAGCTGTGCGAGCTGCCAGCCGGCGACCGCCTGCAGGAGAAAGCCGAACCCGATCATGAAACGCGGATCGAAGCGGCTCGCCCAGATCATCAGCGCGAAGGCGACGAAGGTTCCCGAGCCGCGCGCGCCGAGCACGAAGCCGATCACCGAGTCGGGATAACCGCTCACCCCCTGGAGCATCGGCGGGAGCAGCGTCATCGGGGTGAAGTTGAGCATCCCGAACACGGTCACCAGGACGATGCCGATTACGAAGTTGCGGTCGCGTAGCAGCAGCGGGCTGAGGAACGGACGCTCGGCGGTCAGGGTATGCGCGATGAAGATGTAGAGCGCCAGCCCGGTCAGCGCCGCGTACGCGATGATCTCGCCGGACGAGAACCAGTCGGCGCGCTCGCCGCGATCGAGCATGAGTTGCAGGCAGGCAACCGAGACCGCGAGCGTGAGAAATCCGGTCCAGTCAAGCCGCACGCGGGCGCGCTGGCCTTCGCGATCATGGATGAAGAACCAGGTGCCGGCGAGCGCGAGCAGACTGAACGGCACGATCATGTAGAACACCCAGCGCCAGTTGTAGGCCTCGCTCAGGTAGCCACCGACCACGGGCCCCACGATCGGCCCGACCACGGAGCCGACGCCGAAGATCGCGATGACCGTGCCATGTAGGCGTTTCGGATAGGTCGCGAGAACGATGGCCTGCGCCACCGGCACCAGTGGCGCGCCGAAGGCGCCCTGCAGGGCGCGGTACAGGACCAGGCTGTCGAGCGAGTCGGCAAGCCCGCAGGCGAGCGACGCGAGACCAAAACCGATTACGCAGCCGTTGCACACCCGGCGCCAGCCGAGACGTGACACCAGCCAGCCCGAGAGCGGCGTGAACACCGCGGTGGCGACGATGTTTGAGGTCACCACCCAGGCGATCTGGTCCTGAGTTGCCGACAGCGCGCCCTGCATCTGCGGCAGCGACACGTTCGCGATGGTGACCGTCATCGCATAGAGGAAGGTCACCGAGGTGCAGGTAAACAGCACCAGGGCGCGGCGTATCCACGCAGCCGTGCTTTCGTCCTCGGGAAGCGGAATCGCGTGCGTGCTCATCGATGCAAATGCGCGGCGCGCTGCGGCTCAGCCATCGAGCAGGCGATGCACCTCGGCGAGCGCGCGCGGCACCGTCACCGGCAGGTCGAGCAGCATTTGCGCGAATCCCTTGCCCAGAGGATCGGCGCGCATCGACGCGATCCCGCCGCCGTCGAGCGCGTTCTCGAGCACGAAATTGAAGGCCCGGATGCCGGGTACGTCGTAGCGCCGCACCGGCCCCTCGACGCAGTAGGCGAAGTACTGCGCGACGCGCTCGGCGGTCACCTGCTGCGCGATCGGGGCGAGAAAATCCTCGTGCCGTGCGAGCACGCCGATATTCTCCGTGTTGCCCTTGTCGCCGCTGCGCGCCCAGGCGAGTTTCACCAATGGCACCTCGACGCTGGCAGTATTCGCCGCCGGCGCGAATGCACCATAGCGCTGCGGCGCAGCCTGCGGCGCCGTGCCGCCCGCCGGCGGCGCCACAATCCAGGGCTCGCTCGCCCCATCCACCGTGACGCGCACGGCGACTTCGGTCTTCGGCACCAGAAACGAGAACAGCTTGACCACGGGCATCGGCGTCTGGCGCCCGAGCCCGGAGCCGGTGGTTCCGGGCGACCAGGACGTGCCCGCGGGCGCAACTTCGCGCGCGAGAATCTCGAGTGGCTCGCGCGCGTCGTGCTCGGCAACCAGGCGCATCACAACCTCGCGCGCCTTCTGCGCCCGGCTGTGCGGCCCATAGGCGCTTTCCGCCCCGAGCGCTTCGATCCGGGTGCGACGGTAATCGGAAATCCCGCGCGCCTTGAAGATCGCGCGTGTACGCTCGAGAATCGCCTCGCCTGTGCGCCGTGCCTTGCCTGCGGCGTCGATGCCGATGATCGTGAGCTGCGCCGACAGGCGCCAGCCGTCGGCATAGGTGGCCGCAACTTTGTAGTCCGCGGTCGGCGCGGCGCCACGCGCCCCGAGCACCTCCACGCGCTGCTCGCCGACCGGCGTCATCCGGACGTCGGTGAAATCGCAGACCACGTCCGGCAGCAGATAACGACCGGGGTCGTGCACCTCGTAGAGCATCTGCTCGCCGACCGTGGCCGGGGTCACCAACCCGCCGGTGCCCTCCGGCTTGGTCACCACGAAACTGCCGTCGGCGCGGCACTCGGCGATCGGATAGCCGATGTTCGCCCAGTCGGGAACCCGTTCCCAGTCGGTGTGCAGGCCGCCGGTGGCCTGCGCACCGCATTCGAGCAGATGACCCGCGAGGCTGCCCGCCGCCAGACGGTCGTAGTCAGTCGACGTCCAGCCGAATTCATGGATCAAGGCGCCGAGCTCGACCGCGCTGTCGACGCAGCGCCCGGTGATCACGATCTGTGCACCGCGGTCGAGCGCCCGGGCAATCGGGAAGGCACCAAGGTAGGCGTTCGCGCTGACCACTCGCGCCGGCAACGGTGCGCCGCTCCACAGGTCGCGCACGTTGCGCGTGCGCAGCGTCTCGATGTTCGGCATCAGGTCGTCGCCCTCGACCACCGCGATCGAAAGCGTGACGCCCGCGGCTTCGGCGACCCGCGCGACGGCCGCCGCACAGGCCGCAGGATTGAGCCCTCCGGCATTGCTGATCACGCGGATGCCCTGTGCTGCGATGTCGCGCACGATGCTCCGCATGACGATCGCTGAAAAGTCGGTCGCGTAGCCGAGCGCAGGATCCTTCTGCCGGGCCCGGGCAAGGATCGACATCGTCAGTTCGGCGAGATAGTCGAATACCAGGTACTGGATCTTTCCGTGGCGCACGAGCTGGGGCGCGCCGACGCTCGAATCACCCCAGAATCCCGCTGCGCAGCCGATGCGAACCGTCTTCAAATGCCGCTCTCGTCGAACAAGTCCCCTGGTCGCGTAGGGTAATCGATTCGCCGCGCAGCGCCGCAGCCGTTTTGCCAACCGCCGCGTTGGCGCGGTTTAATCGCTTCCGTGCCATGAATGCGAACCCGTCGCCGGTCGAACCTGCCGTAGCCGTGCTCGAGCGTGCCGGACTCGATGCCCGAGCGGTGCGCGCCTGGGCGCAGGATCGCCCGCCCCGCACGACCGAGCTCGCCAGTGACACCGGGCGTTACGGCGCCTTCTGGCGCGCGACCGGCGCGCTGCTCGAGCGTCTGCCCAAGCGCAGCAGGCGGAACCCCGCCGAGGCAGCGGCTGCGCAGCAACTCTGCGCCGAGGCACGCGACGCGCGCGAGCGCTTCCTGACGGCGCATGTCAGCGCGGTATACGACGTGCTCACCGACCGGCGGACGCACATGCTGCGTGTCGATGCGCTATGCGAGCGCGCCGCCCTCGCCTACCCCGGTCTGGTTCCTGACCGCGCGTCGCTCGAGCGCGAGGCCGCGCTCGCGCTGTGCGAGAAGGAAGGGCATGAGATCGATCAGGGTCTGCTGCTCGCGCATGTCCTCGCGGACGCGGCGGCGGGAACGCATCTTTGTCACGCGATGCTGCTGCCGCGCAGCGACAGCCTCGCGCGCGTTGCCGAGCTGGAACGCGAGGGTCATGTCGAACTCGGCGCGGCCAGCGTGCGGCGCGAAGGATCCGCCTCGATCGTCACGCTCAGCAATCCGCGCTTCCTGAACGCAGAGGACGAGACGACGCTCGATGCCGCGGAGACTGCCGTGGACCTCGCGCTGCTCGACCCGGCCACCGAGATCTGCGTCCTGCGCGGCAGCGCAGTCGCGCATCCCAAATACGCCGGACGGCGTGTGTTCGG
>JAJDNJ010000117.1 GCA_022340705.1 Betaproteobacteria bacterium
TCCGCAGGCGGCAGCGACTCGAGCAGGCTCGGCTCGTTGCGGTTCTGGCCGATGTTGGTGCGCCGGATCGCCACGGTCACGATTTCCGCGCCCGAGGCGACCACCGCTTCGCGCGTCTGCGCAAAGTCCTTGTACTTGCCGGTACCGATCAGCAGGCGCGAGCCGTAGGCCTTGCCTGCGATCACGAGGGGATCATGCTTGGTCATTTCAGCCTCCGCCGACCGCGACCACGATTTCCAGGCGGTCGCCGTCGTTCACCACGGTGCTCGCGTGCGCGCTCTTCGGCACGATCTGGCCGTTCTGCTCGACCGCGATCTTCTTGCCTGCGAGCTCCAGCCGACGCAGCAGGTCGGTGACCGGCAGTGGCTGCTCGAAGCGGTGCGCGGCACCGTTTACGACGATGTTGATCATGACGCCAATGATAACGCCGCGCGCAAGTCCTCGGCCGGCCTAGGCGGGGGCGGCGGGCGCGCCCGGCGCGTGCCGGCGGTCGACGTCGGCGACGAAGCGCGCGACGTAGGCGTTTGCCGGATGCTCCAGGATCTCCGCAGAACGGCCGACCTGCTCGATCGCGCCGTCGTTCATGATCGCGATGCGGTCTCCCAGGCGCAGGGCCTCGTCCAGATCGTGCGTGATGAACACGATCGTGCGCCGCAGCTCGGTTTGCAGGCGCAGGAGCTCGTCCTGCATCTCGCGGCGGATCAAAGGATCGAGGGCGCTGAACGCCTCGTCCATCAGCATGACCTCCGCCTCCGTGGCGAGCGCGCGCGCAAGGCCGACGCGCTGCTGCATACCGCCTGAGAGCTGGCTCGGGTACTGCGCCTCGTAGCCCGAAAGGCCGACGCGCTCGAGCCAGCGCTGCGCCTTTTCCTGGTTCGCACGCCGCTCGGCGCGGCTGCGCGCCTGCAGGTTGAGGCCGTAGGCGGCGTTGTCGAGAACCGTCTTGTGCGGAAAGAGCGCGAAGTGCTGGAAGACCATGCTCGTGCGGTCGCGCCGAAAGCGGCGCAAGGCGTCGGGCGGCAGACGCAGGATGTTCTCGCCGTCGAACTGGATCTCGCCCGCGGTGGGCTCGATCAGCCGGTTGAGATGGCGGATCAACGTCGACTTGCCGGATCCCGACAACCCCATCACCACGAAGCAGGTCCCGCGTTCGATGCTGAGCGAGACGTCGCGCACCCCGATCGTGTGCCCGGTGCGCGCGAGCAGTTCCTCCTTGCTCGTGCCCGAGCGAACGAGATCGAGCACGCGCTCCGGAGTGGGCCCGAAGATCTTGGTGACGTTGCGCAGGACGATGGCGCTCATCGTGATTATTGAGCGATCTGGCGGTGCGCGCCGAGGCGCCGTCCGTAGGCCTGGGTGATGCGATCGAGCACGATTGCGAGCAGGACGATCGACAGCCCGGCGACGAAGCCGGTGCCGGGCTCCTGGCGCTGCAGGCCGTAGAGCACCTCCTGCCCCAGACCGCGCACGCCGATCATTGAGGCGATCACGACCATGGCGAGCGCCATCATGATCGACTGGTTGATCCCGGCCATGATGTTGGGCAGGGCGAGCGGGATCTGCACGCCGAACAGTGTCTGCCCGCGTGTCGCGCCGAAGGCGGTGGCCGCCTCGATCACCTCCTTGTCGACCAGGCGAATGCCGAGGTTGGTCAGGCGCATCAGCGGCGGGGCGGCGTAGATCGTGGTGGCGAGCACGCCGGAAAAGGTGCCCAGGCCGAAGAGCATGACGACCGGAATGAGGTAGACGAACGACGGCATCGTCTGCATGAAGTCGAGAATCGGCGTCATTAGTGCGCGCACGCGATCGCTTTGCGACATCGCGATGCCCAGCGGCAGTCCGACCACGACGGTGACGAGCAGTGACACGCACATCAGCGACAGCGTTTGCATGGTCGGGGTCCACAGGTCGAGCGCCCAGATCAGCGCGAAGGCGGCGGCGACGCCGGCCGCGAGCCTCAGACTGCGGCTCGCGTGATAGGCGAGGGCAGCGAAGGCGAGTGTCAGCAGCGGCCAGGGGAGCCACTGCGACAGAAACCGCTCGAAGAAGCCGATCCGGTAGACGATCCAGTTGTTAACTTCGCCCAGCGCGTCGCCATAGTGCAGGACAAGCCACTCGACCAACTGGTCGACCCAGTCGGCGAGCGGAATGGGCGGCAGCTCGGGCACTTCCCGGTCTAGAGCGAGGCCTTGACGCGCGCGGCGACCTGGGCCGGAACCCAGTCGCTCCAAATCTCAGGGTGCTTGCGCAGGAAATCGCGCGCGGCCTTGGCGCCGGTGCGGTCGCGCGTTTCGCGCATCCGGACGAGCGCCTTGTTCACCAGGTCGTCCTGCATGTGGTAGCGATCGAAAAACTGCACGAGGTTCGGCGCCGCGTCGGCGAAGGCCTTGTTGAGCGCGATGCTCACGCGGATCGTCGGATACGCGCAGGCCTCGAGCCCGACGCCGGATTTGGCCTTGTCGAGCTTGTCCCACACCGCCTGGTTGTACGGCGGCTCCTCGAGCCGCAGCAGGTCGTACTTGCCGAGCACCCAAGTCGGGCCCCAGTAGTAGAAGACGATCGGCCGCCCACGCGTGTAGGCCGAGGCGATCGCGGCGTCGAGCGCGGCGCCGCTGCCGGTCCGGAAGTTGGTGTAGTCCTTTAGCAACCCGTAAGCCTCGAGCTTGCGCGAGTTGACCTTCTCGCAGTTCCAGCCAAGCTTGCAGTTGTAAAAGCGCCCTTTCGACGGCTGCTCCGGGTCGCGGAACAGCGCCTTGTACTTGGGCAGATCGGCGACCGATTTCAGCCCGGGCGCCGCGGGCTTGATGCCACGCTTGGGATCGCCCTCGACCAAGTAGCGCGGAACCCACCAGGCCTGAATCGCGCCTTCGATGGAAACCCCCGTGGTTTCGATCGCGCGGCCGGTCTTTTCCATCTTGTTCCAGATTTCGACGTTGTTTTCCTTCCAGAGCTCCATGAGAACGTCGACGTCGCCCTTGGCAAGCGCATTGAGCAGCGGTTGCGAGGTGCCGGGCACGGTGCGCACCTTGCAGCCGTAGCCCTTGGCCAGGATATGACTCGCCACGGCGACGTTGAACTGATGGCTCGCCCAGTCGTTGCCGGCGAAGCGGATCGGGCGATCGAGGTCGCAGGACGGCGCGGCATGCGCCTCAGCCAGGGAAAGAATGACGGCCGCGGCGAGCGCGTAGCGAAGAAGGCGTCCGCTCATGATGCAATCCTGTCGGTCACGCCCACCACGTTTAACACGTTTCTTCGCCAAATTGGCGCCCAACGTGCCGGTCACTAGGCCGCGCGGCCGCGGCGCAGCGAAACCCTGGCACAAAACCGGCTATCCGGCGGCGCTGCACGGCCCCACGAGCCCGTGGCTGCGCGCGCCGTGCGAGCTACTTTTTGCCCATCGACTGCAGGTAGGTCGCCAGCGCCAGCTTGTCGCGCGGTGTCAGGTGCACGACGATCGCGTGCATTGCGACCGCAGCGGGTCGCTCCTCGGTGCTGAAAACACCGAGCTGCTCGAGAAGGTAATGGGACCACTGGTCGGCCAGACGCGGCACATCGCCGGCGCCGAGGCCCTCGTTGCCGTGACAGCCGGCACAGGGGGGAACCTCTTTTTTCGGTATGCCATTCATGTACAGCGCCTTGCCCTCGCTTTCGAGTGTCGCGTCGCCCGCCGCGCCGCGCGCCGGGGTCTGCGCGCTGAAGTAGGCCGCGATCTCGTCGACCTGTTTCGGAGTCAGTTCCCGCGCAACGCCCCACATGTATGCCGTGCCCGTGGGATCCCAGCGATGCTCCGTCTGGAACTCAGTGAGCTGCTTGACGAGGTAGACCTTTTGCTGACCTGCGAGCCGCGGGAACTGTGGCGATGTCGGATTCCCGTCGAGGCCGTGACAGTCGGAGCACATCCGCCTGGCGATGGTCTTTCCCGGCACACTCGTGTCCCAGCCGAAGTGGGGCGCGTCCTGCGGGGCACAGCCCGCGGCGCAAACGAGCAGCGCGGCCAGTAACGCCGAACGCACATGGCTCGGGCCGGCGCGCAAGACGCGCGGCGATGCCACTGGAACGCTTGCGGACGATGTTTCGACGCGGGACACCGGTGGCATGCGCTTAATAAGCGCCCCAGACGTAGAGGAAGAGCGTGTTGTTGTTGCCCGCGCTACGGTCGTTGCCGTCGTAGTTGGCGTTCGCACCGTTGAAGCGGTTGTACCACCAGTACTGCAGCCCGACCCGGGCGTACTGGACCGGCAGCCAGTCGAGCTCGGCGACCCAGCCGCGCGTCGTGGGCGATCCCTGCACATTTCCGGACACCGGATCAGTCGATCCGTACAGAACCGGATCCGTCGTTCCGTGGAGATTGAAGTATTGCAGGCTGCCGCCGTACCTGTTCCGGTAGAAGTACGTTCCCTTGGCACGCCATGAATACAGCTTGTCGGTGGGGTTCGATACATCACCATTTGCGACGGCATCCGAATTCCAGTCGATCTTCTCCCGGATGTAGTTCAACTGCGCCGTGATGGTGTGGGGCGACAGAATGTACTGGTACTGCGCATCGAAACCGATGTCGTGGTAGCTGTCGGTCGGCCCGTACGGATTGACGCTGTCGGGATACACCTGCGCCTGCATGCCGTAGGTTCCGAGCATCGCGCTGTGCGGCCCCCAGTCGTGCGACAGGGCGACCCGCCAGTACGGGTTCGTGCCTTTGATCTTGACGCGGTCCTCGGAGGCGATGCCCTGGCTCAGGAAGGACCAAGCGCCGTCGGCGGTCTGATAGCCCGAAAGTTCCGCGTACAGGGTCTTGTTCCAGTAGACGTATGCGCCCACGCCGGAAGCCTGCTGCCCCAGACCACCTTCGAGCAACGTACCGCCGACCGTCTGTTCGACCATGAACGCGCTCGTGAGATAAGGGAACGCGAATGCTGGCGTGCTGTTCCAGACATCCTGCACGGTCGGATTGTTGTTGACGGTCAGTCCATAGATGAGATCCGTTCCGCCGCTCAGCCAGCGGTCGGCCGCGCGAATGTCGATGTTGTCGGTTTCGGTGCGGCCCGCCCACCCGGTGTTCTCGTTCAGGGTGGCGTAGTTGTCATAGGTCCATTGGGCAAACACGCCGAGGTGGTCCGTGACCTTCCCGGCCAGGAACAGGCTGCCGCCCTGAAAAACGAACTGATCGTTTTTCGGAAACAGCGTGTAATCGGAACCCGGCGAGCTCGTGTTGGAAATGTTCTGGTAGCCGAATGTCGCCATGACCGAGAACGGGACTGTGTGGCTGCCGTAGGTGTATCCCGATAGCTTGAACGCGCGGCCGTAAGACGTGAGTTCGGGAAACTGCCCGCCCGCGTGACAGGCGACGCAGGACTGCCCGGTCTGCCGTGCATAAGCGGGGACGGCCTGAGCGCCCACGGGTGCCGCGAGCAATATGGCCGAGAACAGCCCGACCCAGAACCTCTCCTGTCGTGACGTCATTTCTGCCTATGTCCTCGAACTTCGCCGCTGGTCCGCGGTCTTATTCGACGATCAAACGCGCAGGCGAACGCTGGGAGGCTAGCCTACGAACCTGAATAGAACCTGAATGAGGTCTCGATGCGCGTACTGCTGGCCGAAGACGATCTGACGCTCCAGCGCGGGCTGCGGCAGACCTTGTGCGACGCGGGTCACCGGACAGTCGTCGTCGCGGACGGCGAGCATGCCGATACCCTGCTACGCGGCGAGTCGTTCGATCTCGTCGTGCTCGACCTCGGCCTGCCCGGCCTGGACGGCATCGTGGTTCTCGAGCGGCTGCGCAAACGTCGCCAGACGACGCCGGTTCTCATTCTCAGTGCGCGGGATCGGACTGAGGACCGCGTGCGCGGGCTGGACACGGGCGCGGACGACTACCTGTGCAAGCCGTTCGACCTCGCGGAGTTCGAGGCGCGCGTGCGGACGTTTATGCGCCGGGGCCATGGCGCGTCGGTTCGAATCGGTGCGCTCGAATGGTACTGGGACACACGCCAAGGCCTGGTCGGCGGGACCATGCTCGAGCTCTCTAAACACGAGACCACGGCGCTCGAATCCTTGCTTCAGGCGCCTGGAAAAATCGTTCCGAAAACCGTGCTCGCACGGAGAATCGGCGACGAGGTGTCCGCTGCCGACAACATGGTCGAGGTCTACATCCATCGTCTGCGCAAGAAGCTGGCTCAAAGCGGTGTCGAGATCCGTACCGTCCGCGGTCTAGGCTACGCGCTGCGCGAGTCGATCGAAGGCGCATGACCGATGCGCGCGACGAGATCCCTGCGTGAAGGACTGATCAAGCGTCTGGTGACCGCGCTGGCCGCGATCGGCATCATTGGGGTAATTGCCGCGTATCCGCTGGCTGGCCG
>JAJDNJ010000029.1 GCA_022340705.1 Betaproteobacteria bacterium
CAAGAGCGCAGCCGGCCGTGAGCCCCAGGCTAAGAACGGTCGCAAGTTGGTCGATTGCGTTCATGCCACCTAACGTTCACATTGAGGGGCGCGCGCCGTCCTTGCGCGCGTCCCTCTCAAATGTGCTGTTAGGCGGCTCACGGTACACGACCGGACGAAATAGCAGCCGCGCCGAGCGCTAGAGAACCCACTGTGAGAAGACCTAACACCACCCACTCGCGGCCGTTAAAGTCCTTGAACGGAGGATCAAGAGGGTTCAACGCCTGCCACCATCGTTTCCCGAGCCGCCGATTGTGAAGGTAGAAAAGCAAATTGCCGCCTCCGATCCACAACACGGCGGCCGCAATGAGAAGGGCGAGGTGCGTCGCCGGCATTTGCCCGAACACTTGCTCGAAGTTCGGAATATTCTGCGAAGGTGGTAGTGGCTTGCTGATGCCGGTATCGAAGCCGGCGAGATCGGCAACTAGGAAAACTCCGAGAATAAGACCGACGAATAGCCCCATGTTGCCCCAATACGCAGTTCGCGTCTTGGCGCGAACCATTCGATACCATGCGATTGGACAAACGAACATCGCGACCACGAACATCAAAACCATCAACACCTGGAAGACCGTTTGCATGTCGGCCCGAGCCGCCTAACGTGAATTGGTTGACAAATTAGTTGACACTTTTGGTGGGTTTGCAAACCGACCAAGATGTAACGGGTCTTGTCATCCGCATTTAGCGTCAAGACGTTAGTCCCCGAAGGTACGAAAAGCAACTCTGCCTGTCGGAGGACGCCATGCCCGATGTCCCGCAGCCCCCTCGCTTGCTCGATCAGGTGCGCGAGGCGATCCGCCGCCGCCACTACAGCCATCGGACGGAGGAGACCTACGTCCACTGGATCCGGCGCTTTATCTTTTTCTCCGGCAGGCGCCACCCGAAGGATCTGGGTGCGACGGAGGTGACGGCGTTTCTGAATCACCTGGCGTCGGAGCGCGATGTCGCGGCGGCGACGCAGAACCAGGCGTTGTCGGCGCTCCTGTTCCTATACAAGGAGGTGCTGGCGATGCCGCTACCGTGGCTCGAGGGACTGGAACGCGCGAAGCGCCCGGCGCGGCTGCCGACGGTGCTCACGGTAGCCGAGGTACAGCGCCTGCTCGGGCAGCTGCATGGACCGCGTTGGCTGATGGCAAGCCTGCTTTATGGCGCCGGGCTACGGCTGCGCGAATGCTTGAAGCTACGCGTGAAGGATGTCGACTTCGGCTACCGTCAGATTCTGGTGCGCGACGGCAAGGGCGCAAAGGACCGTGTGACGATGCTGCCGGCCTCTGTCATCGAGCCACTCGAGACGCACCTCGTGCGCGTCAAGGTACTGCACGACCGGGACGTAGCCGAGGGCTTCGGCGACGTCGAGTTGCCCGACGCGATCGCGCGCAAGTATCCGCGCGCGCCTTATGAATGGGCTTGGAAGTTCGTTTTTCCTTCGCACAAGCGCTCGGTCGATCCGACGAGCGGCGTGATCCGGCGTCATCATGTCTACGAGAACTACCTGATTCGCGGCGTGAAGCAGGCGGCGCGGTCAGCGGGTCTCGCCAAGCACGTAAGCTGCCATACGCTGCGCCATTCGTTCGCGACGCATTTGCTCGAGTCCGGCTACGACATCCGCACGGTGCAGGAGCTCTTGGGGCACGCGGACGTGTCGACGACGATGATCTACACGCATGTGCTCAACCGCGGCGGGCGCGGCGTGGCGAGCCCGCTCGATCGCTTTACGGCGCCGGCTGGCTGAAGCGCCGTGGGTCGACGCTGGCGGGATCGACGCCTTCGTCAATGAGCGCAGGGGGAAGCGGATTGTTTCGAATCAGCGCGGCGACGAGCTGGCCCATCGCCGGCGCGCTCTGGATGCCGTACCCGCCCTGGCCGGCGAGCCAGAAGAACGCTTTGCGCGCGGGGTCGAAGCCGGCGACGAGCGTTCGATCGGGCGCGAAGGTGCGCAGACCCGCCCAGCGCGCGGTGATGCGCGCGATGTCGAAGGTGGTGGCCTGCTGCAGGCGCTCGATGAGCGTTGCGACGTCGAGCTCTTCGGGCTGCGCGTCGCAGGGCGGCGATGGGGTCTCGTCGGCCGGCGAGGCGAGCATGCGGCCGGCCTCGGGGCGGAAGTAGAGGTCCTCGGTGGCATCGACCGCCGTGGGCCAGCGGGCGGTGTCGGTGAAGCGCTTGCACTCGAAGACGACGGCGGTGCGCCGCAGGGGCGCAAGGCCGAGCGGTGCGGCGCCGGCCATGCGCGCGACGTCGTCGGCCCAGGCGCCGGCGGCGTTGACGAGGATATCGGCGTGGATTTCGCCCGCAGGCGTGGTGAGTCGCCAGCGGCCGTTTTCGTGGTCGGCGGCTTCGAGCTCAGCGTTGGTCGTCAGTGTTGCGCCCGCGGCGCGCGCGCCGTGCAGGAAGCCCGAGAGCAGGGCGTGCACGTCGATGTCCTCGGCGTCGGGCTCATGCAGTCCGACCGCGGCCCATGCGGGGCGCAGCGCGGGCACGCGCAGGCGAAGGTCCTGCGGTGCGAGCCATTCGATCCGCCCGCCGGTCGCGCGCAGCTCGTCGGCCTGCGCTTCGAGCGCGGCGCGTTGCTCGGCGCGGCCGAAGAAGACCACGCCGCGCGGCGCGAGCAGCGGCTGCGCGGCGAACCCGGCCGAGGGTTCGTCGTAGAAGGCGCGACTCGCGCGCGTCAGGCTGCGCACGCTGGCGTTGCCGTAGGTCTGGGAGTAGAGCGCGGCGGAGCGTCCGGTGCTGTGATAGCCGGGCTGCGCCTCGCGCTCGAGGATTGCGACGCGCGCATGCGGCGCGAGGAAGTACGCGGCCGATGCCCCCGCGATGCCGGCGCCGACGATCGCGACGTCGTACGCCGCGGCGCTCAAAGCGACTCGAAGTGCTGTGCCATGCGCCGGCGCATGGCTGCGTCGGGCAGCGCGCCGACACCGCCGCCGATGTTGTCGACCACGTGCTTCGGATTGCCGGTTGCGGGGATCACGCAGGTGACGGCCGGGTGGCCGAGGATCCACTTGAGGAAGTACTGCGCCCAGCTCGCGATGCCGAGCTCGGCGGCCCAGGGCGGCAGCGGCTTGCCGCGCACGCGCGAGAACATGCTGCCCGAGCCGAACGGTCGGTTGACGAGTACCGCGGCGCGCTTTTCCTGCGCAAGCGGCAGCAGCCGCTCGGCCGCTTCGGGCTCCTCGATCGAATAGTTCAGCTGCACGAAGTCGTAGTCGCCGCTCGCGAGCCAGCGCCCGAGCGCGGCGTGGCCGGAAGCGGTGTAGTGGGTGATGCCGATATAGCGCACCCGCCCCTTCGCTTTCCAGTCCACGAGGGTCTTGGTGTGCGCGGCGACGTCCACCAGGTTGTGCACCTGGATGAGGTCGATGCTGCTGCCGGCCTGCATGCGCGCGATCGAGCGCTCCATCTGCGCGATGCCGTCCTCGCGTCCCTGGGTCCAGACCTTGGTGGCGAGAAACAGCTTCGCGCGCAGGCCGAGCGCGTGGCTCAGGTCGCCGACCACGCTCTCCGCGCTGCCGTACATCGGCGAGCTGTCGATCAGCGTCGCGCCGCCGGCGACGAAGCGCTCGAGCACCTCGCTCAGGCGCGCGCGCGCGGCGGCGTCGGCGCCGACGTCGAACACCTGCCAGGTGCCCAGGCCGATCACCGGCAGCGCTTCGCCGCTCTTCGGGATCGGGCGCGTGGCGAGCGCGCCCGCGGCGGAGGCGGGCGTGCTCATCGCGAGCAGCGCCGGCGTGGAGACGAGAAGCTGCAGGACGCGACGTCGTGAGAAATGGTCAGGGCCATCGTGCATGCGCGCATTCTAGAGCGGTGCGCGGTGTATAGTAGCCGCGCCCCAAGCAAAGCGACAGGGAGGCTGCTATGGAACTCGGAGGCTGGATCGTGCTCGCGATCGTCGTTGCCTTGGTGATCTGGATGATCGCCATGTACAACCAGCTGGTCGCTCTGCGCAACCGGTTCAAGAACGCCTTTGCGCAGATCGACGTGCAGCTCAAGCGCCGCTACGACCTGATCCCGAACCTGGTCGAGGCGGCCAAGGGCTATATCCAGCACGAGCGCCAGACGCTCGAGGCGGTGATCCAGGCGCGCTCGGCGGCGGTGAGCGCGGAGAGCCGCGCGGCGGCCGCACCCGGCGATCCCGAGGCGATGCGCGCGCTGTCGCAGGCCGAGGGCGTGCTCGGCGGCGCGCTCGGACGCCTGCTCGCGGTGTTCGAGGCCTATCCCGACCTCAAGGCGAACCAGAACGTCATGCAGGTGCAGGAAGAGCTGGTCAGCACCGAGAACAAGGTCGCGTTCTCGCGCCAGGCCTATAACGACTCGGTGATGCAGTACAACACCTACCGCGAGTCGTTTCCGCAGGTCGTGATCGCCGGACCGTTCGGCTTCGGCCAGGCCGAGCTGCTCGAATCGACCGAGTCGGCCGAAGAGCGCAAGGCGCCGAAGGTTTCCTTCCAGTAAGCCGGCGCGGCGCCGGACCGCCGAGGCGCAGGCGAGCGCAGGCGCGTGAACTTCTTCGATCATCAGCAGCTCGCGCGGCGCAACACGCGCGTGATGATCGTGCTCTACGTGCTCGCGGTGCTTGGCGTCATCGTCGCGGTCGACGCGGTGCTTGCGGGCATCTATCTGTGGACGCAGTCGGGCTCGACGCTGGAGGCGCGGCGCGCGCCGCTCACGCTCGCCGCGCTGCCGCCGGCGCTCCTCGTCTGGGGCGCCCTCGGCACCGCCGGCGTGATCTTCGCGGTGAGCGTGTTTCACACCCTGCGCCTCGGCGGCGGCGGCGAGGCGGTCGCGCAGATGGTCGGTGCGCGCCCGGTCGCAGCCGAATCGCATGACCCGTTCGAGCAGCGCTATCTGAACGTGGTCGAAGAGATGGCGATCGCCTCGGGCGTGCGCGTGCCCAAGGCCTACGTCATGGACCACGAGGCCGGGATCAACGCCTTCGCCGCCGGCTACGAGGTCTCGAACGCGGTGGTCGCGGTGACGCGCGGCACGCTCGAGAAGCTCACTCGCGACGAGTTGCAGGGCGTGATCGGGCACGAGTTCAGCCACATCCTGAACGGCGACATGCGCCTCAACGTGCGCATGCTCGGCATCCTGCAGGGCATCGTGTTCATCGGCGCGATCGGCCAGTTCCTGCTGCGCACCGTCGGTCGCGGCGGCGGGCGCAAGGACGGCGCGGCGCCGCTGCTCGCCGCGGGGATCGGGCTGTTCGCGATCGGCGCGATCGGCCTGGTGTTCGCGCGCCTGATCAAGGCGGCGGTCGCGCGCCAGCGCGAGTTCCTGGCGGACGCCTCGAGCGTGCAGTTCACGCGCAATCCGGAGGGCATCGCCGGCGCGCTCGATCAGATCCGCGTCGCCTCGGCGGGCGCGCGCATCGACAACCGGCGCGCCGAGGAGCTGTCGCATATGTTCTTCGGGCCGTCGGTCAAGGTCTGGATGTCGAGCGTGTTCGCGACCCACCCGCCGCTCGATCAGCGCATCGTGCGGGTCGATCCCGGGTTCGATGCGGAGAGCTACCGGCGCAGCCGCGCGACGCACGAGCGCGTCGTCCCGCGCGCCGAAGGCGCGCCGCAGGACGATGCACGCCGGCGCCAGGCGGCGCGCTGGGCGATGACCCACGCGGTGCTCACCGGGCTGCCCGCCGGGCGGCGGCTCGGCGACCTGAGCGCGAGCTGGACGCGCAGCGCGGGAGAGAGCGCCGAGCTGGTCGGCACGCTCGATGCCGACAAGGTCGATTTCGCCGCGCGCATGATCGCCGCGCTGCCCGAGTGGCTGCGCGCGCAGGCGCGCGAGCCGGCCGGCGCCGCGGCGCTGCTCATCGCGCTGATGCTCGCGCCGAAGGAAGACGTGCGCGATGCGCAGCTCGCCGCGCTGCGCGCGCGCGGCGAAAGCGCGCTCGCTGACGGCGCGCAGGCCACCGTCGAGCGGCTCGCCGCCGAGCGCGACCCGATCGCGGCCGCGTTCGGCATGACGGTGCTCGACCTCGCGCTGCCTGCCTTGAAGCAGCGCAGCATGGACGCGCGCCAGCGCCTGCTCGCCGCGCTCGAGGCGGTGATCCACGCCGACCGGCGCGTGACGCTGCACGAGTTCGTCGTCCTCACCCTCATGCGCCACCAGCTCGAAGACAGCGGCGCGCCGACCAAGATCCGTTACCGCAGCCTCGAGCCGCTGCGCGCCGAAGTGAGCGTGCTGCTGTGGTTGCTTTGCCTCGCCGGGCGTCCCGCGGGCGCGGATCCGCAGGCCGAGCTCGAGCGCGCCTACCGCGCCGGGCTGCGCGAGATGGGGCTCGAGGACGCGCCGCCGCCGCGCGAGACGACGCCGAGTCTGCAAGCCGCGCAGCGGGGTCTGGAGCGGCTGCGCGCGCTCGCGCCGCTCGCCAAGGCGCGTCTGGTGAAAGGAATGTTCGCCGCGGCGAGCCACGACGCGACGCTGCGCGTCGCGGAGGTCGAGCTGCTGCGCCTGACCGGCGCGGTGCTCGACTGTCCACTGCCGCCGCTCGTCGCCGAGATCGACCCCGCAACGCTCGAGGCCTGAGGCGTGCGACGCGCCGACACGGCCAACTTCTTCGGGTTGCAGGACGCGGCGCGCCGCACGACGCGCCGCCTGGTGCTGGTCTACGTCGGCGCGGTGATCGCGGTGGCCCTCGCGGTGAGCGCGGTGGCCGGCATGCCCTACGCAGCGCTCCTCGTGTACTGGGGCGCTCCGCTGCCCGACGGATCGAGCATCGACTACAACCATCTGCTGCGCAGCTTTTTCACCGCCTGGGTGCACGGCGTGCCGCGCGCGTTCTATGGCTGGTGCGCGGGCGGCACCTTCGCGGTCATGCTCGGGGCCACACTGTGGCGCAGCTGGCAGTTGCGCGAGGGCGGCGAGGCGGTCGCCGAGATGCTCGGCGCGATGCGCCTCGACCGCTCTTTTGCCACGCCGCTCCAGCGCCGCCTGCTCAACGTGGTCGAGGAGATGGCGATCGCTTCGGGCATCGCGGTGCCGCCGGTCTACGTGCTGCAGGGCGAGCGTGCGCTCAACGCGCTGGTCGCGGGCACCACGCCGAACGAAGCCGTGGTGATCGTCACCCAAAGCGCGCTCGAGGATCTCACCCGCGACGAGCTGCAGGGTGTGATCGGGCACGAGTTCAGCCACATCCTGAACGGCGACATGCAGCTCAACCTGCGCCTGCTCGGGCTGCTCTACGGCGTGGTGTTCATCGGCCAGACCGGGCAGTACCTGCTGCGCATGGCGACCGCCGGGGCGATCGGCGTCGCGCGCGAGAAGCAGACGATACTCGTGCCGCAGCTGTTCGCCGGCGCCCTGCTCGCGAGTGTCGGCTACATCGGCCTGATGGCCGCGCGCTACATTAAGGCGGCGATCGCGCATCAGCGCGAGTTCCTCGCCGACGCGGCGAGCGTGCAGTTCACGCGCAACCCCGACGGCATCGCCGGCGCGCTCGACTCGATCCGCTCGCTGCGCCGCGGCAGCCAGGTGATGAGCCGGCACGCCGAGGAGCTGAGCCACATGTTCTTCGCCCAGGCGGTGTCGACCGTGCTCGGCCCGGCCTTCGCCACCCATCCGCCGATCGACGAGCGCATCCGCCGCGTGCGCCCGTTTTTCAACGCGGCCGAGTACCGGCGCACGCGTCCGGGCGTGCACGAGCGGACCGAGGTCGCGGTGCTCGATGCGCTCGGCAATGTGGTCAAAGTGATCGGCGCCGAGGGCGCGGCCGCACGTCCGATCACCGCGCTCGCCGCGGCTGCGGCGGTTGCCGACAGGGTCGGCCGGCCGCAGCGCGAGCACCTCGACGCCGCCGCAGGCATGCTCGCCGCGCTGCCCGAGGCGACGCGCCGGCGCATGGTGGTCGCCGCCGGTGCGGCGCAGGTGATGTGCGCGCTGGTGCTCGAGCGCGAGGCCGCGGCGCGTGCGCTCGAGCTCGGCGCGATCGAGGCGCGCAGCGGCGCGCTAGAGCGCGCCGAGGTCGAGGCCGCATTCAGCGAGCTCGGCGGCCTGTCGCGCGCCTTCGCCTTTCCGCTCGCCGGGCTCGCGCTTCCGGTGCTCAAGAACCAGCCCCAGGCCGCGCGCGACGCCTTCGTCGCCGATCTCGGCGCGCTGGTGGAGGCCGACCGGCGCGTGACCCTCGGCGAGTTCGTGCTGCTCACCTTCCTGCGCCAGCACCTGCGCGAAGGCGCCGGTCGGCCGATCGCGACGCGCTATCGCAAGCTGCACGACGTGCTCGACGATGCGACGCTCGTCCTGTCGCTGGTCGCGCATGCCGCGCGCGGCGAATCGGCGCAGGCCTTCGCGCTCGGCGCGAAGTGGCTCGACGCGGAACCGACGGCGCTGACCCCGGTGTCGACGTTCACCCTCGCGCGCGTCGGCGCCGCGCTCGAGCGCCTGCGCGTGCTCGCCCCTCTGGTCAAGCCGCGCGTGCTGCGCGCCTGTGTGGACGCGGCGGCCGACGGCGGCTTCACGCTCGCGCAGGCCGAGCTCCTGCGCACGATCGCCGCGACGCTCGACTGCCCGGTGCCGCCGGTGCTCGAGACGCTCGATCCCGCTACACTGGCGACCTGAGGCATCCTGAGGCGGTCGGCGCGTCGCGCGCCGGCGCAGGACGCGTTCCCATGTCGAACAACAGGCGATCTACCGAGCGCGACGCGCTCGAGCGCGATCTGCAGCGTGCGGTGGCGGGCGAGGTGCGCTTCGACGCCGGCACGCGCGCGGTCTACTCGGCTGACGCCTCCAACTACCGCCAGGTCCCGATCGGGGTGGTGCTGCCGCGCACGCTCGAGGACATCGTCGCCGCCGTTTCGGTCTGCCGCGCGCACGGCGTGCCGATCCTCGCGCGCGGCGGCGGCACCGCGCAGAACGGACAGTGCGTCAACGTCGCGATCGTGATCGACTGCTCCAAGTACCTCAACCGCGTGCGCTCGATCGATCCGCAGGCGCGCCTCGCGCGCGTCGAGCCGGGCGTGGTCTGCGACGCGCTGCGCGACGCCGCCGAGCGCCACGGCCTCACCTTCGCGCCCGATCCGGCGACGCACTCGCGCTGCACGCTCGGCGGGATGATCGGCAACAACTCCTGCGGTCCGCATTCGGTGATGGCCGGCAAGACGGTCGAGAACATCGCGCGGCTCGAGGTGCTGACCTACGACGGCGCGCGCTTCTGGTGCGGCCCGACCTCGGACGCCGAATTCGAGCGCATCGTCGCCGCCGGCGGGCGCCAGGCGGAGATCTACCGGGGTCTCAAAGCGCTCGCCGAACGCTACGCCGAGCTCATCCGCGCGAAATTTCCGCAGATCAAGCGCCGCGTCTCGGGCTACAACCTCGATCAACTGCTGCCCGAGAACGGCTTCAACGTGGCGCGTGCATTGGTCGGCTCGGAGGGCAGCTGCGCGCTGACTCTCGATGCCGAGGCGATGCTGGTGACGAGCCCGCCCGAGCGCGTGCTGCTCGTGCTCGCCTTTCCCGACATCTACCAAGCAGGCGACGTGGTGCCCGAGATCCTCGCCGCGGCGCCGATCGCCTGCGAGGGTCTCGACGAGAACATCATCGGCGGGCTGCGCGAGCGCGGCCTCAAGCTCGACGACCTGCGCCTGCTGCCGGAAGGCCGTGGCTGGCTGATGTGCGAGTTCGGCGCCGCGACGCGCGCGGCGGCGGTGGATCAGGCCCGCGCGCTCGAGGCGCGCTTCGCCGCGCGGCGCGAGGTGCATGCCTGGCTGATCGAGGATCCGGCGCTGATCGCGCGCATGTGGGCGCTGCGCGAGACCGGCGCTTCGGCGACCGCGCTCGCGCTCGGCAAAGGGACGCAGGCGCGCGCACCCGATCCGGTGGTCGGCTGGGAGGATGCGGCGGTCGATCCGCTGCGCCTGGGCGACTATCTGCGCGAGTTCCAGGCGCTGATCGACCGCTTCGGCTACCGCACCTCGCTCTACGGCCACTTCGGCGACGGCTGCATCCACGCGCGCATCAGCTTCGAGCTGCGCACGCCCGATGGCATCGCGCACTGGCGCAGCTTTCTCGAGGCCGCTTCGCGCCTCGTGGTGAAGTACGGCGGCTCGCTCTCCGGCGAGCACGGCGACGGCCAGGCGAAGGCCGAGTTCCTGCCGATCATGTACGGCGACGAGCTGATGCGGGCGATGCGCGAGTTCAAGCGCATCTGGGATCCGATGGATCGCATGAACCCGGGCAAGCTGGTGCGTGCCGAAGGCGCGGTGCAGCGCGCCGACGAAAACTTGCGCCTCGGCCCGGATTACCGCCCGGTCACGCTCGCCACGCGGCTCGCATTCCGCTCGCCGGTCGGCGACGGCTTCGCGCGCGCGACCGAGCATTGCATCGGCATGGGCAAGTGCCGCGCCGCCGCGGGCGGCGCGATGTGTCCGAGCTACCGCGCGACGCTCGAGGAGCGCTACACGACACGCGGCCGCGCGCGGCTGCTGAACGAGATGCTGCGCGGCGAGCTGATCACCGAGGGCTGGGCGAGCAGCGAGGTGGCCGAAGCGCTCGAGTGGTGCCTCGGCTGCAAGGCCTGCAAGAGCGAATGCCCGACGCATACCGACATGGCGGCCTACAAGGCCGAGTTCCTGTCGCACTACTACGAGCAGCACCCGCGCCCGCGCCAAGCGGCGCTCATGGGACGCATCGGCGAGTGGGCGCCGCTCGCTGCGCGCGCGCCCTGGCTGGTCAATGCGCTGACCCGGACACCGGGCCTTGCGGCGCTTGCCAAGCGCATCGCGGGCGTGGCGCCGGAGCGCGCGCTGCCGCGCTTCGCGACGCGCAGCCTGCGCGCGTCCTTCGCGCGGCGCGCCGCGCGCGGCGCGGGAACCCCGGTCGTCCTGTTCGCCGACACCTTCAACGACTTTTTCCGGCCGCAGAGCGGGCTCGCCGCGCTCGAGCTGCTCGAAGCCGCCGGCTGCCGCGTCGAGATGCCGCGCGCGCGCCTCTGCTGCGGGCGACCGTACTACGACGTGGGCCTGCTCGATGCGGCGCGCGCGACGCTCGAGCGGGTGCTCGACGCGCTCGCGCCCGCGCTCGAGGCCGGCACGCCGATCGTGGTGCTCGAGCCCGGCTGCCTGTCCGTGTTCCGCGACGAGCTGACGCAGCTCTTTCCGGACGATGCGCGCGCCGCGCGCCTCGCAGCGCTCGCCATGCCGCTCGCCGCGTTTCTCGAGGCACGCGGCTGGGCGCCGCCGCGCGCGAGCGGGCGCGTCCTGCTGCACGGGCATTGCCACCAGAAGGCGCTGTTCGGAATGAAGTCCGAGGAGAGCCTGCTGCGTGCCGCGGGCTACACGGTGCTTGCGCCGGAGAGCGGCTGTTGCGGCATGGCGGGCGCGTTCGGCATCAAGCCGAAGCACCTCGAGGCCTCGCGCCGACTCGCCAACCGTGCGCTGCTGCCGGCGCTCGAAGCCGAGGCGCGCGAAACGCCGGTGGTGGCCGACGGCTTTTCCTGCCGCGAGCAGATCGAGAGCCTCGGCGCCCGCCCGACGCTGCACCTCGCCGAGCTGCTCGCCGGCGCGATGCGGCGCGATCCCGCATAGAATCGGCTTCGATGCACGCGGTCGTCCTCGCGCTCGCGCTTTTTCTATGCGCGGCGCTTCCCGTTCAGGCGCAGGGCCAGGCGCCGGCGAAGGCCGCGCCTGCCGCCGCGCACGCCGAGACCCCGGAAGAGCAGCTGTTCCGCGCGATCCGCGAGGGCAAGGGCGTGTTCGCCGAAGGGCTGGTCGTCGAGAAGAAGGTCAACGTCAACGCGCGGGCGGCGGACGGCGAGACGCCGCTGCACCGCGCGGTCGAGCGTGGGATGCCGCGCCTGACCAAGCTGCTGATCGACGCGGGTGCGAATGTGCGCGCGCGCACCAAGCACGGCGAGACGCCGCTGCATCTCGCCGCATTGCACGCCAACCCGGTCCTGGTCGAGATGCTGCTCGCCGCGGGCGCCGACCCGAACGCGCGCAACGATTCCGGCGAGTCAGCGCTCTACTGGGCCGCGCTTACCGGCAACACCGACACCGTGCGCGTGCTCGTCGAGCACGGTGCGGATCCGGACGTCACCGATCTGCAGGGCAACGGGCCGTTGCACGGCGCGGCCGACGGCGGGCACGAGGACACGGTGCGCTACCTGGTCAAGTATTGTGCCGAACCGCAGGGCAAGAACCGCGCGGGCCAGACGCCGGGCGACATCGCACGCGCGCGCGGCTTCAAGACCATCGCTCGGATCGTCGACGACGCGGTGCCGGGGGCGCCGCCGGGCTCGGGCGGGCCGGGCTTCCGCACCCTGTACGACGACGACGAAAAACCCAAGCCAACTTCGCCTAGGCGTCCTTGAACGCTTCGGCGAGCAGCTCGTAGGAACGCAGGCGCGAAGCGTAATCGCCGGTGATCGTCAGCACCATCACTTCTTCCGCGGCGTAGCGCTCGGCCATCGCTTCGATCTCGCGCCGGCAGGTCTGCGGGCTCCCGAGGATCGCGCGCGCGCGCTGCCCCGCGACGTAGCGCCGCTCCTCGTCGCTGTAACGATGGGCGAGCGCCTCCTCGAGCGTCGGCACCGGCGTATCGAGGTTCAGCGCCATATGCAGGCGGCGCAGGTCGATCGACGTGGCGAGGCGTTCGGCCTCGACGTCGGTCTCGGCGCAGATCGCGAAGGTGCACACGATCGCGCTCGGCTGCGGCTCGCGCGCCGAAGGCTGGTAGTTCTCGCGGTAGGCGCGCGTCACGAGGTCGCCGCCCTGCGGGTTGATGAAGTGGGCGAAGGCGAAGCGCAGGCCGAGCTGCGAGGCGAGCGCCGCGCTGTAGTCCGACGAGCCGAGCAGCCAGACCTGGGGGGTGCCGTCGACCTCGGGCTGCAGCCGCACGCGCGCGAACGGGTGCGATTCGGGCAGCGTTCCGTCCAGATGCGCGACCAGCTGCCAGACCTGCTCGGGAAAGTCGCGCGCGTCCGGAAAGCGCCCGCCGCCGACCGCGTGCGCGGTGCGTGTATCGCCGCCGGGCGCGCGTCCGATGCCCAGGTCGATGCGTCCCGGGGTGAGCGCCTCGAGCATGCGGAACACTTCGGCAACCTTGAACGCGCTGTAGTACGGCAGTAGCACGCCGCCGGTGCCGACCCGAATGCGCTCGGTCTCGGCGCCGAGGCGGGCGAGCAGGATTTCCGGGCAGGGATCGGCAAGCGCGGCGATCGCGTGGTGCTCGGCGAGCCAGTAGCGCGTGTAGCCGAGCGCGTCGGCGCGCCGCGCAAGCGCGAGCGATTCGGCGATCGCGCGCCGCGCGTCCAGCCCGCTGATCACCGGCGATTGATCGAGGATCGAGAGCTTCATGGCGCGGCAAACCTATCACCCAAACGGGCTGTCGTCGCCCCGAGACCACAAAAATCCTTTTGAATCAGTGTGCCAATCCACTCTGTGACAGAGTTGGTCGGGCAGGGGAGACGTTTACAGTGTTTTTCAACCCCTGGAAATATTTCACGCCCCGCGCGCAAGCCCTTAGCCGCGCAGGCGTTTCTCCTGCTTGGCACGGCGATTGCTCTAGTTATGCCGGTAACAACTGCAGCAGGCCGAAATCAGGAGAAACGCTATGTCTATGTACCGGTTTAACGTAAGAGAAGAGTCGAACGCGCTGGTTCAGGCGCTCATCGCATTCGTGATGGTCATGTTGATCATGATCGGCATCGCGGGCACGGTGTATCGGATCATCGCGCCGGATGGCTGGATCGCGCAGGCCTTCAACCGCAGCGCGCTGAGCGGCTTCGCCGCGTTATGCACGATCGGGGTCATCGCCGGCATGCTCTGGCTCAAGGGCAGCAAGTCGATCTTTGCCAAGCGCAACAAGCTGACCGAAACGGTGATCGCCGGTTTCGCCGGTCTGGGCGCCCTGTTTCTGCTGCAATCGGTGATCAGCGCCATCTGAGCTGAAATCGCCTCGCCCCGCGCGTCTCCCCCTCGGGCCCGTGCTGCTCATCGGCAGCGGGCCCGTTTTTTTGTCACTCGCCGCGGCGTCTGCAGCACCGCGCTGAAACAAACCGACTACCGAACGAGTTCGACGCGACGTCGTCGCGTTACCCGCGCTCGCTAGCCTGTCTCCACCTCGCACCCGGCTGCACCGCAGCCGCGCGAGCCGCACGGAGACGGTATGCAGACTCAGGGCAACAGGGCGAACGCATGGCGCATGATCCTCGCGGCGACGCTGCTCGTGGCGATCACGCTCGGCGCGCGCAACACGCTCGGCCTGTTTCTGTCGCCGATCAACACGGCGACCGGCCTCGGCCTTGCGAGCATCAGCCTTGCCTGGGCGCTCAGCCAGCTGGTCTGGGGAGCCTGCCAGCCGCTTGCCGGGCTGCTCTCCGAGCGCTTCGGTGCGGCGCGCGTCATCGCGGCCGGCGCGGTCGTGCTCACGCTCAGCACCGCGGCGCTGCCGCTCGCGGCCAGCACGGCCGGGCTGACGCTCGTGCTCGGCGCGATCTCGGCCGCCGGCACGGCGGTCGGCGGCGTGCCGATGCTGCTCGGCACGGTGGCGCAGCGCGTCGGGCCGCAGTGGCGCCCGATCGCCTCGGGCGTGGTCGGTGCCGGCGGCTCGGGCGGGCAGCTGCTGCTCGCACCCGCGGTGCAGGCCGGAATCTCCGGCGCGGGGTGGATTCCCGCCGTGCTCGGCCTCGCGCTGCTCTCGCTCGCCGCGCTGCCGATCGCGGCGACCTTCCGCGAGCGCCGGCGCGCGCCGCGCGAGACCGCGTCGAATGCGCGGCCGACGCCGGAACCCGAGACCGGACCCGGCCTGCGCACCGCGCTGCGCAGCCCGACCTACTGGCTGCTCACTGCGGGCTTCGCCGCCTGCGGATTTCACGTCGGTTTCCTGTTCGCCCACATGCCCAATGTGATCGCGCTTTGCGGCCTGCCGGCGGCGACATCGGGCCTGTGGCTCGCGCTGCTCGGCGTGTGCAACATCTTCGGCAGCGTCGCCTCGGGCATGTTCGTGCGCCGCGCGTCGATGACACGCACCCTGTCGGCGATCTATGCGCTGCGCGCGCTCGGTGTCGTCGCGTTCCTCGCGCTGCCCAAGACCACCGAAAGCCTGCTCCTATTCGCGTCCTGGATGGGGCTGACCTACTTCGCCGTGATACCGCCGACCAGCGGACTGATCGCGACGCTGGTCAACGCGCGGCAGTTCGCCACGCTGTTCGGCGTCACGATGTTCGTCCACCAGCTCGGCAGCTTCCTCGGTGTCTGGTTCGGCGGTCTTGCGGCCGAGAAGCTCGGCAGCTACGAGCTGGTGTGGCAGATCGACATCGGCTTCGCGCTGTTCTCGGCCGTCGTGCATCTCCTCGTGCGCGACCCGAGCGCCCGCCCGCGCATTGTGAAATCGGCGCGTGCGCCGGCCCCGCCGCCGCGCCAGTCGATGGCCCTCGCGCGGCTATAATCGAGCGCGGTCGGCAAACGAACGCGACGAACGAGGACGGCAACAGCGAGCATGCCAGCGGCAAGCATTCTGGTCGTGGAGGATGATCCGGCGGTGCGCGAGATGATCGCCGAGTATCTCGACGGACACGGTTACGCGGTGGCGCAGGCCGCGAACGGCGAGGCGATGCGCAGCGCGCTCGCCGCGCGCGTGCCCGACGTCGTGCTGCTCGACGTCAATCTCGGCGGCGAGGACGGCCTCAGTCTCGCGCGCTACCTGCGCGAGCATCACGATCTCGGGATCATCATGGTCACCGCCGCCGGCGAGGTCGTCGACCGCGTCGTCGGGCTCGAGGTCGGTGCCGACGATTACGTCGCCAAGCCCTTCGACCCGCGCGAGCTGCTCGCGCGACTCAAGAGCCTGCTGCGCCGCCTCGAGGGGCGCGCGGCGCAGGGCAAGGGCAAGGCCGCGGGCGCGCGCAGCGCCGGGAACACGGTGCGCGTCGGGCCCTGCACCCTCGACCTGGCGGCGCACCGCCTGCTCGGCGCAGACGGCGAGGAAATCGCGCTCACCAGCATGGAGTTCGACCTGCTGCGCGTGTTCACCGAGCATCCCAATCAGGTGCTCAGCCGCGACCAGCTGCTCACCCACACGCGCAATCGCGAGTGGGAGCCGTTCGACCGCTCGATCGACATCCGCATCGCGCGGCTGCGCAAGAAGATCGAGCCGGATCCGGAAAAACCACGCTATATCAAGACGATAAGAGGGTCCGGGTACCTCTTCGTGCCGGGCGCGGACTGAGCCGCGCACGCCGCCCGCGGCGCGGGCTTTGTAACCGGCGTGTTTCTATTGTTCCGCCTCGGTAACAGGCGCCCGCGTGCCGCGGGCGCGCCGCTAGACTGCCGCGCATGAACCAACCGAAGCCGGTCGATGGCCTGCGTGCGATCAGCCGCGACGGCGAAGCCTATCGCTTCATGCTCGGCGAAAGCGACGCCGCGGTGCTGCTGCTTTCCGAGAATATCGAGGACTGCAACGACGTCGCCTGCCAGCTGTTCGGCGTAACGCGCGAAGCGTTCATCGGCCGCTCGCCGCTCGAGTTCGCGCCACCGCGGCAGCCCGACGGCACCGACTCGGAGGCCTCGGCGCGCCAGCGCGTGGCGAGCGCGCTCGCCGGCCTGCCGCAGTGGTGCGGCTGGCAGTACCTGCGTCCCGACGGCACGCCGCTCGACAGCCTGGTCCACGTCGAGGCGCTGCGCGTCGACGGCGCGCGCCGCGTGCTGATCCGCATCCGCGACGTGTCGCGCCTCGAGCGCGCCGAGGCGGCGCTCGCGCGCACCGAAGGCTTGCTGCAGCAGATCCTCGACAACACCACGACCGCGATCGTCTTCGCCAAGGACCTCGGCAACCGTTATCTCTTTACCAACCGCGCTTTCCAGCGCATCGCGGGGGTGCCGGCCGAGGGCGCGGTCGGCAAGACCACGCACGAGCTCATGCCGGCCGAGGTGGCCGACGAGCTGAAGCGCAACGACGACCGCGTCGTCGCCGCGCGCGAGACCATCCTCGTCGAGGAGCAGGTGCGCGTCGGCGACCAGACGCGAATTCTGCTCACCAACAAGTTTCCGCTGCTCGACGCCCGCGGCGAGCCCTACGGAATCTGCGGCATCGCCGCGGACATCACCGAGCGCAAGCTGACCGAAGATGCTTTGCGCAGCGCGGCACTCGCGGTCTCGAGCGCGGGCGGCGACGACGTATTCGACGCACTGATGCGCTCGATCGCCGCGATCCTCGGCATGGAGTTCGCGTTCATCGCGCTGCGCCTGCCGGACAACCCCGAGCGCCTGCGCACCCTCGCGCTGTACGAGGACGGCGTCCCGCGCCCGCAGGTCGAGTACGGCCTGCCGGGCACGCCCTGCAACGACGTCGTCGGCAGATCGTTCAAGCTGGTCGAGTCTGGAATACGCCACAAGTATCCGGGCGACCCGGATTTCAAGATGAAGGGCGTCGAGAGCTACGCCGGCACGCCGCTGAGCGACGCGGCGGGCGCCTCGATCGGCCTGCTGTCGGTCGCCTCGCGCCGGCCGATCACCAACCCGGCGCGGGTCGAGGCGGTGCTGAGAATCTTCGCGGCGCGCGCGATGGCCGAGCTCGAGCGGCGGCGCGCAGAAGAAGCCACGCGCGCGGGCGAAGCGCAGTACCGCGCGATCTTCAACGCTTCGGTCGACGGCATGGCCCTGCTCGACGAGCTGGGCTGGATCGTCGACGCGAATCCGGCGTTCTGCGCACTGTTCGGCTATGCGCGAGAGGAGATCCTCGCGCTCGACTCGAAGACCCTGGTGCCGAAGGAGAGCAGGGCGGTCTGCCTGGAGGTGCTTGCGACCGCAAACGCGGACACGGTGTCGCAGGGCGAGTGCCGCGGGCGGCGACGCGACGGCACGTCGTTCGACATGGAGCTGCGCGGCGTCGCGATGACCTACCAGGGCCGGCCGCACCGGCTGGCGATCGTGCGCGACATCACCGAGCGCAAGGAGCGCGAGGAGGCGCTGCGCGCGAGCGAGGAGCAGTACCGCGCGATATTCGATGCCTCGGCCGACGCGCTCGTGCTCTGGGACTCGAACGTGCGGCGCGTCGACGTCAACCCGGCCTACCTGCAGCTCTTCGGCTACACGCGCGAGGAGGTGATCGGCGGCGAGTTTTCCCGAAGCATCCCCGTGCAGTATGCCGATCGGCGCCGGGAGCTGGTGCGCCGCACGCTCGCCGGGGAGTCCTGCCAGGCCGAGCTCGAATCGGTGCGCAAGAACGGCGAGCACATCCAGGTCGAGGTGCGCACGATTCCGTTCCAGCACCGCGGCGAGCCGCACGTCCTCGCGATCGTGCGCGACGTCACCGAGCGCAAGCGCGCCGAGGCCGCGATCCGGGCAAGCGAGGAGCAGTACCGCGCGATTTTCGACGCCTCGCTCGACGCGCTCGTGCTGCGCGACGAGAATTTCCGCATCGTCGACGTCAATCCCGCCTTCCTCGCGATGACCGGCCGGACGCGCGAGTTCTTCATCGGCCGCGAGCACATCATCAGCCGCCCGGACGACGGCGAGTCCTACCGGCGCGACGTCGAGCGGCTCAAGGCGGGCGAGCCGATCCAGGTCGAGACCACGGGCCTGCGCCCGGACGGCACCAAATTCGAGATCGAGGTGCGCGGCGTGCCGATGCAGTACCGGGGCAAGCCGCACCTGCTGTTCGTCGCGCGCGACATCTCGCGCCGCAAGCAGCGCGACGCCGCGCTGCGCATGAGCGAGGAGCAGTACCGCGCGGTGTTCAACGCCTCGCTCGACGCCCTGGTGCTGCGCGACGAGGAATTTCGCATCGTCGACGTCAACCCCTCGTACGAGCGCATGAGCGGCTACCGGCGCGACGAAGTGATCGGCAAGGACTACGTGGTCGCCAATCCCCCGGCGGTGAACCTGCGCGTCAAGGCGCTGCACGAGCGCGCGCTGGCAGGCGAGACGATCCGCCTCGAGACCCAGATGGTGCGGCGCGACGGCGTGTGGATCGACATCGAGCTCTCGGGCGTGCGCACGGTCTACCAGGGCCGGCCGCACGTACTGTACTCGGGGCGCGACGTCACCGAGCGCAAGCGCGCGGTGAGCGCGCTGCAGGCGAGCGAAGAGCAGTACCGCGCGATCTTCAACGCGGCGGCCGATTCGATGGTGCTGCGCGACGCGGATTTCCGCATCGTCGACGTCAATCCGGCATACGAGGCGATGAGCGGCCGCACGCGCGCCGAGGCCCTCGGGCACCAGGAAATCACCATGACCAGCCCGGAGCTGCACGAGCGAATCCGCAGCCTGCACGTGCAGGCGCTCGGCGGCGCCCCGGTGCAGTGGGAAGGGGAGGCGCGGCGCCGCAACGGCGATTCTTTCTACATCGAGACGCGCGGCGTTCCGATCCAGTACAAGGGCCAGCCGCATGTGCTCTACGTCGGGCGCGACATCACCGAGCGCAAGCGCGCCGAGATCGAGCGCGCGGCGCTCGAGGGCCAGCTGCGCCAGGCGCAGAAGATGGAAGCGATCGGCCAGCTGACCGGCGGCATCGCGCACGACTTCAACAACATTCTCACCGGAATCATGGGTTACCTCGTGCTCGCCGGCGAGCGCCCGGCCGCGTTCGAGGACCCGCGCCTCGCGCGCCACCTCGAGCAGGCGCGTCTCGGTGCGCAGCGCGCGCGCGACCTGATCCAGCAGATGCTCATGTTCAGCCGGGGGCGGCGCGGCAGCGCGCACCCGGTCGCGCTCGGACCGCTCATCGCGGAGGCGACGGCACTGCTGCGCTCTTCGCTTCCGGCGACCCTCGAGCTGCGCACCGAGCTGGACAAGGGCCTGCCCGAGGTGCGCATCGATCCGATTCAGTTCGAGCAGGTGCTGCTCAACCTGTGCATCAACGCGCGCGACGCGATGGAGGGCGCGGGAACGGTGCGCGTGCACGCGCGCATTGCCGACGCGGGCGGCCACTGGTGCGCGTCCTGCAAGCAGAAGCTCGAGGGTCGCTATGTCGAGATCGCGGTCGAGGACAGCGGCCACGGGATTCCGCCCGAGGTGCTCGAGCGCATGTTCGAGCCGTTCTTCAGCACCAAGGAGGTCGGGCGCGGCAGCGGCATGGGCCTGGCGAGCGTGCACGGGATCGTGCACGAGCACGGCGGGCACATCGTCGTCGACAGCATTCCGGGCCGCGGCACGACCTTCCGCATCGAGCTGCCGGCGCTCGATGGCGCGGCGGGCGCGTCGGTCGAGGGTGTCGCTGCCGCGCGGCGCCCCGCCGCCGGGCAGCTGCGCGGCCGCGTCCTGCTGGTCGACGACGAGCGCATGGTGACCGAGTTCATGAGCGAGCTGCTCGAGAGCTGGGGGCTGAAGGTCAAGGTCAAGCGCAATCCGCTCGAGGCCGAAGAATGGTTCGCGCGCAATGCCGAGCGCGTGCAGGCCGTGGTCACCGACCAGACGATGCCCAAGATGACCGGCCTCGAGCTCGCGCGACGCCTGATCGCGCGGCGCCCCGGGCTGCCGGTCATCCTCTACACGGGCTATGCCGAAGGCATCAGCGAGGCGCAGCTCGCCGCGAGCGGGGTGCGGGCCCTGATGCGCAAGCCGATCGAGCCGGCCGAGCTGCGCGCCAAGCTCGCCGAACTGCTCGCTGCGCCGGCGCCGGCGCCGGCGCGCAAGAAGGCCGCGGATGCCAAAGCCAGCGCCAAAACGCCGGCGCGCAAGACCCGTGCGCGACGCGCGAAATCGGTGACATCGGTCGCACCGGCGCGCGCCAGCGCTCGCCGCGCGCGCTAGCGCGCCCGGCCCCGCGGGCCGGCTGAAACAAACCGACAACATTCGGTGCGGAGCCGGAAATCCGGCCGATACCCCGCGCCCCTAGCATCGACTCCCATGCAAGGCCCGAATGGTCGGGCCGCGCGACGAAGGAGCAGACGATGCAAGCCATTCGGAATCTGACGCAGTCCGACGCAAAGGCGGACGTCGCCGACGTAGTCGTGCGCGTGCAGACCGCGCCGGATGACGGCGAGCGCGATGCGCTCGAGCGGGCGCTCAGCGTCCAGCCGGGAGTCTCGCGCGTGCAGATTCACCCGGGCGACGGCGCGCTGATGATCGTGGATTTCGATCCGAGCGCGATCAGCCCGGTCGGCATTCTGCGCTGCATTGCTGCGCAGGGCCACGTCGGGCGGCTGCTCGGGATCTAGCGCCGGACAGGCAGGGCAACGAAGCGACACGCAGAGGAGATCAGCCATGCAAAGCAACGAATGGATCGTCCAGGACATGCTCGAGCTCAAGCGCGGTGGCATGCTGCGCGTCGAAGACGGCCGCAGGATGCTCGTCTACCTGTGGGAGGGCAGCGCCTGGCTGACGCAGGACGGTGAAAACCGCGACGTCATGCTTGGCGCCGGGAGCTGGTTCCGTATCGAGCGCGGCGGCGTGACGCTGCTCTACGCCCTCGCCGAGTGCCGGCTCACGCTCACATCGCCCTACGAGGAGCGCTATGCCGTGGCCGTGCAGGCCATCCATCCGGGCGCGCGCCTCCCGCGAACACTCTACCAAGCCCAGCCGACCGCCGTGGAGTCAGCGTTCGGACGCCTGCGCGCAGCGCTGCGCCGACGGCTGGACAGCCTCGGCAGCCCGGCGCCGGGTTCGAGCGCGGCGGCCAGCTGAGCAGAAACCGAAGGATTCAACCGCAAGTCCACTTCAATCACGAACAGGAGAGACATCATGCAAGCGACTCAGACCAACGTCGATACCCAACGCTACGCCAAGTGCGTCCAGGTCTCGAAGCGCGTGCGCTTCGACATCGAGCGCGACGTGATTCGCGGCCGGAAGTTCGACTTCAACCAGAAGTTCCTGCCCGACGGCCTGTCGAAGATCGACCAGCTCGATTTCCTGAGCACCGACGAGAAGCGCCAGGTGAGCCAGATCCAGGGGCGGACCTACGCCAACATGTTCGGCCTGGTGGAGCGCTTCATCGGACCGAAGATCACCGACATCAGCCGTGACCACTGGCTCGGTGACCAGACCGCGTACGAGGCACTGGTGCGCTTCACCGACGAGGAGCTCAAGCACCAGGAGATGTTCCGTCGCATCGACGCGCTCTGCACCGAGGGCATGCCGGCGGGCTACAGCTTCATGCCGCAGCCCAACGACGTCGCGGGCGTCGTGCTCGGCAAGCCGAACTGGTCCGTGCTGGCGCTGATCTGCCACATCGAGCTGTTCGTGCTCCAGCACTATCGCGAGTCGATCGAAAAGGACGACAACCTCTCCGACCTGTGGAAGGACGTGTTTACCTACCACGCGCGCGAGGAGTCGCAGCACGCCATTCTCGACGAGCTCGAGTGGAAGCGCGAGAACGAGAAGATCTCGCCAGACGAGCGCGACCAGGCGGTCGACGAGCTGATCGGGCTGGTCGCGGCGGTCGACGGCATCCTGCAGATGCAGGCGAAGTCGGATACAGACTACTTCCTCTCGGTCTGCGGGCGCTCGTTCGACCGCAGCCAGGTGGAGCGAATCGGCGCGACCTTCCTCGCGGCGTATCGCTACCAGTACATCACGAGCGGCGTGTCCGATAAGCGCTTCCAGGAGATCCTCGGCGGCATGATCACCGAGGCGCAATTCGAAAGGATCGGCGCGGCACTCGCACCGATCGTGAACTGAAGCGGTCGGGCCGGGGCCTTCGGGCTCCGGCCGCGCAAGAACGCAAGGAGATGACGATGACGACGCATGAGGCAACGTATTCGGTTCCGGGCAGCGCGGCCAGCGCGGCTTTGGGACGGGCCATTGGCATGGTGATGGATGGCCTGCGCGCGAAGTGGCGCGCGCGCCGCACGCGCGCCGCGCTCGAGGCGCTCGACGCACGGACGCTGCGCGACATCGGCATCGATTTCAGCGATGTGCTCGTGCTCACCACGCACGGGACCGACGCGATCTTCACCACCCGGCAGCGCGTGATTCACCGCACCGAGCGCAGTCCGCGCTGATGCGGGTGGCCTAGACCGCGATCGGCGCCTTGATCGCGGGATGCGGGTCGTAGGCCTCGAGCGTGAAGTCCTCGTAGCGGAACGCGAACAGGTCCTTCACCTCGGGGTCGAGCCGCATACGCGGGAACGCGCGCGGCGCGCGCGCGAGCTGGGTGCGCGCCTGCTCGAAGTGGTTGCGGTACAGGTGTGCGTCGCCCAGGGTGTGGACGAAGGTGCCGGGGGCGAGGCCGGTGACCTGCGCGACCATCAGCGTGAGGAGCGAATATGAGGCGATGTTGAACGGCACGCCGAGGAAGAGATCCGCGCTCCTCTGGTAGAGCTGGCAGGACAGCTGCCCGTCGGCGACGTAGAACTGAAACAGCGCGTGGCAGGGCGGCAGCGCCATGCGCTCGACGTCGGCCGGGTTCCAGGCGCTCACGATGTGGCGGCGCGAGTCGGGGTTGCGCCGGATCGCGTCGAGGACCTGCTGGATCTGATCGATCTCGCGCCCGTCGGGCGTGCGCCAGTGGCGCCATTGGTAGCCGTAGACCGGACCGAGCTCGCCCTGCGCGTCGGCCCATTCGTCCCAGATCGTCACGCCGCGCTCCTGCAGCCAGCGCACATTGGTCTCGCCGCGCAGGAACCAGAGCAGCTCGACGATGATCGACTTGAGGTGGAGTTTCTTGGTGGTCAGCAGGGGGAACGAGTCGGCGAGCGGGAAGCGCATCTGCCAGCCGAACACCGAGCGTGTTCCGGTGCCGGTGCGGTCCGTTTTCTCGGCGCCGTGCTCCAGCACATGGTCGAGCAGATCGAGGTACTGCTGTTCGCCCGGGTTCAGGATCATCGACGTCTCCGCTGCACCATCATGGCCGCCGGCCGGCGGGGGAACCGACGTGACGCCAATGGTAAAGCAGATCGCGATCGCGCGCGGCCGCCGAAGCTCAGCCCGCGGATTTCGGGCGCAGCGCGGATTTCGGCCGGAAGGTCTTCACCACCGCCTCGTGCGTCTCGATGTAAGGCCCGCCGATCAGGTCGATGCAGTAGGGCACCGCGGCGAAGATGCCGTGCACCAGCGCCTTGCCCTGGGCGTCCTTCAATCCCTCGAGCGTCTCGCGGATCGACTTCGGCTGGCCCGGCAGGTTGATGATGAGCGCCTTGCCGCGGATCACGGCGACCTGGCGTGACAGGATCGCGGTCGGCACGAAGCGCAGGCTGATCTGACGCATCTGTTCGCCGAAGCCGGGCATCAGCTTGTCGGCCACGGCGAGCGTCGCCTCGGGCGTGACGTCGCGTGGCGCGGGGCCGGTCCCACCAGTGGTGAGCACCAGATGGCAGCCGCAGCGATCGACCAGCTCCTCGAGTGTCGCCTCGATCACCGGCTGCTCGTCGGCAATCAGCCGGGTCTCGTCGCGCCAGGCCGGCGCCGCGATCGCTTGTCCGAGCCAGGTCTTGAGCGCGGGGATGCCCTCGTCCTTGTACTCGCCCTTCGAGGCCCGGTCGCTCACCGACACCAGCCCGACGATCAGGGTCTCCTCTTTGGCACCCATCACAGCACCTCGAAGAACTCGAGCTCGACCGCCGCCGCGCGCCGCGCCCCAGTGCCGATGCAGATCGTGCGGTTGAGCCAGGCGTAGCGCGCATCTCCGGTCTCGAACCAGGGCTGGGTGCGCATGTAGTACGCGGCCGGATCGACGTCCTCCCCGCGCGCGAGGCGCGCGAGCACCTCGGGCGGGCCATGGCGCAGGCCGCGGTTGCGCACGTAGATCAGCGCGCCGTCGTCGGTCTGCACCGTGTAGCGCGCATCCAGGTCGGCGACCCCGTCGGCGCGTACGATCTGCCAGTCGGCCCCGCCAGGCAGCACGGTGCCCTTGAGCCGGGCGCCCTCAACGCGGCCGCCGCTGATCGGTATGATGCGGCGTCGCCCGAGCGGCGCGTCGCCGAGCTCCTGCGGCGGCGCGAGAGTAATCGTGGCGCGAAACATCGGCTCGAGACGCAGCATGCCTGTTCCTTTCCTTCCATTCGCATGACCGTCACGCTGAGCGCCGAGCGCGAGCAGCGCCTCGTCTGGGTGCTCGCCGGCATCCAGTTCATGCAGCTCCTGGACTTCGTGCTGATGATGCCGCTCGGAACCCAGCTAATGCGCCTGTTCGCGCTGACGCCGCGCGATTTCGGCATGCTGGTTTCAGTGTATATGTTCGCCGCCGCGCTGTCAGGCGTCGCCGCGAGCGCGTTCGCCGATCGCTTCGACCGGCGCACGCTG
Source organism: Betaproteobacteria bacterium (assembly GCA_022340705.1). Taxonomy (GTDB): domain Bacteria; phylum Pseudomonadota; class Gammaproteobacteria; order Burkholderiales; family SG8-39; genus SG8-39. Next base: position 25,149 of record JAJDNJ010000029.1, read on the forward strand.
CTGCTCATGCTGCTCGCAGGCTTCGTCGCGGCGCTCGCCGCGACCGCGGCCGCGCCGGGCTTCGGCGCGCTGATCGGCGCGCATGCAGCCGCGGGCGCGTTCGGCGGCGTGCTCAGCATGCAGGTGCATGCCTGCCTCGGCGACACGATCCCCGACGCGCGGCGCGGTCGCGCGACGGGAATCGTCATGTCTGCGTTCGCGGTGGCCTCCGTGGTCGGGGTGCCGACCGGCCTGATGCTCGCCGGGGCAGCGAGCTGGCGCGCGCCGTTCGCGGTGCTCGCGCTCGTCGCTCTGATCCTGCTCTTCGTCGCAGCGCGCACGCTGCCGTCGATGCGCGCACACCTCGAGACGCGACGCGCCGAGCGCGTGTTCGCCACCTACGGCCGCGTGCTCGCCGAGGGCAACCATCGGCGCGCATTTCTTCTGGTGGCGCTCACCACCTTCGCGAGTTTCTCGATCGTGCCCTATATCGCGCCCTACATGGTGCGCAACGTCGGTATCGCCGAGTCGCAGATCCCGCTCATGTACCTCGCGGGCGGCACGACGACCTTCTTCACCTCGCGCTGGTTCGGGCGCCAGGTCGACCTGCGCGGCAAGCTGCGCGTCTACCGTTGGGTGGCGCTCGGCTCGCTGCTGCCGATCGTGGCGATGACCCATCTGCCGCCGGTGCCGCTGTGGGTGGCGATTCTGGTCGGGGTGCTATTCATGAGCCTGATCTCGGGTCGGCTGGTGCCCACGATGGCGATGGTCAACGCGGCCGCCGCGCCCGGCTTGCGCGGCAGCTTTCTCAGCCTGTCGGGCGCGGTGCAGCAGGCCTCGGCGGGCTGCGCAGCGCTCACTGCGGGCGTGGTGATCGGCCACGGGCCCGGTGGCGAGCTGACGCGCTACGGCTGGATGGGCGTGCTCGGCGTCGGGTTGACGCTCGCCGCGGTCGCTTGGGCGGGACGCCTGCGCGCGCTAAGCTGACTGCGCTTCGCGCAGCAGGCGGAAGATCTCGCGGAACGCACGCGGCGGTTTCGCCCCGGCCTGCTCCCTGCGTGCATTGCGGATCGCGGTGCGCAGCGCCTGCAGGTCCGCTGCGGGAAACGCCTCGGCGAAGGCGGTGAGCGCGGCATCGTCTTCGAGCAGGCGCGTGCGCCAGTCCTCCAGGCGCCGGTGCTGCGCCGCGGCCTGCGCGGACTGGCCGCGCAGCGCGGCGAGCCGCGCGCGAATCGGCTCGGGATCCACGTCGCGCATCAGCTTGCCAATGTACTGCAGCTGGCGCCGCTTCGCGCCGTGCTGCGTCATGCGGCGCGCGTCGGCCACCGCGGCGGCGAGCGCATCAGGAAGCTCGAGCGCGGCGAGCTGCGCCTGCGGCAGATCGACGAGCGCGACGCCGAGCGCCCGCAGCTCGTGCATTGCGCGCTTCTGCTGCGTTTTGCTGACGATTTCGCCCTGCATCGCGCTGCTATGATAGCGCGCCATGTCGAAAACTCCCGGCTTCAGCTATACGCAGGAACAGTTGCGCGCGTGCGCGGACAACGTGCTCGCTCAGGCGAAACGGCTCGGCGCGTCCGGCTGCGAGTGCGATATTTCCGAGGCGCACGGGCTGTCGGTGACCGTGCGCATGGGCGAGGTCGACACGATCGAGCACACGCGCGACAAGGGCCTCGGCGTCACCATCTATCTGGGCGAGCGCCCGCGCGTGCGGCGCGGACATGCGAGCACGTCGGATTTCTCTTCGGGGGCGATTGCGCGCACCGTCGAAGCGGCGCTCGGGATCGCGCAGCGCACGGCCGAGGACGATTGCGCCGGCTTGCCGGAAGCGGAGCTGCTCGCGCGCGAGTTTCCCGATCTCGATCTCTATCATCCCTGGCGGATCGAGGCCGCGCAGGCGATCGAGATCGCGCGGCGCTGCGAGCAGGCCGCGTTCGCGCTCTCGCGTAAGCTGAAAAAGTCCGAGGGCGCGAACCTGTCGACGCACGATGCGCAGTTCCTGTTTGCCAACAGCCTCGGTTTCGCCGCGGGCTTCCCAAGCTCGCGCCACGCGCTCTGGTGCTCGGTGATCGCGGAGCACCGCGGTCTCATGCAGCGCGACGACTGGATGAGCACGAACCGCGTCCCCGAGCGCCTGGCGGATGCGCAGGCGCTGGGACGCTATGCCGGCGAGCGCGCGCTCGCCAGGCTCGGCGCGCGCAAGATCGCGACCTGCCAGGCGCCGGTGCTGTTCGAGGCGCCGGTGGCGACCCAGCTGCTTGCCCATTTCGTCTCGGCGGCGAGCGGCGGCAGCCTCTATCGCAAGGCCTCCTTCCTGGTCGACGGCCTGGGCAAGCCCGTGTTCGCACCCGGCGTGACGATCGAGGAGCGCCCGCTCGAGCCGCAGGGGCTCGCGAGCACGCCGTTCGACGACGAGGGCGTCGCGACGCGCGGGCGCAAGGTGGTGCGCGACGGCGTGCTCGAGGGCTACTTCCTCGGTTGCTACTCGGCGCGCAAGCTCGGCCTGCAAAGCACCGGCAGCGCGGGCGGCAACCACAATCTCGAGATCCGCAAGGGCGATGCGCGGCGCGCACCCGATTTCGTCGGCATGCTCAAGGCGCTCGATCGCGGGCTGCTCGTCACCGAGCTGCTCGGCCACGGCGTGAATCTGGTAACCGGCGATTACTCGCGCGGCGCTGCGGGCTACTGGGTGGAAGGGGGCAGCATCCAGTTTCCGGTCGAGGAAATCACCATCGCGGGCAACCTGCGCGACATCTTTCGCGGCGTCGTCGCGATAGGTGGCGATACGGTGGTGCGCGGCGCGCGGCGTTCCGGCTCGATCCTCATCGACCGGATGACCATCGCCGGAGCCTAAGCTCGGTTTTTCAGACAGTACGTGTTGCGGTGCGGCGTGTAACGCCGAACCGCAGCACATTGTTGCTCTTTACGTGAAGTCGAGCCTTCGGTCGAGCAGCACGCCGAAGATGCGTACCGGCGGGCGGCGCGGCATCTCGATCGCGGGCAGCGGCGTCGCGTTGAGCGGAACGTTCGACACCGACAGCGCCGCCATCACCGCGTCGGACAGCACGAACTCGCCGGCACGCGAACGGCGCGATAGGCGCTCGGCGATGGTCACCGTGTCGCCGAAAGCCCCGAGCACGCTCGGGCTGCGATCCGCGCCGCTAGTACCGAATACCGCCTCACCCAGATGCAGCCCCATCGCGGTCGCGGTCTGCACGCCGTAATCGGTCTTCCAGCGCTCCCCGAGTCCGGTCAGCTCGACCTGCAGCGCGAGCGCGGTCTGCGCCGCCTTCTGTGCAGTCTGCTGCGCGGGCGCGCCGCGGAACACCATCATGACGGTGTCGTTCTGCACGCCCAGGGTCTCGCCGCCGAATTGCCCTGCGGTCTCGCTCAGCAGCGCGACGTACTCGTTGACGAGGTTCATCACGACCTCGGGGTCGAGCATGTCGGCGATCTGCTCGAAGTTGCGCAATTGCGCGAACAGCACCACCGCCAGCTGACGCTCGGCTCGCGCGCCCTGCTGCATCACGGGCTCGGCCATCGGTAACGCTCCCATCGCAGAACCTCTTTCATGACAGCATAACCCATGCTAGGCGGCGTCAAAGACTGCCAGAGAGGAAAAACTGCCAGCTCCACGCGGGGCGAGGACGAACGGCGGGCGCGGGCCGACGACTGGCGGTTTCGAGTGCCGTGACTTATTGCGCAATGGAAAGCGTTACTCGTCGGTTACGCCGTCCTTCCGATCGAATGCGCGCGACGACCAGCGCACCGATCTCTCGCGTGTCGGCGACATGCGTGCCGCCGCAGGCCTGCAGGTCGACGCCGGGAATCTCGAGCAGGCGCACGCGACCCTCGCCGCGCGGCGGTGCGACCGACATCGTCTTCACCAGATCGGGTCGCGCGTCCAGCTCCGCGTCGCTCACCCAGACCGTGCGCGTACGGTGACCCGCGTCGACGAGCGCGTTCACGCCGGACTCGATCTTCGCCTTCACCAGCATCTCCATCTCGATATCGAAATCGAGGTGCGCCTTGTCCTCTGCGATGCGGCCGCCGGTGACCGGCGCACGGACCACCGCGCAGAGCAGATGCAGCGCGGTGTGCAGCCGCATGTGGCGATGGCGCCGCGTCCAGTCGATCTCGGCGCGCAGGCGCGCACCCGTCGCGGGCGGCACCTGCTCCGGCGCGAGCAGGTGCAGCACCTCGTCAGAGGCGCTGTCGCGTCGCGTGTCGACGACCCGCAGGCTGCGCCCGTCCTCGAGCGTCAGGCTTCCGCTGTCTCCGGGCTGGCCGCCGCCCATCGCGTAGAACACCGTCCGATCGAGCGCGACCGCGCCGTCGCGCGCCGCGACCACGGTCGCTTCGCAGGCCTTCAGGTAGGGGTCGTCGCGATAGAGCAGCTCGACCATCAGCCGAGCAGCGTCACCATCGCGACGAAGACGACGACGAGCGAACCCGCGGCGAAGAACGCGACCGTCGAGCTCTGCAGGGTCGGCAGATCCGGGTCGCGCGGAACGGGCTCGGGGTGGTGCTCCTCGTCGGCGCCGTGGCTGTCATGGCCTCCGGCGCCGCCCCCTGGACCCGAGCCCGCGTGCTGGCTCGCCATCTTTTCGTTGAACGCGGTGAAGAAGTCGTTCGCGATCTTCTTGGCCGCCGCGTCGACCAGGCGCGAGCCGATCTGCGCGAGCTTGCCGCCGACGCTGGCCTTGACCGCGTAGCGCAGCACGGTTTCCTCGCCGTCGGGCTCGAGCTCCACCTTGGCGCTGCCTTTGCCGAAGCCCGCGACGCCGCCCTGGCCTTCGAAGGCGATCGAATACGCGCGCGGCGGCTCGAGGTCGGACAGCGTGAGCTTGCCCTTGAACTTTGCGCTGACCGGGCCGATGCGCGCGGTCATCAGCACCTGGTAGTCGGTGTCGCTCAGTTTGTCGATCGCATCGCAGCCCGGCACGCAGGCCTTCAGCACCTCGGGATCGTTCAACCCCTCCCAGGTCTGCTGCTGGGATGCGGGAATGCGCTGCTCACCGTTCATTTCCATGCGCGTTGCTCCTGCTTTCTGACCATCGGACCCGAAAGGGTATGAGCGAGGTCCACCAAGCTCTTCAGATTATGCACCGGCAAGAATAGGTCGACGTGCGGCAGGATCGCGCGCACCCCGGCCGGCCGCGCCTCGAATTTCTCGTAGCGCAACAGCGGGTTGAGCCAGACGAGATAGCGACAGGATTTCGCCAGGCGGTCCACCTCGTCGCTCAGGCCCTCGCCCGCCTCGCGATCGAGGCCGTCGGAAACGAGCAGCACGCAGGCGTTCTGCCCGAGCACGCGACGTGCCCAGCGCCAGTTGAACTCGCGCAGGCAGGCACCGATGCGCGTCCCGCCCGACCAGTCCTTGATCGCTTCGGCCACGCGCGCCATCGCGACGTCGACGTCGCGGTGGCGCAGCTGACGTGTGATGTTGGTCAGCCGCGTGCCGAACACGAACACGGTCACGCGGTCGCGGTCGTTGGTTATCGCGTGCAGAAAGTGCAGAAACATGCGCGCGTAGGGGTTCATCGAGCCCGAGATGTCGCACAGCACGACGAGTGGGGGGTGCAGCTTCTGCGGGGCTGCGCGCACCAGCGGAATCACGTCGCCGCCGCCGCGCAGGGTCGCGCGCAGCGTGGCGCGCAAGTCCACGCGTCGGCCGCGCGGGTTCGGGCTAAAGCGCCGCGTGCGGATCATGGGCAGAGGCAGGCGCAGCTCGGCGATCATCTTCTTCGCCTCGGTGAGCTCGGCCGCCGACATGGTGTCGAAGTCCATGCGCTGCAGGACCTCGCGCGTCGAGAACGTGAGGCGCGCGTCGAGCTCGACTTTCTGCTCCTCCCGCTCGCGCGCCTCCTGCTGCTTCTGCCCGAACAGGGCGTCGGTGAGGCGCTGGCTCTGCTGATCCTCCGGCTTGGCGCTACGCCCGTAGACCTTGGGCAGGAGCAGCTGCATCATCTTCTCGACCAGCTTCGGGTCGCGCCAGAACAGGCGAAACGCCTGGTCGAAGATCGGGCGCTGCTCCTCGCGCGAGAGCAGCACGGCGGACATCGTCCAGTACCAGTCGTCGCGCCGCTCGGTGCCCGCGATCTCCAGCGCGCGCACGCAGTCAATCACGCGATCCGGGCCGACGCGCATCCCCGCGGCGCGCAGCAGGCGCGCGAAGTGCATCACGTTCTCGCTGATCCGGCCGCCGGGGCCGGCAGGATCGATCGAGGGAAACATCAGCCGGCGGCCTCGCTCTGCGCGAGCGGGCATTCGCGCGCGAGCTTCTCGACAGAGCGCGAGGCGATCACTCGGTGCGCCTTGACGTAGGCCTCGTGGTTCTTCTCGACGTCCTCCAGCCGGTAGACGTAGTTCACCATCATCCCCAGGCTGCGTGCGAGGCCAGCCTGCGAAAGGTCGGCGAGCCAGTTCACGCGCTCGAGCATGGCGCCGTTGCCGAGATGAAAGCGCGCCACCGGATCGAGCGGCTCTTCGCCGCGCCGCGCATGCAGCAGATAGTGCGCGCACAGGGCCGAGAGATCTTTCTGCAGCGCGTCGCGGTCTTCGGCATCGTGCCAATCGGGCTGTTCGAGGGCCGGTAGCTGCAGCTCGCCGCGCTTGCGCAAGGCCGACAGCCATGCGGCGAAGCCCGGCACCGGCGAGAGCGTGGCAAAGGTCTTCAGCTTCGGCAGCTGGCTGCGCAGGTCTTCGGCGACCTGCTTGATCAGGAAGTTGCCGAACGAGATGCCGCGCAGCCCGTCCTGGCAGTTGGTGATCGAATAGAACATGGCATGCGTCGCGCGTTCCGCATCCTCGATCGGCGCGCCGGGCTCGAGCAGCGGCTCGACGCGCTCGGCGAGCGCGCGCGTCAGCGCGACCTCGATGAAGATCAGCGGCTCGTCGGGCAGCGCCGGATGGAAGAACGCGAAGCAGCGTCGGTCGGCCTGCAGCCGGCGGCGCAGGTCGTCCCAGCCGCTGATCGCGTGCACTGCCTCGTAGTCGATCAGTTTCTCGAGGATGTTCGCCGGCGTGCGCCAGTCGATGCGCTCGAGCCGCAGGAACCCACGGTTGAACCAGCTGTGGAACAGGTGCAGCAGGTCGTCGTCCGCGGCGCGCCATTGCGGATGCCCGGAGAGCCCTGCCAGCAGGCGCGTGCGCATCGCGACCAGCGCTGCCATGCCGCCCGGCGCCATGTTGAGCCGGCGGTACAGCTCCTGGCGCACGGGTTCCACCGTGCGCTGCAGGCGGGCGAGCGTGCGCGGGCCGGGGTCGGCCTGATAGGCCTGGGCCGCGCGGGTTACGGCGCTCGGCGCGGGGGAGAATTCGCCGGCGAGCGCGTCGAAGAAGCGCTCGCGCTCGGCGTCGTCGAGCGCCTCGATCGCACGCACCGCCTCGCGCGCGAGCGTGGCGCCGGAGGCCTCGCCGCGCTCCGAGAGCAGCGCACGGCACAGCGCGAGCGCTGCGGCGGCGCTGCCGTGCGCGTCGCGGCCGAACAGCCGGCGCAGGAACGCGGGCGTTTCCACCGCCGGCTCAGGCCGCGGTCGCGGCGCTCTTCGCCTCGTTCACCAGACGCTCGGCCTCTTCGCCCGCCACCTTCTCGATGTCGTCCTGGTACTTGAGCAGCACGCCGAGCGTGTTGTTCACCGTCTCGGGGTCGAGCGCCATGCGATCGAGCGCGACCAGGCAGTTGGCCCAGTCGATGGTCTCCGCCACGCCGGGCAGCTTGAACAGGTCCATGCCGCGCAGACGCTGTACGAACGCGACGACTTCCTTCGACAGGCGCTCGGCCGACTTCGGCGCCTTGCGCTTGAGGATCTCGAGCTCGCGCGCGGCGTCCGGGTAGTCCACCCAGTGGTAGAAGCAGCGGCGCTTCACCGCATCGTGGATCTCGCGCGTCCGGTTCGAGGTGATGATGACGATCGGCGGCTCCTCCGCATGGATCGTGCCGAGCTCGGGGATCGTGATCTGCCACTCGGAGAGCACCTCGAGCAGGTAGGCCTCGAAGGGCTCGTCGGTGCGGTCGAGCTCGTCGATCAGCAGCACTGGCGGAGCGCCGACGCCCTCGAGCGCGCGCAGCAGCGGCCGGCGCACGAGAAAGCGCTCGGAAAAGATGTCCTGCGCCAGGCCTTCGCGCGACTTCACGCCCTCGGCTTCGGCCATGCGGATCTCGATCATCTGGCGCGAGTAGTTCCACTCATAGGCGGCCTGCGCGATGTCGAGGCCTTCGTAGCATTGCAGGCGCAGGAGCTCGCGCTCCAGCACCGTGGCGATGACCTTGGCGATTTCGGTCTTGCCGACACCGGCCTCGCCCTCCAGAAAGAGCGGGCGCTTCATCGCGAGCGACAGGTAGAGCGCGGTCGCGAGGCTGCGCTCGGCGACGTAATCGGCTTCGGCGAGCAGGGTCTGGGTGGCGTCGATAGAGGCGGGCGGAGCTTTGGACATGAGGCGAGGGATCGGATTCGTGGGGTCGGTTGGACGGGGCGCGGACCGCGTAATCGGCTGACCTGCGAGCTGACCTGCGGACGGACCTGCGAGTAAACCCCGATTTTCGCAGAAAACACCGGCCGGTTTGACAGCGGACGGGGCGGGCGACTAGTCTGACCACGCCTATGGGCCGCGCGCGGGAGAGACCGGCCATGCCGGCGCCGAAGGAGTAAGCGCCCCGCAAACTCTCAGGCAAAAGGACCCGCGCGGCAAGGCACTCTGGAGAGTAGGCACGCGACCCGCAAAAGGCGCGATGCCTCGCCGAAGGTACAAGCGCGCGTGGCGCCGAGCCGCGTCGCGCCAATTTCTCAGGCAAACGGACAGAGGGGGCACGAGGGACCGGCGCGTCCCGCGTGCGCCCATCGCACGCGCCGCGTCCGGCACGAGCGCGTTGTCGAGCTGAGGCCAGGGAGTGGGGCATGGACATTCCGCAGAATCTGAAATACACCGCGTCGCACGAGTGGATCGCCGGCGCGCCGGACGGCACGCTCACGATCGGGATCACCGCGGTCGCCACCGACCAGCTCGGTGAGCTGGTCTACGTGGAGCTGCCCGAGGTCGGCAAGCAGCTCGCCGCGGGCGAGGCCTGCGCGGTGGTCGAATCGACCAAAGCGGCCTCCGACGTGTACGCGCCGGTCGCGGGCGAGGTGGTCGAGGTGAACAGTGCGCTCGGCGAACAGCCGGGCACGGTCAACGAGGGGCCCTACGACAAGGGCTGGCTGTTCCGCCTCAAGCCGGCCGAGGCGGGCGCCGCGGACAGGCTGCTCGACGCCAACGCCTATCGCGCATCCGCCGGGGTCTAGGAGGGCGTATGCACACCCCGCTCGAGGCGCTGCTCGACACCGACGCCTACGCCGCGCGCCACCTGGGCAGCGATGCCGCCGCCGAGCGCGCGATGCTCGAGGCGGTCGGCGCCGGGTCGATGGCCGATTTTCTGCAGCAGACGCTGCCCGCGGACATCGTCGCGCCAGGCGCGGCGCAGGCGCTTGGTGAAGCGCGCAGCGAAGCCGCCGCGCTTGCCGAGCTCGGCGCGCTCGCCGAGCGCGACGCGCCCTGGCGCAGCTTCATCGGCTTGGGCTATCACGGCACGATCACGCCCGCGGTGATCCAGCGCAACGTGCTCGAGAATCCCGGCTGGTACACCGCCTATACGCCGTATCAGGCCGAGATCTCGCAGGGACGCCTCGAGGCGCTGCTCGCCTTCCAGCAGATGGTGATCGACCTCACCGGCCTGCCGGTGGCGAACGCGTCGCTGCTCGACGAGGCGACGGCGGCTGCGGAGGCGATGCGCCTCGTGCGGCGCTCGACGAAGAGCGCCGCGCAGCGCTACTTCGTCGACGCGGCGACGCACCCGCAGGTCGTCGACGTGGTGCGCACCCACGCGCGCTGGATCGGAATCGAGGTGGTGGTCGGCGAAGCCGAGTCGGCGCTCGACGCGCAGGAGCTGTTCGGCGCCCATCTGCAGTATCCGGATACGCTCGGCCGGATCCGCGATTTCGGACCGGTGATCGAGCGCCTGCATGCGGCGGGCGCGCTCGCGGTGCTCGCCACCGATCCGCTCGCGCTGATGCTGCTGCGCTCGCCAGGTGCGCTCGGCGCCGACGTCGCGATCGGTTCGGCGCAGCGTTTCGGCGTGCCGATGGGTTTCGGCGGTCCGCACGCCGGCTACATCGCAACGCGCGACGCGTTCAAGCGCGCGATGCCCGGGCGCATCATCGGCGTGTCGAGCGATGCCGCGGGACGCACCGCCTACCGCATGGCGCTGCAGACCCGCGAGCAGCACATCCGGCGCGAGAAGGCGACGAGCAACATCTGCACCGCACAAGCCTTGCTCGCCAACATTTCCGCGTTCTATGCGATGTACCACGGCCCGCGCGGTCTCGAGCGCATCGCGCTGCGCACGAACTTCATGGCGCGCCTGCTCGCGTCCTGCGTGAAGAGCGCGGCGCCGGCGGCGCACGGCGCGTTCTTCGACACGGTCCTCGTGCGGCCGTCGCGTCCGATCGCGGAGGTGCGCCGCGCGGCCGAGGCACTGCGCATCAACCTGCGCTTTCACGAGGACGGCCAGGTCTCGGCGAGCTTCGACGAGTGCACCACGCTCGAGGACGTGGGCGACTGCATCGAGGCGCTGGGCGGCGCGCGCGCCGACCTGCAGGCCTTCGCTGCGACGCTCGGCGCGGCGCCGGATTCGATTCCGAGCACGCTGCGCCGCGCGGACCCGGTGCTCAGCCATCCGGTGTTCAATCGCTATCACACCGAGACCGAGATGATGCGCTACCTCAAGCGCCTCGAGAACCGCGACCTGTCGCTCACCCACAGCATGATTCCGCTCGGCTCCTGCACGATGAAGCTGAACGCGGCCTCGGCGCTCGCGCCGATCTCCTGGCCGCGTCTTGCGGGGCTGCACCCCTACGCTCCGCCCGAGCAGGCCGCCGGCATGCTCGAGATGATCGCGCAGCTCGAGCACATGCTGCTCGCGATCACGGGCTTTGCGCGCGTGTCGTTTCAGCCGAACTCCGGCGCGCAGGGCGAGTACAGCGGCCTGCTGACGATCCGTAACTACCACGCCGCGCGCGGCGAGAGCGCGCGCGACGTCTGCCTCATCCCGGCCTCCGCGCACGGCACGAACCCGGCCTCCGCGGCCTCGATCGGCCTGCGCGTGGCGGTCGTCGCCTGCGATGCGCACGGCAACGTCGAGGTCGAGGACCTGCGCGCAAAGTGCGCCGAGCACCGCGAGGAGCTGGCGGCGCTGATGATTACCTATCCCTCGACGCACGGGGTGTTCGAATCCCGCATCCGCGAGCTGTGCAGCGTCGTGCACGCCGCCGGCGGCCAGGTCTACATGGATGGCGCCAACCTGAACGCGCTTGCCGGCATCGCGCTGCCCGCCGAGCTCGGCGCGGATGTCTGCCATATCAACCTGCACAAGACCTTCGCGATTCCGCACGGTGGCGGCGGGCCCGGCATGGGGCCGATCGCGGTCGCGGCGCACCTCGCCCCGCATCTGCCCGGGCACTGGGCGCTACACGACGGGACCTTGCGCGCGAACGGCGCGGTGTCCTCGGCGCCGTACGGAAGCGCGCTGATTCTTGCGATCTCGTGGATGTACATCCGCATGCTGGGCGCCGCGGGCTTGCGCCGCGCCACCGAGCTCGCGATCCTGAACGCCAACTACATCGCGACGCGCCTCGCGCCGTACTTCGGCGTGCTGTACACCGGCGCCAACGGGCGCGTGGCGCACGAGTGCATCCTCGACCTGCGCGCGTTGAAGGGCGAGATCGGCGTCACCGCCGAGGACGTCGCCAAGCGTCTGATGGACTACGGCTTCCACTCCCCGACGCTGTCGTTCCCGGTGCCCGATACGCTGATGGTCGAGCCGACCGAGAGCGAGTCGAAGGCGGAGCTCGACCGCTTCTGCGAGGCGATGATCTCGATTCACGCCGAGCTCGAGAAGATCCGCAGCGGCGTCTGGGATCGCGGCGACAACCCGCTCAAGAACGCGCCGCATACCGCCGAGGAGCTTGCCGGCGATTGGGCGCATCCGTACCCGCGTGAGGTGGCGGCCTATCCGCTCGCCTGGCTGCGCGCGGCAAAATACTGGCCGCCGGTGAAGCGGGTCGACAACGTCGGTGGCGACCGCCATCTGGTGTGCACCTGTCCGCCGATGGAAGCCTGGGCGTGAGCGCGCTCGCGCAAACGCCCCTGCACACCTTGCATCGCGCGCTCGGTGCACGCTTTACGCCGTTCGCCGGCTACGACATGCCATTGCAGTACGCCGACGGCCTCAAGGCCGAGCATTTGTGGACGCGCGCGCGCGCAGGCCTGTTCGACGTCTCGCACATGGGCCAGCTGCGCGTGAGCGGAGCGGCGCCGCACGGGGCGCTCGAAGCGGCGCTGCCGCTCGACTTCGACGGCTGGCCCGCAGGTCAGCAACGCTATTCGTTGCTCCTAAACGACGCCGGCGGGATCGAGGACGACCTGATGGTCACCCGGCTCGAGGGCGAGGTCGCAATCGTGGTCAACGCGGCCTGCCGCGACAAGGACTACGCGCAGCTGCGCGCGCGCTGCGCGGGCCTCGCGTTCGAATGGCGTGATGCGGCGCTCCTCGCGCTGCAGGGGCCAGAGGCCGAGCGCGTGCTCGCCGGGCTCGCACCGGCCGCAGGCGAGCTGAAGTTCATGCAGGCCGCATGGATGCCGGTCGCGGGCGAGCGCTGCCTCGTCACGCGCTCCGGATACACCGGCGAGGACGGCTATGAAATCTCGGTCCCGGCATCGGCCGCGGAAAAACTCGCGCGCGCGCTGCTCGACGACGCGGCGGTGAAGCCCGTGGGGCTCGCCGCGCGCGACACCCTGCGTCTCGAGGCGGGGCTGCATCTCTACGGACAGGACATGGACGCCGAGACCTCGGTCTGCACTGCGGGGCTCGGTTGGGCGATCGCGCGTGCCCGCCGTGCGGGCGGCGCCAAGGAGGGCGGCTTTCCCGGCGCGCAGACGACGCTGCGCGAGCTGCGCGAGGGCACGCGACGCCGCCTCGCGGGTCTGGTGGGCATTGAACCGGTGCCGGTGCGCCAAGGCGCTGCGATCGTCGATACCGAGGGCGTCGAACGCGGCACCGTCACCAGCGGCACGGTGTCGCCATCCCTCGGCAAGCCGGTGATGCTCGCGCAGCTGGACACGACGCTTGCGGCCGATGCGCCGCTCTTCGCCGTCGTGCGCGGCAAGCGGCATGCGGTCGCGCGCGCCGCGCTGCCCTTCGTGCCGAAGCGCTACAAGCGCTAGGCGAACCCTCGGCGATCCCCTTCGCGGCTGGGTAAGCGCCCGCTATGCGCGTACCCCTGGGTACGCTCGCTCACAGACCGCGCGCGGTGCGAAATCCGATGAACGGGTCGCTGCGCTCGGGCGTGTAGAAGTTGCGGAAGCTCGGCCGCGCGAGATGCGGATCAGTGACCCAGCTTCCCGCGCCGCGCACTTCGGCGTGGCGCCCATCGAACCAGGGCAGCGAATAGTCCGCGTAGGGGTCGGCGGAAAAGCCCGGGTAGGGCGCGAAGGCGTCGGCGGTCCATTCCCAGCAGCGGCCGAGCACGAAGGATTCGCGCGCGCTGGCGGCCAGCCATTCGGCCGCGACCGGCAGCCGGCGGCCTGCCGCGAGCGCGTAGGCCTCGGCCTGGGCGCGGCTCACATGCATGACCGGCTCCTCGGGCGGCAGCGCGATCCACCGGTCGAAGCGACGCAGCTCCCAGCCTGCGCCCGCCGCGCGCCAGTGCGCGGGCGGCGTGCCGCCCTCGGATACGAAGCGCGCGAACTCGGCGTTGGTTACCGGGCGGGCGTCGATCTCGAAGGCGCCGACCTCGACCGGGTGCGCCCACTTCTCGTTGTCGAAGACGAAGCCCGCGTCCTGCGGGCTGCCGAGCACGACGCGATCGGCGTCGAAGCGCAGCGGCCGCGCGTCGACCAGCCTTGGCAGCGCGGGCTGTACAGGCGGGCGCAGGCCGCGGCTCTGCCACATCATCCACCAGGCCTCGATATGCATGCTCTCGTGATGCAGCGAAAGCTCGCAGAAATAGCGCAGCTCGGAATCGTCGCCGGCGCGGGCGAGTCGGGCCTTCACCGCTTCGAGCACTTCGCGCCCCCAGTCACGCGTCTCGGCGGGACTCGGCAGGGGAACCTGCCAGCGCGCGGTATGCGGAATGCGCGACGAGTTGTAGCGCCAGTCGGCCCAGTCCATGCGCGAGTCCTTGAGCGGCGCGACGAGCGGCGATTCGTCGGGCGCGCGTCCGGGTTTCCGGCGCAGGCACCAGTGTTCCTGGAACCAGACGATGTGCCCGTACTCCCAGAGCGGGGGATTGAGGGTCGGCGCGTAGGGGCCGACCCAGCCGTCCGCCGGCAGGCTGTCGGCGAGCGCGTCGAGCCGCGCGCGCGCGGCTTCGAGCGCTTCGGACAGGGTCTGCGGCGACAGCCTGCTGGAGAGGTTCGTCATGGCCGGTTCGCGCGCAGGATCCCACAAATCGCCGCTCGCGCCTGCTACCGGTTCGCGAGCGGCTCGAGGCTGTCGATCCACTCGTAGCCCAAGCGGCCGGCGCGCGTCTCGACGATCCAGGTCTGGCGCGGCTGCGCCTTGTTGAAGATCTGGTACGGAACCACGACGTTCACTTCCGCGCGCCGGCGCTGCCAGGATGCGAACACCAGGTGATACGAGCGGTTCTTGCCGTGCGTCACGTAGTGGCGCAGCAACCGGGCATGCACCGTACGCGCCGGGCTGGGATCGAGATACTGGTTCGCCAGCATCGCACCGCTCACCCACGTGATCCAGATCGAGGGCAGGGCGAGGAACGCGATCATCGCGAACTCGCGTGGCGCGTTGGCGCGCCCGCGCAGCACGATCAGCGTTGCGCCCACCAGCACGCCGCAGACGATCAGCGCCAACCGCCAGCTGTCGAGAAACATGGCGAACTGGCCGTCGACCATCGGCTCGAGCAGGAAGACGCTCGCGCTGAAAGCGGCGATCGCGACGCCGAGCATCACGGTGCAGACGGCGTCGATCTGGCGCGTGCGGATGCCGCCCAGGCCCTGCATTGCGGCCTGCATCGCGCCCGGCGTGGTGCGCAGCGCGGCGAGCTGCTCGAGCGCGCCGCGCAGTGCCTCGAGCTCGAGCAGCTGCGCGTGACCGCGGCGCATCGCGCTGAGCTCGCCGTTGGCCAGCTCGACGCTGTCGAAGCCGAGCGCGAACAGCGTGCGTACCGCCTCGCGATTGCCAGCGTCCCGAAACATGGCTTGGACGTAATCGCGCGAGGTGCCGGCAAGATAGAACTCGCGGTCGAATGCCGCATCGCCGGTCTGCGCTTCACCGGCGAAGCCGATCGACTTGAAGAAGCTTTCCCGGCCGCCCTCGCGTCGCACCGAAAAATCGCCGCGCAGCGCGCTGCGCGCGGAAAGCTCGATGCGCGGCGGGCTGTTGCGGTTGCCGTGCACGACCCGCTGGCGGAACGCGGTGCCCGAGAGCGTACCGCTCACGCTCGGCGCGGCCCAGATCGAAGACTGTAGGTGGAGGCCGGCCTGCGCATACTCGGCCTTGATGCGTTGCGCGTCCGCGCTCGCGGTCTTCGCCGCGGCTGCGTACTTCCGGTAGGCGGGGATGCGCCGCAGGACGAAAATGATCAGGCCGGCGACGACGACGACGATGGCGATCGCGGCGAGAATGAAAAACAGCACGACGCGGGATTGCTCCATGCGTTCAGCGCTCCGATGCGGCCTGGCGA
>JAJDNJ010000030.1 GCA_022340705.1 Betaproteobacteria bacterium
GACGTCGCGCGCATCCTGGAAGGCTGGCACGCGTTGAATCCCTTTCCCGATGCGCTACGCGGCCTCGAGCGCCTGCGCAGCCGGTTCAAGCTCGTCGTGCTGTCGAACGGCGAGCGCGACTATCTCGCCGAAGTCGTCAACCAGCGCATCGGCATCACATTCGATGCCGTAATCTCGGTGCAGGAGGTCGGCGTGTTCAAGCCCAATCCGCAGGTCTACCGTTACGCCGCGCGCATCCTCGGCGCCGAGCCGCAGGAATTGATGATGGTCTCGGCGCACAGCTTCGATGCGGTCGGGGCACGCATCTCGGGCTACCGCGCGGCCTACGTCAACCGCTACGATCTGCCGTACGACGAGACGCCTTACCGCGCGGATGTCGAGGCGCGCGATTTTCTCGATCTGGCGGCAAAGCTCGGCTGCGCCTAGTCCGGCGCCGCTGCGACGATTCCGGGAGACGCGCATGGTCGAACAGATTCCGAACCTTCCTGCGAACGTGCTCGGCTTCCGCGCGAAGGGAACGGTGACCGCGGCGGATTATGAGAGCGTGATCATCCCTGCGGTCGAAGCACAGTTCGCGCGCCAGCCCAAGGTCCGCTTCCTCTATCACCTTGGCGACGAGTTCACCGGCTTCGACGCGGCCGCGATGTGGGACGACACCAGGCTGGGCCTGCGCCACCTCGCCGGCTGGGAGAGAATGGCTGTCGTCTCGGACGTGGAATGGGTCCGCGCCGCAGTGAAAATCTTCGGTCTTGCAATGCCGGGGCAGGTTCGCGTGTTTCATAATCGCGAACTCGGCGAAGCGATGCGCTGGATCGCCGAGTAAAGAGCGCCGCGGGGAGGCGGTGCAAAGAATGGCCGAGTCCCGACAAGACGCGCTCGCAGCCGAGTTTCGTGGCAAGACGACGCTCGGCGTCGGCATCATCGGCGTCGTGGTGCTGACGCCGTTCGCGATCAACAATTTCTTGCAGGGGCGCGCGCTGCTCGGCATCGGCGCAGTCGGCATCGTGGCGATTCTCGCGGCCAATGCCTGGAGCATCAGCCGCCGACGCTACTACCCCTCGCTCACCCTGTTCGGTCTGGTGCCCGCGGTCATCTTCTTTCTGGTGTTCGCGCTGCGCAAGCAGGGCATGGTCGGCGCGCTGTGGTGCTACCCCGCAGTGATCTCGTTCTATTTCATGCTGCCCGAGCGCAGGGCCTGGCTCGCCAACGGCATTCTGCTCGGCATTGCGCTGCCCGAGATCTGGACGGTGATCGACCATCCGTTGGCGACGCGCGTCGCGGCGACGCTCTTCGCGGTCAGCGCGTTCTCGGCAATCTTCATCCGCGTGATCAGCGGGCAGCAGCGCAAGCTGGAGGCGCAGGCGGTCACCGATCCGCTCACCGGCCTGTTCAATCGAATGCTGCTGCACGACACGCTCGAGCAGGCGATCGAGCAGAACAAACGCACGGGCGCGCCGATGACGCTCGTCACCCTCGACCTGGACCACTTCAAGGAGATCAACGACACGCTCGGCCACGACGCCGGGGACAGCGTTCTCCAGGGGGTAGGCCAGCTGCTGCGCAGGCGCCTGCGCCGCGTCGACCACCTGTTTCGCATCGGCGGCGAGGAATTCCTCGCGCTCCTCTATGCCACCGATGCGGACAACGCGCGCAACGTCGCGGAGTCGCTGCGCAGCGCGATCGCCGCGCACCCGTTTCTGCCTGGCCGCAGCGTGACCGCGAGCCTGGGAGTCGCGGCGCTGCATCCGGGCGACGACTGGCGCGCCTGGATGAAGCGCAGCGACGACAAGCTTTATGTGGCGAAGTCGGGCGGGCGCGATCGGGTCGTGCTCTGAGCGCGCCGCTCAGCTCTGCAGCGTCGCCTCGTAGCCTTCTTCCTTCACCGCCGCGATCAGGGCCTGCGCATCGGCGCTGCCCTTGACCACGGCCTGCGCCTTTTCCAGGCTCACGTCGGCCGCCTCGACACCGGGCACGCTTCCGAGCGCCTTGGTGACCGCCATGACGCAATGGTTGCAGGTCATGCCGCTGACTTTGAGCGTAGTGGCTTGCATCGTCGTTCTCCTTGCGTAGCGAAACTTCGTTGTCAGTGTGCCGCGGCGGCCGGCGTCGTGGCGTCGGCGACGCGCGGCGCCCGACCACGATCGGGACCGACCGCAGGGGGGCCGTCCGCCGGGGGCACGCGCCGCAGGCGCAGGCTGTTGGTCACCACGAACACGCTCGAGAGACCCATCGCCAGGCCGGCGAGCATCGGGTTGAGCGTCACGCCCCAGACCGGGTAGAACACCCCGGCGGCGAGCGGAATCAGCAGGATGTTGTAGATGAAGGCCCAGAACAGGTTGCCGCGGATGGTGCGCATCGTGCGGCGCGCGACCTCCAGGGCGTTCAGCAGGCCGCCAAGGTCGCCGCGCGTCAGCGTCACGTCGGCGGCCTCAATCGCGATGTCGGTGCCGGTCGCGACTGCCACGCCGACCTCGGCTTGAGCGAGCGCGGGCGCGTCGTTGATGCCGTCGCCGACAAACGCGACCTTGCGTCCTTCGCTCTGCAGGCGCTGTACCGCCTCGGCCTTGCCCGAGGGCAGCACCTCGGCTTCGACCGAGTCCAGGCCCGCCTGACGCGCGATCGCCTGGGCGGTGCGCGCGCTGTCGCCGGTGATCATGCCGACGCGCAGGCCGCGCGCCTTGAGCGCAGCAACCACGGCGGCCGCTTCGCTCTTGAGCGGGTCGGCCACGCCGAGCGCGCCCCATACCGCACCGTCGACTGCGAGCCAGATCGCGGTGCGAGCGCGCTCGGCGAGCGCTGTCGCCTGCGCGGCGACGGCGCCGCTTTGGACGCCCTCTCGCGTCAGGAGGCGCTCGGCGCCGAGCAGCACGCTGCGACCCTCGACGCTCGCCTTGACGCCGTAGCCGGGGATCGCCTCGAAGCGCTCCGCCTTGGGAATGGTGACCCCGCGCTCGCTCGCTGCCATGAGGATCGCCGCAGCGAGCGGATGCTCGCTACCGGATTCCGCTGCCGCGGCAAAGCGGAGAAGCTCTTCGGCGGTGCGTCCGGGTGTGGGCTCGACGTCGGTCAGCTGCGGGCGTCCGAGGGTGAGCGTGCCGGTCTTGTCGAACACGACCGTGTCGACATGGTTCAGCGCCTCGAGCGCTTCGCCCTTGCGGAACAGCACGCCGAGCTCGGCAGCGCGTCCGCTGCCGACCATGATCGCGGCGGGTGTCGCGAGACCCATCGCGCAGGGGCAGGCGACTACGAGCACCGCGACCGTGCTGACCAGCGCGAGCGTGATTGCCGGCGCGGGTCCGAGCGCGAGCCACACGGCGAAAGTGACCAGCGCAACGCCAAACACGATCGGCGTGAATACGCGCACCACGCGATCGGCGAGACGTTGAATCGGGAGCTTGGAGCCCTGCGCCTGCTCGACCATGCGGATGATCTGCGCGAGCATCGTCTGCTTGCCAACCTGGCGCGCCTCGACCTTCAGCAGGCCATGCTGGTTCACCGTGCCGCCGACGACGCGGTCACCCGCGCGCTTCGCGACCGGCATCGGCTCGCCGGTCAGCATCGACTCGTCGACATAGCTTTCGCCTTCGCGCACCTCGCCGTCGACCGGCATGCGCTCGCCGGGGCGCACGATCACCAGGTCGCCGCGCGCGACGGCTGTAATTGGCACGTCCTGCTCGGCGCCGTCACGCTGGACGCGTGCGGTCTTGGCCTGCAGCCCGATGAGCTTGCGGATCGCGTCACCGGTGCGGCCCTTGGCGAGCGCTTCGAGATATTTGCCCATCAGGATCAGCGTGACGACCACGGCAGCCGACTCGAAATAGACATGGCGCGCCTGCACCGGCAGCAGCCCGGGGGCGAGTACGACGGTCGCGCTGTAGAGCCAGGCCGCGCCCACGCCGGTCATCACCAGGCTGTTCATGTCGGGCGACAGATGGCGGAACGCTGCCCAGCCGGTGCTGAAGAAGCGTCGCCCGGGGCCGAAGGCCACCGCGCTGCCGAGCGCGAACTGCATCCACTCCCAGAAGCGTGGGGTCGGCGCGATCCGCGCCAGTGCCTCGCCGAGTCCGGGCAGCAGCATTGGGCCCATCGCGAGCACGAGGATTGGTATCGAAAGCAGCGCCGCGAGCACCGTGTCGCGCAGGCGCGCGCGCAGTTCCGCATCGCGCGCTTCGGCCTCGGCCGACGCGCTGTCTTCCTCGCCCAGAGCCCGTGCCGTGTAGCCCGCGTCCTCGACCGCGCGAACCAGCGCGTCGACGCCAACCGTCGCGGGGAAGACGCGCAGCGTCGCCCGCTCGGTTGCGAGGTTCACGCTTGCTTCGAGCACGCCGGGCGTCGCGCGTAGCGCCCGCTCGACGCGATTCGAGCAATTCGCGCAGGTCATGCCGCCGATCGCGAGTTCGAGCTCGGCGCTGACCGGCTCGTAGCCGGCGTCGGTCACCGCCGCGGCGAGCGTCTCGGGACCGGCGGCGGACGGATCGAACTTCACGCTGGCGCGCTCGGTGGCCAGGTTGACCGTGGCTTCGGCCACACCGGGAACCTTGCGCAGGGCGCGCTCGACGCGCGCGCTGCAGTTCGCGCAGGTCATGCCGCGTATGGCGATCTCTACATCGTGCATGCTGTCCTCCTGCCTTCAGTCGTCCTCGCGCGCGAGAGCGGCGAGGATCGGGCACTCTCCGCTCGCGCCGTGGCCGCTGCAACGCTCCTCGAGCGCGGCGAGACCCCGCTTCATGCGCTTGAGGGCATCGATACGCTTCTCGAGGTCGGCGATCTTGGCCTGGGTCACACGCTTCACGTCGCGCGCACGGGCGCGCGGGTTGTCGCTCAGCGCGAGCAGCTCGGCGATCTCCTCGAGCGAGAAGCCGAGCGCCTGCGCGCGGCGGATGAAGCGCAGCCGCGTCGCTGCGTCGGCACCGTACATGCGGTAGCCGGATGCGGTTCGGGTCGCGGGCGGCAGCAGTCCGAGCCGTTCGTAATAGCGCAGCGCCCCGGCGCCGATGCCGATATCCTTGGCGAGTTTTCCGATGGTGACGGTCCGCATGACGGCTCCTGGGATCGTTGCCCTTGAAGCTTAAACCTTAAAGTAAGGTGTAAAGTCAACCCCGACGCCCGTGAGGAGATGACCGCATGCTCCAACTGCGCCCGAACTGCGAATGCTGCAACCGCGACCTGCCGCCGGAGAGCGCCGAGGCGCGGATCTGCTCGTTCGAATGCACCTTCTGCCGCGCCTGCGCCGACGGCATCCTCAAGGGGCGCTGTCCGAACTGCGGCGGCGAGCTCGTCGCGCGCCCGCGCCGGCCGGCGGAAAAGCTCGGGCGCTACCCGGCCGCGACCGAGCGCACATACAAGCCGGCGGGCTGCGCGGGCTGAGCCATGGACAAGGGCGCGATGCCCACGCCGGCGTTTGCGACGCTGTCCCTGGCCGAGGCGCACACCGAGCGCGCGCCGGACGGCTCGATGGCGCGCGTGCTTGCGCGGCTGCCGGGTGCCAGCATGGCGCAGTTCGAGCTCGAGGCGGGACGGGTCTCGCGCGCCGTCGTGCACCGGACGATCGACGAAATCTGGTACGTGATCGGCGGGCGCGGCGAGCTGTGGCGCCGACAGCCCTTGCAGGAGGAGACGGTCGCGCTCGCTCCAGGGATGTGCCTGACCATTCCCTGCGGCACCGAGTTCCAGTTCCGCGCGCTGGGCGTGGAGGCGCTGCGCGTGCTGGGCGTCAGCCTGCCGCCCTGGCCGGGGGAAGGCGAGGCGGCGCCGGTGACAGGTCCTTGGATTGGCTGATGGGCGTGGCGAAGACCCGGCCCACGCGGAAAAAGGGGAGCGTCGTGAGATGCGTGTTGCAGTAATCGGTTTGGGATCGATCGGGCTCGGGATGGCGGCATCGCTGCGCAAGGCGGGCCACGACGTAGTCGGCGTGGACCTGGCGGCGGCGCGCCGCGCCGAGTTCGAGGCGCTCGGCGGGCGCGCGTCGGCGAGTGCGGCCGAGGCCGCAAACGCTGCCGCCTGTGTGTTCTGCGTGGTGGTCAACGCGGCACAGACCGAAGCCGTCTTGTTCGGTCCACAGGGCATCGCGGAGGCGATGCCGCGCGGCGCGGTGTTCCTGTCCTGCGCGACGCTGCCGCCGGAAGCGGCGCGCGCGCTCGGCGAGCGGCTCGGCGCGCTCGGTCGCCACTATCTCGACACGCCGACCAGCGGTGGCCCGGCGAAGGCGATGGCAGGCGAGATCACGATCATGGGATCGGGCGCCCCCGCGGCGTTCGATGCCGCGCAGCCGGCGCTCGACGCCGTCGCGGCGAAGGTCTATCGGCTCGGCGATGCTCCGGGGGCCGGATCGGCCATGAAGCTCGTCAATCAGCTTCTCGCCGGGGTGCACATCGCGGCCGCCTGCGAGGCGATGGCGTTCGCGGTCCGCCTCGGGCTCGATCCGCGCGGCGTGTACGAGGTCATTACGCACGCCGCGGGGTCGTCCTGGATGTTCGAGAACCGTGTGCCGCACATTCTCGATGGGGACTACGCGCCAAAGAGCGCGGTCTCGATCTTCACCAAGGACCTTGGCATCGTGCTCGATACCGCGCGCGCGAACCAGTTCCCGACGCCGATGGCGAGCATGGGCCTACAAATGTTCGAAATGGCCGCCGCGGCAGGCATGGCGCAGGACGACGACGCATCGGTGGCACGGGTCTACGCGCGGCTCGCGGGCCTGAAGCTGCCGGGTACCGATTCTTGAGGAGGTCAACATGGCTGCATGGTTCCTGCCGGCGCTGAAAGCGGTACTGCCGCACGTCGGCACCATCATCTCGAGCGCGGCACCGGTCTTCACTAAGAAGAGCGATGCGACCGTCGCCAACCAGACGCTGCTCCTGCAGCAGCAGGTCACCGAGCTGCAGGCTGCAGCCTCGCAGAACGCGGCGCACGTGCGCGAGCTCGCCGAGCAGTTGCAGAGCACTGTGGCGGCACTCGAGCAGGGCGCGAGCATTGCCGAGGTCCGCTTGCGTAGGGCGCTCGTTTTTTGCGCTGCCGCAATCGGCGTCTCGACGGTCGCGCTCATCGTCGCGCTTCTGCCGTACTTCAATCGCTGACGCCGAGCGCGGCGCCTGATCCGGGCGTATTCTTTCGGCGCCGACACGGCAAAGGAGGAAAAGATGAAAACCGAGCTGCTGTACCTCGTGTGGACCACGGTGCTGACCGGTTTGCTGTGGATTCCCTACATCATCGACCGCGCCATGGTGCGCGGCGTGCAGGATGCGATGGGCTACCCCGAGAACCCCAAGCCCGGAGCGGCTTGGGCGCAGCGCCTGCAGAAGGCGCACTACAACGCGGTGGAAAACCTGGTGCTGTTCGCGGCGCTGGTCCTGACCGCGAATGCGATCGGGCTCGCGGACCCCGCGATCGGGACTGCGGCGGTGGTGTACTTCTGGGCCCGCGTCGTGCATGCGGCGGTGTACACCTTCGGCATTCCCTGGGTGCGCACGCTGTCGTGGACCGTCGGCTGGCTCGCCCTGGCTGTGATCGCCTGGAAGATTCTCGCCGCCTGAGGCGAGGATGGCTTACGACGAGGCGCTTGCCGCGCGCGTGCGCGCGCGCCTCGCCAAGGCGCGCGGGCTCGCCGAACGCAGAATGTTCGGCGGACTGTGCTTTCTGGTGAAAGGCCATATGTGCGCGGGCATCGTCGGCTCGACGCTCATGCTGCGCGTGGGCCCCGAGCGCTACGCCGAGGCGCTCTCGCGCCCGCATGCGCGCGAGATGGACTTCACCGGGCGTCCGTTGAAGGGGATGATCTATGTCGATCCGCCCGGCATCGCGGGCCGCGGCGCGCTCGAGCGCTGGCTCGATCTGGCGCTCGCGTTCGTGCAGAGTCAGCCGGCGAAAAGCGCCGCGCCCGGGAAGGCGGCGGCAAAACGCAAAGCGCGGACCCGATGATCCGACGCTGTCGCGAAAAGGACATCGCCGCGCTGCATGAAATCATCAACGACGCCGCGCAGGCCTACAAGGGCGTCATCCCGCCGGATCGCTGGCATGAGCCGTACATGCCTCTCGAGGAGCTCGCGCGCGAGATCGCCGACGGCGTCGAGTTCTGGGGCGAGGAGGCCGACGGCGAGCTGCTCGGCGTGATGGGCATCCAGCATCGTGGCGAGGTCGACCTCATTCGGCACGCCTACGTGCGCACGCGCGTGCGCGGCCGGGGCGTCGGCACGCGGCTTCTCGCGCATTTGATGGCGATGACGCGGAAACCGCTGCTCATCGGCACCTGGGCCGACGCACGCTGGGCCGTGCGCTTCTACGAGAAGAACGGCTTTCGCCTGCTGTCGCGCGAGGAAACCGGGCGCGTCCTGCGCCGCTTCTGGAACATTCCCGAGCGCCAGGTCGAGACTTCGGTGGTGCTCGCGAGTCCGACATGGAACTGATCAAGCACAGCGGCGGCTGCCACTGCGGGCGCGTGCGCTTCGAGGTGCTCGCCCCGGCGCGCATCCGCGTCAACCAGTGCAACTGCTCGATCTGCAGCAAGTCCGGCTATCTGCATCTGGTGGTGCCGAAGGCGCGCTTCACGCTGCTTTCGGGCGCGGACGTGCTCACCGAATACCGGTTCAATACGGGCAAGGCAAAGCACCTGTTCTGCTCGATCTGCGGCATCAAGTCGTTCTATGTTCCGCGCTCGCACCCCGACGGCATCAGCGTCAATGCGCGCTGCCTCGACGAAGGCACGGTCGAGGAAATGACCATCGGGCAGACCGACGGGCGCAACTGGGAAAAGGCGTACCCCGGGGGACGCGGCGAAGGATTTCAGAACTGACCGCGCGCGGGCGGCCGGCTCAGTCGGGCGTACGCCACCGCACAGGCGAAGAAGATCACGCTGAGCGCCACTTCGGCGAGTGCGAGCTGCTGCGACAACCCGTGCTCGCTCCAGCCGCGCATCACACCCTCGACGAAATACGCAAGCACGAGCATGCTCGACCATTGGTAGGTGTAGCGCGCGCCGCGCACGATTCCGTAAAGCGCTGCGGCGAGCGGCAGCGCCTTGAGCGCGAGCAGCGAGCCGCCGGGGCGGATCGGCGCGAGCCAGAGTTCCCAAGCGAGGCAGACCGCGATCAGTCCGACCAGGCAGACCGAAGCGCCGATCCGGAGGCGATTGAGCCTCTCGAGCCGTGCCGCGCTATGCTGCGCCTGCCGTGAAGAATCTTGCGCCACAGATATTCCGCCAACGCTTGCTCGTCGAAGGCTACACCACGGCGGCGGTCGACCGGAAAATGCTCGAGGCGACGATGACCGGGCTCGCCGCCCATCTCGGGCTGCGCGCCTACGCCGCGCCGGTGATCTTCGCGCCGGGCGACGCCGCGCGCGCGGACAATCAAGGCTTCGACGCGTTCCTGCCGCTCGCGGACTCCGGCATTTCGGTCTACTACTGGGCGAGCGCGCGCTTCGTCTCGGTGCTGCTCTACACCTGCGCCGGATTCGACGAAGGCGCAGCGATCGCCTATCTGCGCCGCGCCTTCGGCATCGACGGCGAGATCGCCTCTGTGTCTATTTAGCCGCGAGCTTGAGCGCGATCTGCGCGAGGCGCCGACCCTGCTCGACGCAGAGCCTGCGCTCGGCATCGGTCAGCGGCGCGTCGTCCGCCGTCCCGGCGAAGTGGCTCGCGCCGTAGGGCGTGCCCCCGCTGCGCGTCGCATTCAGCTCGGCGAGGGTATAGGGCAGTCCGACGATCAGCATGCCGTGGTGCAGGAGCGGCAACATCATCGAGACGAGCGTGGTCTCCTGGCCGCCGTGCAGGCTGCCGCTCGAGGTGAACACGCACGCGGGCTTGCCGGCGAGCGCGCCCGAGTTCCACAGCAGGGTCGTGCGCTCGAGAAAATGCTTGAGCGGCGCGGCCATGTTGCCGAAGCGCGCCGGGCTGCCGAGCGCGAGACCCGCGCAGGCTTCGAGATCGGCGAGCTCGGCGTAGGGCGCGCCGGCCGCCGGCACGGCCGGCTCGGCGGCGCGCGCCTCGACTTCGGCGACGGGGGCGACGCGCGGCACGGTGCGCAGGCGTGCGCCTGCGCCCGGTACGCGCTCGATGCCGTCGGCGACGAGCTCGGCCATGCGGCGCAGCGACCCGCCGGCGCTGTAATACAGAACCAGAAGCTCGGTCATTGGCCGGTATCATAGACGACGGATATGAGCGAAAGCGCGCCGCAAACCACCGCAGCGTTACCAGCCGCCGCCTTCGGGCGGCGGCTGCTGCGTTTCGTCCTCGGGCTCTTGCAGCGCTTTGTCGAGGACCATGGCGTCCAGACCGCGGGCAGCCTGACCTTCACGACGCTGCTCTCGATCGTGCCGCTGCTCACCGTGGCGCTGTCGCTCGCGACCGCGTTTCCCGTGTTCCGCGAGGGCACCGAAGCCCTGCAGAACTACGTGGTCCAAAATTTCCTGCCCGAGGCGGGCGGCGCGAAGGCGATCGTCGCGCAGATCAACGAATTCACCGCCAAGGCCGGACAGCTGACCGCGATTGGTCTCGCCTTCCTCGGCGTGACCGCAATCATGCTGATGTTGACGATCGACGAGAGCATGAACCGCGTGTTCCGCGTGCATCGCCCGCGCCCGCTCGCGCAGAAGCTGCTCATGTACTGGGGCGTGCTGACCCTCGGGCCGGTGCTGATCGGCATGAGCCTTTCGCTCACCACCTTCCTGGTCGGCGCTTCGCTCGGGCTGATGCGCATGGGCACGCTCGCGCACGACATCCTGCGCGGGGTTCCGTTCCTGTTCACCTGGGCGGCGTTGACCCTGATCTACCTCGTCGTGCCGAACCGGCGCATCGTGCTGTGGCACGCACTGGTCGGCGCGTTCTGCGCCGGCGTCGCGTTCGAGGCAACCAAGCGCGGCTTCGCGCTGTACCTCGAAAAGTTTCCGACCTACACGCTGATCTACGGAGCATTCGCAACGCTGCCCATCTTCCTGCTCTGGGTCTATCTCTCCTGGCTGATCGTGCTGATCGGCGCGACGATCACCGCGATGCTGCCAGCGTTCACCGCCGATGACGAGGCGGGCGACCGCCCGCCGGGAAGTGCGCTGCAGGACGCGCTCGCGGTGCTCGGTGGGCTCGCCCGCGCGCAGTCGACCGGCGAGGTCGTGCCGCTCACGCGCCTCGCGCGCCGCGTGCGCCGCATGCCCTACCGCTGCGAAGCGGTGCTCGAGCGCTGCGCCGCGCTCGGCTGGGTGGTGCGCACCGAGCGCGACGCCTGGCTGCTCGCGCGCGAGGCCGACGCGATCCGCATTGCCGACGTCTACCGCGCCTTCGTGCTGCAGCCCGAGGCGCTTGGGGGTGGCGCGCCCGAGCTGTCCGAGCACTGGAAGCATGTGGAGAGCGATCTTGCGATGAACCTGAAGGAATTCGCGCAGCGCGGGGCGCCCGCGTGAGCGGGCCCGCGCGCGAGGAGCGCTTGATCGTCGCACTCGACGTCCCGGACGCGTCCGAAGCGCGCGCGCTGGTCGAGCGTCTGGGTGACGCGGTGCGCTTCTACAAGGTCGGGCTCGAGCTGTTCAGCGCCGGCGGCTATTTCGAGCTGGTCGACTGGCTCGCGGCGCGCGGCTGCAAGGTGTTCGCCGACCTGAAGCTCTACGACATCCCGGAAACGGTGCGCCGCGCCGTGTCCAACCTGCGCGCTAGCGGCGCGAGCTTTCTCACGGTGCACGGCCATCGCTCGGTGATGGAGGCCGCCGTGCGCGAGAAGGGCGCGCTCAAGATTCTCGCGGTCACCGTGCTCACCAGCTTCGATGCGCGCGATCTCGCCGAGCTGGGCCCCGAGGCGAGCGTCGAGCGCCTCGTGCTGTCGCGCGCGCGCGGCGCGCTCGAAACAGGCTGCGACGGCGTGATCACCTCCGGGCTCGAGGCGCCGAAGCTGAAGGCCGAGTTCGGCGACCGCCTTCTGCTCGTGACCCCGGGCATCCGGCCCACGGCCGAGGGCCGTCCTTCCCAGAGCCGCCCGGCGGACGATCAGAAGCGCACGGTCGACGTCGCGCAGGCTTTCGCCAACGGCGCCGACTACATCGTCGTCGGACGGCCGGTGCGCGACGCGGCCGATCCGCGCGCGGCGGCGCAGGCGATCCAGCGCACCATCGCCTCGGCGTTCCCGTCCTGAGATGGGCGAGGTCGCGCATGCGCTCGCCGGTATCGCCGGGCTGGTCGCGCTGGCCTGGCTCGCGAGCGAGGCGCGTGGGCGCATCGCCTGGCGTCTGGTCGGCTCGGCGCTAGCGCTGCAGCTCGTTCTCGCACTGCTGCTGCTCAAGGCGCCGGGCGTGAAGGACGCCTTTCTCGCACTCAACAAGCTGCTGCTCGCGCTGCAGAGCGCGACGCGCGCCGGCACCGCCTTCGTGTTCGGCTATGTCGGCGGCGGTGCGCTGCCGTTTGCCGAAACGCATGCCGGAGCGAGCTTCATTCTCGCCTTCCAGGCGCTGCCGATCGTGCTCGTGATGAGCGCATTGTCGGCATTGCTCTTTTACTGGCGCGTCCTGCCGGCAGTGGTGCGCGCGATATCCTGGCTGCTCGAGCGCACGCTCGGTGTGGGCGGCGTGCTTGGCCTGTCCGCGGCGGCCAATATCTTCGTCGGCATGGTCGAGGCGCCGCTGCTCGTGCGCCCCTGGCTGGCGCGGATCACGCGCGGCGAGCTGTTCGCGCTGATGGCAGTCGGCATGGCGACGATCGCGGGTACCGTGTTGTTCCTCTATGCAAGCATCCTCGGACCGCGCGTGCCGGACGCGATCGCGCATCTGCTGATCGCTTCGATCCTCTCGGCGCCGGCGGCGATCGCGGTCTCGGCATTGATGGTGCCGTCCGAAGGCGCGCCGACCGGCGGGCGCATCGAGCTGAAGAGCGAGGCGACCAGCAGCGTCGACGCGGTGACCCGCGGCACGCTCGACGGCGCACAGCTGCTCATCAACATCATCGCCATGCTCGTCGTGTTCGTCGCCCTGGTGACGCTTGCCAACCTGATGCTCGGCGGGTTGCCCGCGGTGGGCGGGGCGCCGCTCACGCTGGAGCGCATGCTCGGCTGGCTGCTTGCGCCGCTTGCCTGGCTGTGCGGCATTCCCTGGGCCGAGGCGCAGGCCGCCGGCGCGCTGCTCGGCGTGAAGACCGTGCTAAACGAGCTGATCGCCTACGTGCAGCTCGCGAAGAGCGATGCGCTGTCCGAACGCAGCCGGCTGCTGCTGACCTATGCGCTCTGCGGGTTCGCCAATTTCGGCAGCCTCGGCATCATGATCGGCGGCCTGACGACGATGTGCCCCGAGCGGCGCGCCGAGATCGTTGCGCTCGGCATGCGGTCGATCGTCGCGGGTTTGCTCGCGACCTGCCTGACCGCAGCGAGCGTCGGGCTGATCGTCTAGCTCGATCGCCTAATCCGCCTTGTGCCGCGCCGACCAGGCCGCCTGAGCGTCGCGCTGCGCCCAGCGCTGCGTGCGCGCGACGCGCTCGAGAATCTCGATCAGCGCGCCGATGTGCTGCGGCCGATCCTCACGCCGCTTCTCGAGGCAGGCGGCGACGAGCTGGTCGAGCTCGGGCGGAATCGACTGCGCCGCCGCGTCGGAAACGCGTGGCGGCACCTCGTTCAGCACGCGACTGGTGAGTGCAAGGGTGTCGTCGCTGTCGAACAGGCGGCGCCCGCTCAGCATAAAAAACGCGAGTGCGCCGACCGCGTAGATGTCCGCGCGCGCGTCGACGTCAGCCGGGTCGCGCAGCCGCTCGGGCGCCATGTAGAGCGGCGTGCCAAGGATGCGCAGCGTCCGGGTGATTGTCTCGCCGGCGGGCTGATCAACCATCTTCACGAGGCCAAAGTCGAGAATCTTGACGAAGTCGTGCTCGCCGCCGTAGCGGCAGACCATGATGTTGGTCGCGCTGACGTCGCGATGCACCATTCCCTTGCCGTGTGCCTCGGCCAGACCCGCGCAGACCTGGCGCAACAGGTGCACCGCGCGCGCCACCGGCATCGCGCCGTCGCGCAGGACGATTGCGCCGACGGTCTCGCCGTCGAGGTATTCCATGGCGTAGTACAGGCTGCCGTCGGCGGCGCGCCCGTAGTCGAAGATTTCGACCATGTTCGGATGGCTGAGCTGGCTCGCAAGCTGTGCCTCACGCTCGAAGCGCGCGACCAACTCGTCGGTCGCGCGTGACGGCTTGAGCAGCTTGAGGGCGGTCGGGCGCTTGAGCAGATCGTGGCGGGCCAAATAGACGTTGCCGATGCCGCCTTCACCGATGCGCTCGCCGAGCCGGTAGGCGCCGACGCGGCGGCGCGCGCCGTCCTCGCCGCGCAGCTTCGCGGCGGTGAACCACGCGGCCAATGCGGAGAGCACCGCGATCACCAGCGCGCCGAACACGGCGGCGAACACGGTGCGCAGCACGATGAGCGGCGCGTAGGCCTCCTCGGCGCTCATTTCGACCGCGATGCCCATGTCGTAGGGCGCGAGCCAGCGCCAGGCCCCGATGACCGCATGGCCGCGGTAGCCAGTGTAGGGCTCGAGCAGCATGCCCGCGCGCTTTCCCGAGCCTGCTCCCGCTCGGGCGGCCGCGGCGAGCCGGGTGAGCGTTTCGGGCGGCGCCTGTGGTGGGCGCAGGACCAGCGACAGCGTGGTGCCGGCGCCGCGCGCGAGGCGGCCGGCCGCGCGCAATTCTTCTGTGTAGCGGCTTTCCGAGAGCATGAGCCCGTCGCGGTCGAAGGCATAGACCTCCGCCGTTTTTCCGCCACGCCCGGCTGCGAGAATCGCTGCGAATTGGCCGCTCGCATACTGGCCGAGACCGAGCGCAGCGATGATTCGACCGCGCTCGTCGCGCACCGGGGTCTTGATCCAGACCACCGGCTGTGCGAGCGGCGCGTCGGGCGGCGGATGCACCAGGCGCTCGGCGTCGCGTGCGGGATGGAAAAAGCGCGTCTCGCCGCCCAGCACGGGCGCAAGACGCGCCTTGAACGCGGCGCTGCGAATCTCGAGTCCGCAATACACCGGGAAGCTCGAGGCGATGATGCGCGCAGAGCGATCGATGACGTTGAAGCCGATCGTGCCGCTGCCCGCAAGCGCGCTATCGAGCTGCGCGACCAGAGGCCGGCGCGCCGGCGCGGCGCAATAGCCCTCGGGCGTGGTGCCTGGCCGCTTCGCGATCGCCTCGAGCGCTGCGACGTAATCGCGCACCTTCGGGTCGCGCGCGAGGCGTCGGACGGTCAAGGTCTGGTCGTCGATCCAGACTTTGAGCGTCTCGGTCTGCGCTTCGAGAAGCGTGGTAAGCGTCGTTCCGCGCAGGTCGCGCAGCGAGCGCTCGACCGCTCCGTAGGTCCATAGGCCGATCGCCCCGAGCGCGATGACCGCGGCCAGCAGCGCGAGCGCGAAGCGCAGGCGCAGCTGTGCGCGCCGCATTCGCGCCTCGCGCGCGGCGACGTCTTCCGGGTGGAGAGTCCGCGGCGGTGGCTCGCGCGGCCCGTCCGCGCTGACGGGTGCGGCGAGCTCGCTGCTCATGCCTGGCGCGGCCGGCGGTCGCTCAGGGAATCGGGACGGCGGAAACGAGCTGCGCGCCGATATCGACGCGCCGCTGGCTGTCGTGCGCTGGGCGCAGGCGGTGCGTGGCCACGCCCGGCAGCACGGCCTGCACGTCCTCGGGAATGACCTTGTCGCGTCCTTCGATGTAGGCCCAGGCGCGCGCCGCCTGCACCAGCGCGAGCGAAGCGCGCGGTGAAAGCCCTGCGACGTAATCCGGCGCGCGGCGCGTGTGCTCGACGAGCGCCTGCACGTAGTCGAGCAGCGCGGGGGCAACGTGCACGTCCCTCGCTTCGCCCTGCAGCTCGATCAGCTCGGCCGGGGTCATCACGGGTTCGAGCGTCGCGAGCATGTCGCGCCGGTCGGCGCCGCCGAGCAGCGCGCGCTCGGCCGCGCGGTCCGGATAACCGAGCTCGAGGCGCATCAGGAAGCGGTCGAGCTGGGATTCGGGAAGCGGGAACGTGCCGACCTGCTCGAGCGGGTTTTGCGTTGCGATGACGAAGAAAGGCTCGGGCAGCGCGCGCGTCTCGCCTTCGGTGGTGACCTGGTGCTCCTCCATCGCCTCGAGCAGCGCCGACTGGGTCTTCGGCGTTGCCCGGTTCACCTCGTCGGCCAGAATCACCTGCGCGAAGATCGGGCCGGGATGAAACTTGAAACCTCCCGCGTCGCGGTCGTACACCGCAACGCCGACGATATCCGCCGGCAGCATGTCGCTGGTGAACTGGATGCGCTGAAAGGCGAGGCCGAGCGCGCGCGCCAGTGCGTGCGCCAGCATGGTCTTTCCCACACCCGGCATGTCTTCGATCAGAAGATGGCCGCGCGCGAGCAGGCAGGCGAGCGCGAGGCGCACCTGAGTGTCCTTGCCAAGCACGATCCCACCGACCGCCTCAATCGCACGTGCCACGGCCGCCGGCGTCGCGCTGCGCGGCGGGCGAGGGCGCAGCTGGGTCTTGAGTAGCATCGCGCGATTGTACTCAAAGGGCGCACGTCGAAGCGTGACATCTGTTGCGCTATGATCGAACTAACGATGGCGACGGCCTATATTTCGCACGGCGACTGCCTCAAGCACGAGATGGGCGCCTACCACCCGGAGTGCCCGGCGCGGCTTTCGGTGATCAACGACCAGCTGATCGCCACGGGGGTCTCACAGTTTCTTGCGTCCTACGAGGCGCCGCTCGCCACCGACGAGCAGCTCGCGCGCGTGCACCCGATCGAGTACGTGCACGCGATTCGCGAGGCGGCGCCGAGCGAGGGCACCGTGCACCTCGATCCGGACACCGCGATGAATCCGTACAGCCTGAGCGCCGCGCTGCGCGCCGCCGGCGCGGCCGTGCTGGCGACCGACCTGGTGATGACGCGAAAGGCGGAGAACGCGTTCTGCGGCGTGCGTCCGCCGGGCCACCATGCCTGCCGTGCGCGGCCGATGGGCTTTTGCATTTTCAACAACGTCGCGATCGCCGCGCGCCACGCGATGGCGGTGCATGGTATCGAGCGCGTCGCGATCGTCGATTTCGACGTGCATCACGGCAACGGCACCGAGGACATCTTCGAGAGCGAGCCGGGCGTGCTGATGGTGTCGACCTTTCAGCATCCCTTCTATCCCTACAGTGGGACCGACCATCCGTCCTCCAACATGAAAAATGTGCCGCTCGCAGCGGGCGCCGGCGGCGAGGCCTTGCGCGAGGCGGTGACGCGCGTCTGGCGGCCCGCGCTCGATGCCTTCCGTCCCGAACTGATCGTCATTTCCGCCGGGTTCGACGCGCATATCGAGGATGACATGGCGATGCTGCGGTTTCATGACGCGGATTATCGCTGGGTGACCGAGCAGCTGGTCGACGTCGCGGCGCGTCACGCGAAGGGCCGCATCGTGTCGATGCTCGAGGGCGGTTACGCGCTCGATGCGCTCGCGCGCAGCGTGGTGCAGCATTTGCGCGTTCTTGCCGGGTTGAACGCCTAATCTCTGTAAGGTCTTTGCCCGCTGCGCGACGCAGGCATGCGGTCGTGCGGATTTGCCGCCCGGCCCCGAATGGTGTTACATACGCCGAGCGCTGACCGGACCGGCCACATGATCCTCTCCGATCGACTGATTTCGCGCAGCTGTCGCGCACTCTCGCAGATGATCGGCGTGCGCTTGCCGGGCGGCGGTGCTTACCGGGCGGCGAGCGAAGGTGACGGGGATCGAGGCTTTCCGCCCCGCCTGTCCGCCTGTCCCGCCCTGCTGTTTTACTTCCCGTTCGATGTCATCGCACCGCAGCACATGCGCTGCCGCGGTGTTTTTTTGCGTTCTCTCGACCACATGAGGAGGCCCCATGAAGCGTAGGGAATTTATGCTGTCGACCGCTGCGGCGTCCGCGCTCGCCGCGCTGCCCTGGCGCCATGCGCTCGCCACGCAGGGCTGGCGCACGTTCGACGTCACCACGCATGTCGAAGTGATCAACCCGACGGGCGTTTCACGCACCTGGGTGCCGTTGCCGCTCGTCCTCGCGACCGATTGGCAGCAGGCGATTTCGAACAGCTGGAGCGGCAACGCCTCGCAGGCATCGGTGCATTCGGACGGAAAGTACGGCGCAGCGATGGTCTACGCGGAGTGGGGCGCCGGCGAGCGCAATCCGGTGCTCGAGGTGACCAGCCGCGTCATGACGCGCGACCGCGCCACCGACCTGTCGCGCCCGAGACGCAGCGGGCTGCAGCTGACCGCCGCCGAGCAGGCCTTCTACACCGCGCCGACCGATCTGATTCCCACCGATGGCATCGTGCGGGACACCGCACGCGACGCGACGAAAGGTGCGCACGGCGACGTGGAGAAGGCGCGTGCCATCTACGAGTGGGTGGTCGAGAACACCTTCCGCGACCCGAACACGCGCGGCTGCGGCTGGGGCGACATCAAGTCGATGCTCGAAGCCAAGAACCTGGGCGGCAAGTGCGGCGACCTGAATGCGATGTTCGTCGGCCTCGCGCGCGCCGCGGGCGTGCCGGCGCGCGACGTGTACGGCGTGCGGGTGGCGAAATCGAAGCACGGCTACAAGAGCCTCGGCGCGGGCTCGCCGAACATCAGCAAGGCGCAGCACTGCCGCGCCGAGTTCTTCGCCCAAGGCTATGGCTGGGTGGCGGTCGACCCGGCCGACGTGCGCAAGGTGATGCTGGAGGAGCCGCCGCGCAATCTGCCGATCGACGATCCCAAGGTCGCCGCCGCGCGCAAGCGCCTGTTCGGCAGCTGGGAAATGAACTGGATCGCGTTCAACACCGCGCACGACGTCAAGCTGCCGGGCTCGAGCGGCCCGAAGCTGCCCTACCTGATGTACGTAAACGCCGAAAGCGGCGGCGAAATGCGCGACCAGCTCGACCCGCCCGCGGTGCGCTACACGATCACCGCCCAAGAGGTGTGATCGCAGCGCGGGCATGCGCCGCGCTCGCCGCTCTGGCGCTCGCCTGCGCCGCGGCGGCGGCCGGCGCCGGGCTGCGTGCCTGGCAGGGCGCGCAGCCGCCAGGCTTCGCGCTGCAGGATCTCGAAGGGCGCACGCACCGCCTGGAGGACTATCGTGGCCGGGTCGTGCTGGTGAACTTCTGGGCCACCTGGTGCGGGCCCTGCCGCGCCGAGATGCCCTCGATCGAGCGTCTGCGCGCGGATCTCGCCGATCGCCCCTTTGCCGTGCTCGCCGTGAATCTCGCCGAGCCGCGCTCGCGCATCGAGAAGTTTCTCGTCGCAATGCCGCTCGGCTTCCCGGTGCTGCTCGATCGCGACACGGCGGTTGCCAAGGCCTGGCGCGCGCGCATCCTGCCGGCGACCTACCTCGTCGACCGGAACGGTCGCGTCCGGCAGGTGCACTTCGGGGAGCTCGACTGGTCGAGCGGCGCCGGGCGACGCGCAGTCGAGGCGCTGCTCGAATAGCGGCGCCGAGCGGCACGCAGGGCGCCGGTCAGTCGAGATTCCAGGGCTCGCAGCGCCCGACCGAGGCGCCGCGCGGAAGGCGCGCGTAGGCCGCGTCGGGTTCGACCAGCGCCAGTGCGTCGAAGTGCCAGGCGTAGCGCGCCGGAAAACGCACGCAGGTCTCGGCGCCGTTCTTCCACTTGCTGCGCGTGCAGCCGCTGAGCGTGGTGACGCGCATGCTCATCCCGACGCGTTCGATGAAATGCACATGCGTCGCAGTCGCGCGCACGGTGACGGCCCGGCGCCCAGGCGTCCTCGACGACAGGACCGCCGCGCGCTCTGGTGTCACGCCTTCGTAGACCAGCAGCAGCGTGACCGGATCGGGCTCGCCGACGAGGTCCGCGATCATGCTGCGCCGCCAGCCATCGCGGAACTCGCAGATCAGGTCGCCCTGGTCGAGCGCGTCGGCAAGCGACTGCGCCTGAGCGCCGCTCGCGCAGCCGGCGAGCAGCAGCGCAGCGACCGCGCTTCGCGCTCTCACGCGTTAAGGACCACGGCGCCGCGCGTGCTGCGCTCGGACTCGCTGCGCGCTGCCAGCTGGCGCGCGAGGCGCTCGAAGCTCTCCGTGCGCGCGTCGGGCAAAGCGACGATTTCGGCGTCGGCGAGGCGCGGAAAGTTGCGCGTCGCCGAGCGACGATAGGCCGGGTCGTAGTGCTCCTCGAGAAGGCGCAGGACCAGCGCGCGCCAGTCACCTTGTGCGGCGAGCGCCTTCCATTCGGCGACCTTCGCCTGCGAGTGCAGGTCGACGAGGCAGTCGAGCTGCGCTTCGAGCGCCGCCCGGTCGGCGAAGAAATGGCGGTACTCGTCGAGCAGCAGCGCAACGCGGGTTTCCAGGCTCGCGTCAAGGCGCAGGCAGGCCGCGGCGCGCATCGTCTCGATCAGCGCGCCCGGCAGCTGCACCTGGCCGATGCGCCGGCTCTCGCCCTCGACGAACACTGGCCGCGCAGGGTCGAGCGTGCCGAGCAGCGCAAGCACCCGGCTCTCGAACATCTTCTGCGAGGGCTGCGCCCGGTCGGGCAGCGCCCCGAGCACCGAGCCGCGGTGCTCGGCGAGCCCTTCGAGGTCGAGCACTTGTGCGCCCGCGTCCGCGAGCGCCGCGAGCAAGCGGCTCTTGCCGCTCCCCGTCGTGCCGTGCACGACGCGATAACGAAAG
The DNA here is from genome assembly GCA_022340705.1 of Betaproteobacteria bacterium. Taxonomy (GTDB): domain Bacteria; phylum Pseudomonadota; class Gammaproteobacteria; order Burkholderiales; family SG8-39; genus SG8-39. The sequence continues at coordinate 20,568 of JAJDNJ010000030.1, forward strand.
CGCTGCGGCAGGCGCTCGAGCGCCTCGACCACATGTCGCCGATAGGCCTTGTAGCCGCCTTCGAGGGTCTTCGCGTCCCAGCCGATCTCGCGCAGCACCTGCGCCATCGCACCCGAGCGCTTGCCGCCGCGCCAGCAGTAGACCAGTGGGCGCCAGCCGCGCGACCTGTCGGCGAGCGGACCTTCGACGTGGTGCGCGATGTTGCGCGCAACCAGCGCGGCGCCGACGCGCTTCGCTTCGAAGGGCGAGACCTGCTTGTAGAGCGTGCCGACTCGTGCGCGCTCGGCGTCGTCGAGCACCGGCAGGTTGATCGCGCCGGGGAGGTGATCCTCGGCGAACTCGGACGGCGAGCGCACGTCGAGTATCGCGTCGAAGCTCGAAAGGACCGAGGCGGACATCGCCACCGAGGGTCGGGCGCTATGGCGCATCGTTATCGATTCTACGCGGGCTCAAAGCAGCGGCGCGAGTTTCGCCCAGACGGTGTCGGCGATGATCGGCTGTGCGGCTTCGTTCGGGTGCAGTCGGTCGGGCTGAAAATGCTGTGGATCGTCTTTCAGTCCGACGAACAGGAACGGCAGCAGCGCGGTCTTGTGCTTGGACGCGAGCGCCGGGAAAACCTGCTCGAACGCCTCGGTGTACTCGGGGCCCCAGTTGGGCGGAAGCTTCATGCCGACCAGGAGCACCTTGGCGCCGGCCTGTTGTGCCTGCTCGATCATCGCGCCGAGATTGCGCTTCATCTGATCGATCGGCAGGCCGCGCAGACCGTCGTTTGCGCCGAGCTCGAGAATCACGATCGCCGGTTTGACCTGGACGAGAACTTTCGGCATGCGCGCGAGTCCACCTCGGGTGGTTTCTCCCGAGATGCTGGCATTGACGACGCTATAATCCACGCGCTCGCTTTTAAGCCGCTTCTCGAGCAGCGCGACCCAGCCACGCTGCTGCGCGATTCCATAGGCCGAGGAAAGGCTGTCTCCGTAAACCAGTATGCTCGGCGCCGCGAAGGCGGTGCCGGCCGCAGCGATGGCGACAATGGACGCTAACCAGAGGATGATCGAAACGACAACGGTGCTTGAGGCGCGCGGCATCGGCAAAACGGTGAAGAGCGGTGATCGCGACCTCGTTATTTTGCGCGACATCGACCTGGCGGTCACGCAGGGCGACGCGGTCGCGGTCATTGGGGCCTCGGGCTCGGGCAAGTCGACGCTGCTCGCGATCCTCGCCGGACTCGATCAGCCGAGTACCGGACAGGTACGAATCGACGGGGCCGACCTGAGTGCGCTCGACGAGGATGCGCGTGCCGAGCTGCGCGGTCGCGCGGTCGGATTCGTGTTCCAGTCCTTTCAGCTGCTGCCCGCGCTCACCGCGCTCGAGAACGTGATGCTGCCGCTCGAGATTGCCGGAGATCCGGCGGCCGAGGACGCCGCGCGCGCGATGCTCGAGCGCGTCGGCCTCGCCGAGCGCCTGCAACACTATCCGAAGCATCTGTCGGGCGGCGAGCAGCAGCGCGTCGCGCTCGCGCGCGCCTTCGTCGTGCGGCCGAAGCTGCTCCTCGCGGACGAGCCGACGGGCAGCCTCGATGCCGAATCGGGTGCTGGCGTCATCCAGCTGATCTTCGACCTGAATCGCGAGTCCGGCACGACGCTCGTGATGGTGACGCACGACGAGAGCCTGGCGCAGCGCTGCAAGCGCATCGTGCGGCTCGCGGCCGGGCGCATCGTCGCTTAGGGCGCCGGATGGAGCGGTCGCCCTCCACTTCCGCGCGTCTGCGCCTCGCCCTGCGCATGCTCGCGCGCGACTGGCGCGCGGGCGAGTTGCGCGTGCTCGCCGCGGCGCTCGTCGTTGCAGTTGCGAGCGTGACGAGCGTGGCGTTCTTCGCCGATCGCGTCAGCCAGGCGCTGGTGCGCGATGCCCACCAGCTGCTCGGTGCGGACCTCGTCATGGTGTCGGATCACGCCTGGGATCCGGTGATGCGCAAGGCGATCGTCGAACACGGGCTGCGCGACGCGGAAGCGTGGAACTTCATCAGCATGGTGCGCGCGGGCGACGCGCAGCAGGCGCAGGGCGAGGGGCCGCGCAACCAGCTCGCCGGCGTCAAGGCGGTGAGCGCGGGCTATCCCCTGCGCGGGCGGTTGCGCACCGCGCCGAAGCCGGGCGCTCCCGATGCGCCCGCGGCCGAGGGCCCGGCGCGCGGCACGGTGTGGATCGAGGAGCGACTGGTTTCCGCGCTCGGCGCGCCGGTGGGAACCCGCGTCCGTGTCGGGCGCAGCACATTCACGGTCGCGGCGGTGCTCACGCTTGAGCCTGAGCGCAGCGCGAGCTTCTTCAACATCGCGCCGCGCCTCATGATGAATCTCGACGACGTCGCGGCGACCGGTCTGATTCAGCCCGGCAGCCGGGTGCGCTACTACCTCTATGCCGCAGGCGCGCGTCCCGCGCTCGCCGAGTTCGAAGCCTGGGCGAAAAAGCGCCTCGGCCGCGGACAGCGCATCGACACGCTCGAAGACGGCCGCCCGCGGGTGCGCGAATCGATCGACCGCGCGCAGCGCTTTCTCGGCCTCACTGCACTGCTCGCCGCGGTGCTCGCCGGGGTTGCGGTGGCGCTCGGCACGCGCCGCTTCGTCGAGCGCCACCTCGACGGCTGCGCGGTGATGCGCTGCCTCGGCGCGGGGCAGGGACAGCTGCTCGCACTCTACGCCACGGAGTTCACCCTCCTCGGTCTTGCGGCCTGCGCGCTGGGCAGCGCGCTCGGTTTCGCAGCACAGGGCGTGATTGCAGGAACGCTAGCCGACCTGTTGCGCGCCGAGCTGCCGCCGCCGACGCTGTGGCCGGCGCTGCGCGGTTTTCTGGTCGGTATGGTGCTGCTCCTCGGCTTCGCGCTGCCGCCGCTCGTGCAGTTGAAGAACGTGCCCGCGCTGCGCGTCATGCGGCGCGAGGCGGGCGCGCCGAAGGTGAGCGCGGCCGCGAGCTACGCGCTCGGTCTCGGCCTGCTCGCGATTTTGCTCGTCTGGCAGGCGGGCGACGTGGAACTGGGACTGACGATCGTCGGCGGCTTCGCGGGCGCGGTGCTGCTCTACGCGCTCATCGCCTGGGGCGCGCTCGGGCTGCTCTCGAGCGGCGCGATCGCGCGCCGGCTCGGCGCGCGCAGCCCGGCGCTGCGCTACGGGCTCGCGAACTTGCGCCGCCACACGCGCGCGAATGCGGTTCAGGTGGCGAGCCTCGCGCTCGGGCTCACGGCGGTGCTGCTGCTCTCGTTCACGCGCAACGACCTGGTCGACGCCTGGCGGCGCGCAGCGCCGCCCGACGCCCCGAACCGATTCGTGCTCGGCATCCAGCCCGACCAGCTCGAGGCGGTGAAGGCGTTCTTCGCGGAGCAGGGGATCGCGGTGCCGGATCTCTACCCGATGGTGCGCGGGCGGCTGACCGCGGTGAACGGCGTTGCGGTCGACGGCAAGGATTACGCGGGCGAGCGCGCGAAGCGCCTGGTCGAGCGCGCCTTCAACCTGTCCTACGCGCAGACGCTGCCGTCGCACAATCAGCTTGCCGCGGGGCGCTGGTGGCCGCGCGGCCAAGGTGTGCCGCGCGAGCTCTCGGTCGAGGAGGGCATTGCGCGCACGCTGGGCTGGAAGCTGGGTGATGCGCTGACCTTTTCGGTGGGCAGCGATTCGTTCACCGCCCGCATCACCTCGCTGCGGCGGTTGCGCTGGGACTCGATGAAAGTGAACTTCTTCGTCATGGCGCCTCCGCAGCTGCTTTCGAACTACGCGGCGAGCTTCGTCACCGCCTTCCACCTGGCCGAGGGACGCGAGGTGGCGATGAACGCGCTCGCGGCGCAGTTTCCCAACCTCACCGTGGTCGACGTCGGCGCCGCGGTGCGCCAGGCGCAGGCGGTGATCGACCAGCTGATCACCGCGGTGCAGTTCGTGTTCCTGTTCGCGCTCGGCGCGGGCGTGCTGGTGCTCTATTCGGCGCTCGTCGCAACCGAGGACGAACGTCGCCGCGAGGCGGCATTGATGCGCGTGGTGGGAGCGTCGCGCCGCCACGTGACCGGAAGCCAACGCGTCGAATTCCTCGCCATGGGCGTGCTCGCCGGGGCGCTCGCCACCGCCGGCGCGGCGGCGCTCGGCCAGCTCCTCGCGCGGCGCGTGTTCGAGCTCGACCTGCCACCGAGCGCGATGCTGCTCGTCGTCGGACCGCTCGCGGGTCTTGCGCTCCTGTCGCTCAACGCCTGGCTCTCGTCGCGCAAGGTGTTGCGCGCCTCGCCCGCGCTCACCCTGCGCGAGGAGACGTAAAATGCACCATGGCTGAGCTGGCCCTGGCCGTCGCCCTCGTTGCCCTCGTCGCGCTGGTCGCCGTGGCGCTCGTGCTCTGGCGCCTGCGGCGCGGAGTTCGCGCCGGCGACGCGCTCGAAAAGTCGCTCGAGGAGAAGCATCGCGCGATGCTCGCCGACCTGCACGGCGGTCTGTCGGGACAGGCCGACCGCCTCAACACGAGCCTCGCCGAATCCACCGACCGCCTGCGCGGTGCAATTGGCGAAGAGTTGCGCCAGACGCGCGAGACGCTGCACGCGCTGCAGCTCGCGCTCGGCGCGAACCTAAGCGAGACCGCGGAAAAGCTGAACGTGCGCATCGACGCCCGCCTGGACGCGATCTCGACCCGGGTCAACGAGCGCCTCGACGAGGGATTCAAGAAGACCAACGAGACCTTCGTCAACGTGATGCAGCGTCTTGCGACGATCGACGAGGCGCAGAAAAAGATCGAGACGCTGACCGGCAGTGTGGTGAGCCTGCAGGACCTGCTCGGTAACAAGCAGTCGCGCGGCGCTTTCGGCGAGGTGCAGCTCGAGGCGCTGGTGCGCAACGTCCTGTCGCCGGACGCCTTCGAGTTCCAGTACACGCTGTCCAACGGCACGCGCGTCGACTGCGCGCTGCGCCTGCCCGATCCGACGGGGCTGGTCTGCGTCGATTCCAAGTTCCCGCTGACCAACTATCACCGCATGTTCGAGCCGGGGGCGAACGAGGTCGACCGCTCGCTCGCGCAGCGCCAGTTCCGCGCCGACGTGCGCAAGCATGTCGACGACATCGCGAAAAAATACATCCTGCCGAACGAAACCTCCGACGGCGCGGTGATGTTCGTGCCGGCCGAGGCCGTGTTCGCCGAGATCCACGCCTATCACGCCGAGGTGGTCGATTACGCGAACCAGAAACGCGTGTGGATCGTCTCGCCGACCACGCTCATGGCGGTGCTCAACACCGCGCGCGCGGTGCTCAAGGACGTCGAGACGCGCAAGCAGATCCACGTCATCAAGGAAGCGCTCGCGCGCCTCGCGGTGGAGTTCGGGCGCTTCGACGAGCGCCTGCGCGATCTGGCGCGCCACGTGCGCCAGGCGCACGAGGACGTCGAGAAGATTCAGGTCACCGGCGGCAAGATCAGCCAGCAGTTCCAGCGCATCGAGTCGGCCGAGCTCGACGAGCCGGCCGCCGACAACGTGGTGCGGCTGCCGGAAGAACGCAAGTCCTAGGCTGAGACAGCCCTGCGCTGAAGCGCGGCGCGCGGATCGGGGTTCATACCTGTGGGTGCTCGGCGCGCCCTGGCTGGCGATCAAGGTCGCGGCCAAATGGCATATCTGGAGTCAGGCGTCGTGTCTCGTCGATCCGAGCAGGGTGGATGACCGCGCCGCGCTGCTCGGCCGGGCGGCGACGGACTACGGTCACTTCCTCGTCGGTACCGCGGCCGATCTGGTCGCCGGGCTCGCCTTGGGCGGGCTCTTTCTCAAGCGCCACCGGACGTGCAGCGTCGGCGCCCGGGTTCGCCGGCGCAGCGTCCCGCGCCGCGAGCCGGTACTCGCGTCCGCCCCAGCGCAGCGGTCGGTTTTGCGCGAGGTCCTCGGCGCCCTGCCACAGGATGCGCGCCACCAGCGCTGCGCCCACCGGGCTCCAGAGGACATCGCGGAACGACGATTGGCAGAATCGGTAAAAAAGGCCGAGCGCAATGACCTGCAACGCGATGCCGATGGCGACGACCGCGACCGCCGCCACGAGCATCGAATGGCCCCCGGCGGCGCCCGTGACGAGAGCGCCCAGCTGGGCGATGGGCGCTCCGACGCCGACCGACAGGACGAGCCATCCCTTGCCGCGCAGCTTCTTCGTGCGTCGCCGGCAGGCCTCGATGAAGATCCGCTTCCAGCCGTCGCGCAGCGCAGCATACGAGGGGTACATGCGGACTTCGAGCATGTCCACGGCGAACGCCAGTCCGACGCGCTCGCCACTCGCGTCGACGAGGCGCGCGAATGCGATGTCCTCCAGCAGCTCGTTCTTCGTTGCGGCGTGTCCGCCGATGCGCTCGTAGACCTCACGATCGAAAAGCATGAACTGCCCGTTGGCGAAGGGGCGCCTGCGGTAAGCGCGGTTCACCTTGTCGATCGGGTACATCATCATCAGCGCCAACGACGCGATGGGCTGCACGATCCGGTCGGTCCAGGTCGTCGCGATGACGCG
>JAJDNJ010000048.1 GCA_022340705.1 Betaproteobacteria bacterium
GGCGAGGCTCTCGAGCCTTGCGGCGATGTTCACCCCGTCGCCGTAGACCGTGCCGTCGGCCTTCTCGATCACGTCGCCCAGGTGCACGCCGATCCGGAAGCGCATGCGACGGTCGTCCGGAAGGTCCTTGGCAGCGTCGGCCAGCGCCTGCTGCACCGCCAGCGCGGACGTCACTGCGCCCGCCGCGGTTTCGAACACCGCGAGCACCGCGTCGCCCGCCATGTCGATCACGCGCCCGGCGTTGGCTTCGATCTGCCCGCGGAACACGGCGCGCGCGGCATCCAGCGCGGCGACCGTCGCGCGCTCGTCGACGGACATCATGCGCGAGTAGCCCGCGACGTCCGCGGCGAGAATAGCCGCCAAGCGTTGCCTGAGTTGCTGATCGCCCACTTCGACTGCGTCTCCGCCGGTTCGCGCCACTCGCCGATGTTACCCCGCAGCCGGCGGCAGGGCCGGTTCTGTTGCCGCGCAGCGACCGGCCGAGAAATCCGAAGTCGGAGCTCAGGCGCGGCAGTTTTTCACGGCGCACGAGAAGCGCAGCTTGCAGACTACGCCATACTGCAAACCGCAACGATCTGCGCCGGCGATCGCCGTTTTGGCCGACTGAGCCGAGGCGACGAACCCGCGAAAAGGAGACCTCACATGCAAAAGCCCTTCCAGAAAGGCGTCTTCGCCGCAGCCGTGCTCGCTGCACTGGTGCTTCCCGGCTGCGCCGGAATGAGCCAGACGGAAAAGGACACCGCGACGGGTGCCGGGATCGGCGCGGCGGCCGGCGCGGTGATCGGCGCAATGACGGGCGGTCACGTCGCCAAGGGTGCCGCGATCGGCGCGGCCGTCGGCGCGGCCGGCGGCTACATCTGGTCCAAGCACATGCAGGAGCAGCAGCAATCGATGGAAGACGCGACCCAGGGCACCGGTGTCGAGGTGTCGAGGACCCCGGACAACCGGCTCAAGCTGGAGATCCCGAGCGATGTCTCCTTCGACGTCGGCAAGTCCAATATCAAGCCCAACATGCGCCCGGTGCTCGACAAGTTCGCGCAGAACCTGACCCGCTATCCGGAGACCACCGTGCACATCGTCGGCCACACCGACAGCACCGGAAGCGACGCGATCAACAACCCGCTGTCGGTGGATCGCGCCGCCAGCACGCGCAACTATCTCGCCGCACGCGGCGTCGCGCAGAGCCGCATTACGATCGACGGGCACGGCTCGCATCAGCCGATCGCCGACAACAGCACGGCGCAGGGCCGCGCCAAGAACCGGCGGGTCGAGATCTTCGTCGGCGAGCCCGCATCGAAGAGTTGATCGACAGCAGACTCGGGCCGCGGCCCGACTCGACCGGTTAGCGGCCCGGCACGCGGCCGGTAAACGCGACCTTGGATGGGCTCCTGCGCGGTGGTATCGTCGCCGACATGGATATGACGACACCGCAAGTCGATCGCGCGCCGGTCAAGACCGAGCATTTCGACGTGCTGATCGTCGGCGCGGGTATCTCCGGCATCGACGCCGCCTACCACCTGAGCAAGCAGTGCCCGGGCAAGCGTTTCGTCGTGCTCGAGTCGAAGGAGAGCTTCGGCGGCACCTGGATCACCCACCGCTTTCCCGGAATCCGCTCCGACAGCGACCTGTACACCTTCGGCTACCGCTTCAAGCCCTGGACCGGCGCGCCGATCGCCACCGCGGAAAAGATCCTCGCGTACATGGGCGAGGTGATCGAGGAAAACGACCTCGCGCGCCACGTCCGCTACCGGCACCGCATCGACTCTGCCAGCTGGTCGAGAAAAGACCGGCGCTGGACGATCGATGCGCTGCGCACCGACACGGGCGAAGCCACGCGCTTCAGCGCGAGCTTTCTGTGGATGTGCCAGGGCTACTACCGCCACTCCGAGCCCTACACGCCGGAGTGGCCCGGCATGGCGCGTTTCAAGGGCCCGATCGTGCATCCGCAGACCTGGCCCGAAGGGCTCGAGGTCGCCGGCAAGCGGGTCGTGGTGATCGGCTCGGGCGCGACCGCGGCGACGCTCGTTCCGGCGCTCGCCGGAAACTGCGCGCACGTCACGATGCTGCAGCGCTCGCCGACCTTCTTCATCACCGGGCGCAACGCGAACGAGCTCGCCGACACGCTGCGCGAGCTCGAGATCCCCGAGGAGTGGATCCACGAGATCGTGCGCCGCAAGATCCTCAAGGACCAGGCGACCTTCACCCGGCGCTGCTTCGAGGAACCCGAAGTGGTGCGGGCGGAACTGCTCGAGGTGGTGCGCAAGTTTCTCGGCCCCGAATTCGACGTCGACAAGCATTTCAACCCGCGCTACCGGCCCTGGCGCCAGCGCGTCGCCTTCATCCCCGACGGTGACCTGTTCAGGGCAATCAGGGAAGGCAAGGCCTCGGTGGCGACCGACGAGATCGAGACCTTCACCGAGACCGGCATCCAGCTCAAATCGGGCGAGACGCTGGACGCCGACATCATCGTCACCGCGACCGGCTTCAACCTGAACGTGCTCGGCGACATCGCCTTCAGCATCGACGGCGAACCGCTCGAGTTTTCCGACACCGTCACCTGGCGCGCCATGATGTTCAGCGGCGTGCCCAACATGGCCTGGGTGTTCGGCTACTTCCGCGCGAGCTGGACACTGCGCGCCGACATCGTCGCCGATTTCGTCTGCCGCCTGCTCAAGCACATGGAAGCGCGCGGTGCCGCCGTGGTCACCCCAGAGCTGCGCGCCGAGGAGCGCGACATGAAGCGCCTGCCCTGGGTCGATGCCGAGGACTTCAATCCGGGCTACATCCTGCGCGGCGTCGACCTGATGCCCAAGCAGGGCGACCACATGCCCTGGCGCCACACGCAGGACTACTGGGGCGACAAGGACGATCTGCCGCGCGCCGATCTGGAAGACGGCACGCTGGTCTACTCCTAGCCCCCGGTCGCCGGCCTTTCCAAACTCGCGACGACCGTTCTATCGGATATCCGATGGCTGAGCGCGTCGCGATGCGGAGCTTCGCCGTCGCAGGGTTTCCCTACCGCGCCACTCCGATCGGCGGCGGCGCGAGCTTGACGATGCGGTCGAGCACCTGCTCGTATTCCTTTTCGGTCTCGACGCCGGTCAGCGGATCGCGGTTCTCGGCCCAGGCGCGGTTGATGTCCTCCCAGTCCTGGGCATTCAGCACGCGGCGCGCGATCGGCATCACACCGTCCTCTTCCTTGCGCATGTGCTGGCGGTAGCCGGAAACGAAGGCCTCGACCGCGCTCGCAAAGCGCTCGAACTCCTTGGCGCCGCCCTCCTCGTAGCGCAGCAGGTCCTGCTCGAGGTCGCGGATCGTGTGCGCGCCGCTGTCATGCTCCTCGCGCAGCTCGTCGAGGATCGCGTCGGCCTCCGAGGTCTTGCGCCGCACCGCGGCGAACAGGTAGTTCTCTTCCTTGGGATGGTGCATGCGCTCGGGGAAGACGTCGAGGTAGTAGAGCATCGCGCGGAACACCGCGGGGTTGATCTTGGTGCCATGCTTGCGCTGCTCGCGCACGAGGTATTCCATGGCGTGCAGCACGACCGAGATCGAACGGTGCTCGTTCCACAATGCGTCCAGCAGGCTGGGGTTCATTTGACGCCTCTTCGTTCAGGCCCAATGATGCCCTTCGCGGAGCGGCCCCGTAAAGTGCGGACCGTTAAGAATGTGAAAGGAAGCTTTGCATGCTGAATGTGGCGGTCGTCGGACTCGGCTGGTGGGGCAGGATCATCGTCGGGCTGCTGCGCGGCCATGCGCGGCTGCGCGTGGCGGCGGTGGTCGACCCGAACACCGAAGCCAGCGCGGGCTTTGCGCGCGAGCAGGGCATCGCGCTGCACGCGCGGCTCGAGGACGTGCTCGCCGATCCCGCGATCGCCGCGGTGGTGCTGTGCACGCCGCACTCGCTGCACCGCGCGCAGGTGGTCGCCGCGGCGAACGCCGGCAAGCACGTGTTCTGCGAAAAGCCGCTCGCGCTCTCGCGCGCCGACGTGCGCGCGGCGGTCGCCGCCTGCAACGCGAACCGCGTCGCGCTCGCGGTGGGTCACGAGCGCCGCTTCGAGCCGCCGATCGAGGAACTGTTCCGCATGCTGCGCGCGGGCGAGATCGGAACGCCGCTGCAGGTCGAGGCCAACTTCAGCCAGGACAAGTTCCTCGACATCGATCCGCGCAACTGGCGCCTGTCGCCGGGCGAGGCGCCGGCGGGACCGCTCACCGCGACCGGCATCCACCTGCTCGACCTGTCGATCGGCGTGTTCGGCGAGGCGGAGAGCGCCTTCGCCAGCGTGCGCCAGCTCGGCAGCCCTCTGGTCAACGGCGACACGCTCGCGGTGCTGCTGACTTTCCGCGGCGGCGGGCACGCGCTGGTGAGCGCGATGCTCGCCACGCCCTTCGTCGGGCGCTTCGCGCTCTACGGCAGCCACGGCTGGATCGAGGTGCGCGACAAGAACCACCCCGAAGCGCCCGAGGGCTGGGAGTTCATCGTCTGCAAGCGCGGCGGACGGCCCGAGCGGCGCGATTTCCCTCCGGCGCGCGCGGTGCTCGCCAATCTGGAGGCGTTCGCCGAAGCGGCGCGCGGCGGCGCGCCCTACCCCGTGCCGCAGGCGCAGATGATCGCCAACATCTGCGCGCTCGAGGCGGTCGTGCGCTCGACGCGCAGCGGCAGGGTAGAAGCGGTCGAGGCGGCGCGCTGAGTCAGAGCCGCCTGAGAAACTCTGATCAAGCTTGCTGCTTGATCAGAGTTTCGTCTGAAGTGGGGGGATGACAAGGGGGGTGTAACCCCCCTTGTTCACCTAGATCTGGCCGAGATCGGTGATCGCGTCGACCACCATGTTGGTCCCGACGGCGATCAGCAGGATGTCGGAGGCCACGCGCACGTAGCGATAGTCGACCGGCGGTGCCGGCAGCTTGATGATCAGCTCTTTCGGCAGCGGGTACCACGTGACGTCGCGCGGCAGCGCGTGGCCGTAGCGCCATTTCTTCGCCAGTCCCGGCGGCATGCAGCCGTTGTGCTTCTTCGCGAGTCCCGGCGGGCAACCCTTGCCCTTGCGGAACTCCTCGCCGTAGTAGCGCCGCACGACGTCGCGATCGTGATCGCCGAAATGCTTGCCGTGCTTGCCTTGCCATTCGTGGCGATCGTCATCCTTGGCGTACTTGCTTCCTTTGCCCTTGTCCGACTTGTCCGCCTTGTCCGCCTTGTGCGACTTGCCGTTGCCGTTGCCATTGCCGGCCCAGGACGGCTTGTCGGCGGAAGCCGGCGCCGCGCTGCCGAGACCGAGCGCCGCCGCCGCGGCGAGCGCGATCACGCTGTGCAGCTTGAATGCGTTCGATGCCATCAGTGTTCTCCACCGCGACGCCTGTGCGTCGCATGACAATGCGCCCACTCTGCGCCGTCAACCGGGCCCGTCAATAGCGAATAGTGCACGCGCGCCCGGTACGCGCGCGAAAGACGGCAATTTTTCACGTTTCAAGGTCGGCAGCCGTAACCGCGGCGCGACGCCCGGTGGCTTCGGCGGCGGCGAAGTTGAGCTCGACCTTCACCCCGTTGGGGTCGAACAGGAAGACCTGGTAGAGCGCCTGGTCGTCGACCTGGCGCTCGTTGAACTCGACCCCGGCGTTCTTCAGCCGCGCGAGCATCTCTTGCAGCCCGCTGCAGCGGAACGCGACGTGATCGATCACGCCGCTGCCGCGCAGATCCTCGGACTGCTGGCCGAGGTAGCGCCTGCGCGCCTCCGACACCGCGGCGCCGCCCTCGCAGACGTGGATCACGTCCCGATCGCCGAGGTAGAGCCACTTCACCGGAAAGCGGAAATCGGGCGAAGGCCCGATGCGAAAGCCGAGCACGCGCACGTACCAGTCGCAGGTGCGCTCGATGTCGTCGGTCTGGATCAGGAAGTGCTCGAGGTGGCTGACGGGCATGGCGAGTCTCCCCAGGCGGCGCTCACTGCGGCGATGATAACCGAGGCGCGTGCGCTGCGAGCGGCGCGCGGCGCCGGCGCTGCGCGCGCCATTCCCAGGGTGCGAGCGGCGCGGCGTCGACCCACAGGCCGCGCTGCAGCGCGCGCGCGTTGCGCTCGGCCCGCGCGTAGGCGGCGCGGTCGGGCGGCGACTGCTCGTTGGCATAGCGCAGGTAATGCCAGGCAAGCCCCGCTTCGAGCTGCGCGAGACTGGCATCGCGCCCGTCGCGCAGCACGCGCCCGACGATGCGCCCGTAGCGGTCGCGCTTCGAGTATTCGACCTCGACTTGCGCGCCGAACACGAGCGCCGCGAGGCTGCGCTTGGCCGCCGCGCCGAACGGCTGGCGCGACTCCGGCGCGTCGATGCCGGCGAGGCGCACGCGCTCGCGGCGCCGCGCCGCATCGAGCACGGTGATCGTGTCGCCGTCGGCGACCGCGACCACGCGCCCGCGCAGCGTCGCCGCCCCGGCCGGCATCGCCCACACAGCAGCGAGCGCGCCGAGCAGGAGGAGGACGGCGTACGCGAAGACCTGCGGGAACGGCCCGCGCCGGGCGACTTTATTGATCTTGTTCTCGCGACCCGGGCAGACCCCGGAAATGCGAGACGCAGTCTACACCCCCGCGGTGCTCGGGTAAGCTCGCGCCTTCGCCCGCCGCGGGCGCCATCCATCGGGGAGAGCCGCATGAGCGTCGTCGTCAACCACGCCAAGCGCCAGTTGCGCGCGGGCAAGCTCGCTGTCGGCCTCGGGCTGCGCCAGGCGCGCACCGTCGACACCGCGCAGATCCTCAAGACCGCCGGCTTCGACTGGATGTTCATCGACTGCGAGCACAGCTCGATGGAGCTCGACACCGCGGCGCAGATCGCCGCCGCCTCGCTCGCGGTCGGCATCACGCCGGTGGTGCGCGTGCCGGGCTACGAGCACCACCACGCAACGCGCATGCTCGACAACGGCGCGCAGGGCATCGTCGTGCCGCATGTCGACAACGCGGAGATGGCCAAGCGCGTGGCGGACCATTGCCGCTTTCCGCCCCTCGGCCACCGCTCGATGGGCGGCGGGCTGCAGCAGCTCGGCTTCGCGCCGATGCCGGTGGGCGAGGCCGCGCGCGTGGTCAACGAGGAGACGCTCGTCGTGGTGATGATCGAGTCGCCCCAGGGCGTGGCGAACGCGGAGGCGATCGCCGCGACGCCAGGCATCGACGCGCTGCTGATCGGCACCAACGACCTGTGCATGGAGCTGGGCATCCCCGGCAAGTTCGACGACCCGAAGGTGGCCGACGCCTACGCCAAGGTCATCGCGGCCTGCAAAAAGCACGGCAAGTACGCCGGCATGGGCGGCCTGTACAGCGCCGAGTACTTCGAGCGCTACGTCGGCATGGGCGTGCAGCTCGTGCTCTCGGGATCGGATTTTTCGATGCTGATGAAGGCCGCTTCCGCCCAGGCGAGCCTGGTGCGCAGCTTCGAAAGATAGCTAACGCAGCACCCTTTCGGTCAACCGCCGCGCGAGCGGCGCGACGACGGTCGCGGCGGGAAACGCGATCACCCAGGCGGCTGCCCAGGCCTTCATCCACAGCGCGAAGAAATTCGGCGGAAAGCCGACGTTCATCGCGGTGCTCACGCCGGTGACGATGAACACCATGATCAGCGTGAGGAAGAACGCGAAGACGATCGGAAAGAATTTCTTCGGGATCTTCATCGACGCGCTAGCGCAGCAGGATCACTTCGGCCCCTCGACGATGTGCGTGGCGAAGTTCGCGGGCGAGACGATCTCCAGGATCTCGAGGTCGTCCGAGCACTCGATCTCGCGGTGCCGCAGCATCGGCGGCTGCAGGATGCAATCGCCCTTGCGGATGGTGCGCACCCCGCCGCCCTCGTACTCGAAGGTCGCCCAGCCGTTCAGCACGTAGACCATCTGGAAGCCGCAGTCGTGCACATGCCACTGCTGCACGGCGTCCTTCGATTCCTTGCCGTTCTTGCGGATCACATGCGCGACGTAGTCGCCGCCGGTGCCCTGCTTGATGCCGAGATCGCGGTAATCGAAGATCTCGCGCAGCCCGGGCGCCCACTCGGCCCGCGCCGCCTCGTTGTGCACGAAGTTCCATTTCCTCTTGTCCATTGCGTCCTCCGTCGATCGAACAAATGGGGTCAGACCCCTGTGGATATGTCCAATGGTATGCCGGGCGCTGCGCCGGACTTATCCACAGGGGTCTGACCCCAACGTCACGCTTTCTTGGCCATCCCCTTCGCCCGCCGCGTCAGCCACCAGCCGTACTGCTGCGGCCAGGATTCGAACTCGCCGGTCGCGCCGAGCGCGGCTTCGGCATGCAGAAACCAGTTCGGATCGTAGAGCGCCTCGCGCCCGATCGCGATCAGGTCGGCCTCGCCCGCCTGGAGAATGCTTTCCGCCTGCGACCCGTCGAGGATCAGGCCGACGGCCATCGTCTTCACGCCGGTCTCGCGCCGCAGCTGCGCGGCGAACGGCACCTGAAAGCCCGGCGCGCGCTTCACCCCGGCTGCAGTCGCCGGGCCGGCGATGCCCCCCGAGGAGCAGTCGATCACATCGACCCCGCGCGCCTTGAGCTCGCGCGCGAGCGCGACCGTGTCCTCGATCGCCCAACCGCCCTCGACGCCGTCGACCGACGAGACGCGCACGAACATCGGCTTGTCCTCGGGCCACACCGCGCGCACCGTTTCGGCAATCTCGAGCGTGAAGCGCATGCGGTTTTCTCGGCTCCCGCCGTACTCGTCGCTGCGCTTGTTGGTGAGCGGCGAGAGGAACTCGTGGCTCAGATAGCCGTGCGCCGAGTGCATTTCGACCACCTCGAACCCCGCGCCGAGCGCACGCACCGCGGCCGCGCGCCAGGCCTCCTTCAGCTCGCGGATGTCTTCGCGCGTGAGCGCGTGCGGCGTGAGCCAGCCCGCCTCGAGCGCAATGCTCGAGGGCGCGACCACCGGCCAGGGCTCGTCGCCACGCGCGTGGTCCGCGGCGGTGAGCGCCGCGTTGCCGTACCAGGGGCGCTGCATGCTCGCCTTGCGCCCGGCGTGCGCGAGCTGGATCGCGGGCAGCGCACCCTGCGACTTGACGAACGCGGCGATGCGCGCGAGGCCCGGCACATGGTCGTCGGACCAGATCCCGATATCGCCGTGCGTGATACGCCCGATTGCCTCGACCGCGGTCGCCTCGGTGAACACGATCCCGGCCCCGCCCTGCGCGAACTTGCCCAGATGCACCAAGTGCCAGTCGTTCACGAAGCCGTCCTTCGCGGAGTACTGGCACATCGGCGAAAGCACGCAGCGGTTGCGCGCGCGCAACCCGCGCAGCTCGATCGGCTGGAAAAGAAGCGGTGTGGAAGTCATGGCCTGCGATTCCGTAAGGGTTCCGGTGCAACTTCGAGGCGCGGATTCTAGCCGCGCGGCTTCTTCTTGAGGAGGTCGGCCAGGCCCTCGAGCGGCCGGTGGCTGGCGCCTGCGCGTGCAGGCGCGGCTTCGCCGCCGCCGAGCGCGGCGTCGACCTCGCGCGCGTGCTCGTTTTCGTGGCAGTAGACGCAGAGCAGCTCCCAGTTCGACCCGTCGGGCGGGTTGTTGTCGTGGTTGCCGTCGCGGTGATGCACGGTGAGCTCGCGCAGCCGCGCGCGCTCGAAGCTGCGCGCGCAGCGTGTGCAGACCCACGGCAGGATCTTGAGCGCGCGCTCGCGATAGCCCTGCTCGCGCGCCGCGCGCGCGCGATTCGCGTCGGCCACGATGCGCTCAAGCCTGTCGGGATCAGGCGTCGTGTTGCGCGTGCGCGGCGGACGCGCGCGTGAATTTTTTGTCATCTTGTCCTAATGGTGCATCAATGCACTTTTCTGCCGCGCCAGGGCGTCTACACTGCCTGCAGACCAAGGGGGATATTGCAACGCGCATGAGTACGGCAAGCAGGATGGGAAGCCGGATCGACGACACCACGGTGCCGCTGGTGATCTGCGAAGTGTGCCTCAAGCGCGTCGCGAAGGACATGACGCGGCAGGCCGAGACGCCGAACTACGTCGCCTATTTCTGCAGCGACAAGTGCTGGGACCGCTGGCATGCCCAGCACGGCGCCAACCCGGGCACCGCGTAGTCCCTGAGCCCGTTCACGGCGGGCGCCGCGCCGCCCAGGCGCGCGGCGTGGCGATCGCAAACGGCAGCGTCTTCTTCCAGCGCCGGCCGGTCTCGAGCAGCGCTCGGTCGCGCGTGATCAGCGCCTGCGCGCCGCAGGCGAGCGCAAGCGCGAGGAACTTCTGGTCGTCCGGGTCGCGGCAGTCTGGCAGGCGCAGGGCGACGCGACGCGGCTTCCACGCGGGCTCGACCAGCGCACGGCAGCGCGCAAGACAGGCCGCCTGCGCATTCGCATCGAGCGCGACCTTGCCGAATCGGTAGCCGAGCGCGCGCACGAGCTCGGCCTCGCAGGGCGCGTCGATGCACAGCGCGATCGCGCCCTCGGCCTGCGCCGCGGCGAGCGGCGCGATCGACCGGTCGTCGAACACGAGCCAGTCGATCCACACATTCGTGTCGAGAACGAGGCGCCGGGTCATCTGCGATAGCATTGCACGCATCCATTCAGAGGAGAACGCGATGTCCAAGACCACCACGCCGAGCGGCCTCGTCATCGAAGAGCTGACCGTCGGCGAAGGCGACACGGCGAGCGCCGGCCAGCATGTCAGCGTGCACTACACCGGCTGGCTGCTCTACGGCGGCGAGAAGGGCAAGAAGTTCGACTCGAGCCGCGACCGCAATGAGCCGTTCGCCTTCCCGCTCGGCGCGGGTAACGTGATCCGCGGCTGGGACGAGGGCGTGGCGGGCATGAAAGTCGGCGGCAGCCGCCGCCTCACCATTCCGCCCGAGCTCGGTTACGGATCGCGCGGCGCGGGTAACGTCATCCCGCCGAACTCGACTTTGATTTTCGAGGTGGAGCTGCTCGGCGTCGGTTAGCGTATTGGGGTCAGACCCCTGTGGATAAGTCGCGATTCGCCTCGATAGGAGATTTCGCGAAAGACTTATCCACAGGGGTCTGACCCCATCATTGCACCGGCGCCTCGACCGCCTTCGCGCGCGTCTTCGCCGCACGCAGACCGACCCACTCATTCGCGGCCAGTGCGCCGAACACGATCAGCGCGCCGAGGAGCGCGAGGTTGCTCGGGCGCTCGCCGACGCCGAGCCAGACCCAGAGCGGCGCGAGGATGGTCTCGAGCAGCGACAGCAGCCCGAGCTCGCCCGCGGTGAGAAAGCGCGTCGCGCGCGTCATCAGCAGGCACCCAAGGCCGAGCTGCAGCATGCCCATCGGCGCGAGCACCAGGAGGTCGCCCGGGCTCGCCTCGAAGGGCAGCGCGAAAGGCAGCGCCACCGCGAGCGAGATCAGCCCGGCGATCATCACCGCCGGCACCATGTCGACCTGCGCGTGCATCCTGCGCAGGACGATGATGTTGAGCGCGAAGGCGGTGGGCACGCCGAGCGCGAGCAGGTTGCCCAGGGTCCTGCCGCGGTCGATGCCCGCGGCGAACATCAGCGTGATGCCGCCGAGCGCGACCGCGATCGCGATCCAGGTGCGCAGCGGCACGCGCTCGCGCAGCAGGAACCAGCCGAACACCGCGACGAAGAACGGCCCGGTGCTCATCAGCACGTAGGTGTTCGCTGCGGTGTTGCGCATCAGCGAAAGAATGAAGAAGAAGAAGGTCGAGCCGAGCAGCGCACCGGCGAGCACGCCCGGGCGCCCGACTGCGGCGATCTGCGACCAGACCCGGCCGCGATGCCACCACAGCAGCGTCGCGAACAGGAACGCGACCATGAACAGCGACCGCCAGAACACGACCTCGAAGCCGTCGCGCGTCTCGACATGGCGCACGAAGATCCCACCGGTCGACCAGCACAGGCCGGCGAGAATCATGAGCAGCACGCCCTTGCGGTGCCCCGCCGGATCCTGGCTCACGGTGTCGAACTGCGCGGCGTCGCAGGCGCGCGACGTCGCGCGCTACGCCGCCTTCGGCTTGTAGTGCAGCGGGAACAGGCGTTCGACCACCGGGCCGTCGGCAGCCCAGGCCTTGCAGCCGTCGATCATCATCGGGCGCTTGGTGGTCATGCTCGGCTTGGCCCAGGTCGCCACCTCGCCATCCTTCGGCCAGCTCGACAGGGTCTGGAAGGCGACCGTCGCGGCGGGCATCAGCAGCTCCTTGAGATGCGTGCAGCCCTTGGTGCCGCCGACCGCCTCGTTCACCGCACGCCGCCAGCCGCCGCCGATCTTCGCGCCGATCAGCTTGCGGTAGGCCTCGGCCACTGTGTAGCAGGCCGGATACGGCGCGTCGTTGGTCGTCACCTCGATGTCGCGCACGTTGAGCTCGCGGTCGACCGTGATGCGCAGCTGCATGTCGTGCACGTGCTCGCCCGGCTGGCGCAGCCCGCGGTAGGGCTCCTCCACCGGATAGGTCTTGGTGTCGACGATGCTCGCCTCGATGTCGAACAGGCCGTCCTCGCGCATGTAGCCTTCGCAGGAGATCTTGCGCGTGTGCAGGTGGCGGCGGGGTGCGGGTGCAGAAAGCGGCATGGAATGTGCTAATGAACTGAGGCGCCGCCGGACGACGGCAGGAGATGGGATTTTACCGGCCGCGGCCTCTCACCGCCTGCCGCATTTCGCGCAGCCGGGCTATATTCGGGCGCTCGCGCCGAAGGCGTCATGCAATGAGAGGAAACCGGAATGAAGCTGTGGTTGTTCGATTGCGACGCATCCGAACGCGACATCCAGGCGGCCTGCAACGCGGCGGCCGCGCTGATCGAAGGCCGCGGGCTGAGCGTCGAGCAGGCCTACGATGCGGTGATGAAGCGCAGCAACCGCGAGCGCTTCGACCGGCGCGCAGCGCAGGCCTGGGACGACGCCGAGGACGAGGCGCTCGAAGTGCTCTACCCGGGCGGGGAGCCGCCAACCGAGCCGGTGCTGGGGCCGGCCGAAGAGGCCGACTAGTTGAGGCGCCAGAGCGCGGCGTTGAGCAGCGTCGCGAACGCCACCCAGGCGGCGTAAGGCGCGAGCAGCCAGGCCGCGATGCGGTCGATGCGCCAGAACAGGCGCAGCGTGACGACGATCGCGGCGAGCAGCACGACGATCTCGAGGAGCGCCGCGCCGATCATGCGCGCGCCGAAAAAGACGAACGACCAGCACAGGTTGAGCGCGAGCTGCACCGACCAGACGAGCAGCGCCGGCTCGATCCCGCCCTGCGCGCGCCAGGCGCGCAGGCGCCAGACGCGCCATGCGGCGAGCGCGATCATCGCGTAGAGAGCCGTCCACACCGGGCCGAAGACCCAGTCGGGCGGATTGAACCAGGGCTTGGCGAGCCCCTGGTACCAGCCGCCGACGCTCGTCGCCGTGATCGCGCCGCCCGCGCCGGCCACTGCAAAGCTGAGCGCGAGAAAGCCGGCGAGGCCGAGCGCCTCGCGCAGCCGGCCGCGCCTCATGCCGGGCGTTCGTCGAGCTTCGGCAGGCGCTTGAAGTCGTAGCGCCCGGGCCCCTGCACGATGAGGAACTGGCAACCCGCGTCGGAAACGTTGACCGCGGTGTGCGGCACGCGCTTTTCGACGTTGTGCCGGTCGAGCGGCTGCATCACGGTGACGCGATCCGAATCGGCGCCGCCACCCAGCACCTCGCGGATCTCGAACGTGCCGCGCAGGCAGATGAACAGGTCGTCGTTGTCCGGGTGCAGATGCCAGGGCACGCATTCACCGGGCGCGAGCGTGAGGTCGATCACGCGCAGCTCGGGCGTCTCGGCGATCACCACGGTCTGGGTGATCGTGTAGTCGCGCTCCCAGGGGCGGGTGTTCGCGGCGCGCGGGGCGGCGGATTCGGCCATCGGCGGATTATCGCGCAGCCGCGTGGCGCGCGAGAAATCGATCGAGCGCATCGGCAAAGCGCTTGCGATCGGCCTGGTCGAGCGCCGCCGGCCCGCCGGTCTGGACCCCCGATTCGCGCAGCTTCTCGAGCAGGTCGCGCATCGCCAGGCGCTCGCGGATGTTGTCCGGGGTATAGAGCTCGCCGCGCGGGTTGAGCGCGTGCGCGCCGCGCGCGATCACCTCGGCGGCGAGCGGAACGTCCGCGGTCACCACCAGGTCGCCCGCGGAGATCCGCTCGATGATCTCGGCGTCGGCGACGTCGAAGCCGCGCGTCACCTGAATCGCGCGCACGAACTTCGAGCGCGGCGTGCGCAGCGGCTTGTTCGCGACCAGCGTGGTCGCGATCTGCAGCCGCTCTGCGGCGCGGTACAGGATCTCCTTGACCACCAGCGGGCAGGCGTCCGCGTCGACCCAGATCTGCATCGCGTCCGCGGTCTCAGCCGGCCAGCGCCCGCCCGATCACCAGGCGCTGGATCTCGTTCGTGCCCTCGTAGATCGACAGCACGCGCGCGTCGCGCCACAGCTTCTCGACCGGGAAGTCGTTCAGGTAGCCGTAGCCGCCGTGGATCTGGATCGCGTCCGAGCACACGCGCTCGGCCGCCTCGGATGCGAACAGCTTGGCCATCGACGCCTCCTGCAGGCAGGGGCGCCCGGCGTCCTTCAGCGCCGCGGCGTAGAGCGCGAGCTGGCGCGCGGCCTCGATCTCGGTCGCCATGTCGGCCAGCCGAAACTCGATCGCCTGGTGGACGATGATCGGCTTGCCGAAGGTCTCGCGCTCGGCGGCGTAGCGCCGCGCGGCCTCGAACGCGGCGCGCGCCACGCCCACCGCCTGCGCGGCGACGCCGATGCGTCCGTTTTCGAGGTAGGCGAGCGCGATGCGGTAGCCCGCGCCCGGCGCGCCGAGCAGGTTTTCCTCCGGCACCTCGAGGTCCTCGAGCGCGATCTGGCAGGTGTCGGCCGCGCGGTGGCCGAGCTTGGACTCCTCTTTCGCCACGCGGTAGCCGCGCACCCGGGTCGGCGTGACGAACATCGACATGCCGCGCTTGCCCGCCTGCGGGTCGGTGACCGCGACGATAAAGGCGATGTCCGCCGTGCGTCCCGCCGTGATGAACTGCTTGACGCCGTTCAACACCCAGCGATCGCCCTTCTTCACCGCGCGCGTGGCGAGCGCCGCGGCGTCCGAGCCCGCCTGCGGCTCGGTGAGCAGGAACGCGCTCGACTGCACGCCCGAGGCGAGCGGCTTGAGAAAGCGCTCTTTCTGCGCGTCGCTGCCGTGCTCCTCGAGCGCCGCGCAGTTCGGCGAGTTGTTCACGCACATCATGTTTGCGAGCCCGCAGTCGCCGGCCGCGATCTCCTCGGTGGCGAGCGCATACGACACGAAGTCCGCGCCCGCGCCGCCCCAGCGCGGATCGACGCACATGCCCATCAGGCCGAGCGGGCCCATCGCGCGCAGCACCCGCAGCACCTCTGGCGGCGCCGTCGCGTTGCGGTCCCACTCGGCGGCGTGGGGCACGATCGCCTTGCGCGCGAAGGCGCGCGCCGCCTCGCGTACCTGCAGCTGCTCTTCGGTGAGGAGCACCGCGGCATTCTAGGCCTAGAATTGGTCCGTTCCCTCGACCCCGCGCGCCATGTTCTTCCCCGGCTTCAGCCTCGAGCAGGTGCAGGTACGCCACGGCCGCCTGCGCCTGCGCCACGGCGGCGCGGGCCCGCCGCTCCTGCTCTTGCACGGCAACCCGCAGACCCACGCGATGTGGCACCGCGTCGCGCCGGCGCTCGCGCAGCACTACACGATCTACTGCCCCGACCTGCGCGGCTACGGCGGCTCGTTCAAGCCGCCGGCGACGCCCGACCATGCAGCGTATGCCAAGCGCGAGATGGCGCGCGACCTGGTCGAGCTGATGACGCACTTCGGCCACGGGCGCTTTCGCGTCGCGGCGCACGATCGCGGCGCGCGCGTCGCGCACCGTCTCGCGCTCGACCATCCGGCGCGCATCGAAAAGCTCGCGCTGATGGACATCATCCCGACGCTCGAGCATTTCGAGCGCACCGACATGGCCTTCGCCATGGGCTACTACCACTGGTTCTGGTTCGCGCAGCCGCACCCCTTCCCGGAGAACGTGATCAGCGCGGCGCCCGACGCCTGGTTTCGCGCACATACGTCGCGCGAACCGAAGCCGCCCGATTTCTTCGCGCCCGAGGCGCTCGCCGACTACCTGCAGAGCGTGCGCGACCCGCTGATGATCCGCGGCATGTGCGAGGACTACCGCGCCGCGGCGACGATCGACCTCGCGCACGACCGCGCGAGCCGCGCCGCGGGCGAGAAGATCCGCTGTCCGCTGCTCGTGCTGTGGGGCGCGAAGGCGAAGATCGAGCAGTGGTACGACGCGGTTGCGATCTGGCGCCAGTACTGCGCGAGCACGGTCGCGGGCGGCGCGGTGCCGAGCGGGCACTACCTCGCCGAAGAGGCGCCGCGCGAGGTCACCGAGCAGCTGCTCGGCTTCATGGCCTGAGTCGCGCGCGCACGACGCCGGGTCGCGCGCACCCGACAGTCGCCATTCGCGCACTCAAACGATTGCGTTTATCGCCCTGCGCGCGGTATTCATGAAGCCGGCGCGACGCGTGTGTTTATCGCGCCGTCCAGGAGGCAGATGCCGAACTCGACCAACGAAGGTCTGCAGGCGCATCGCCGCTTCGAGGGCTTCGTGCTGTCCACCGGAGCGCAGGCGGATCTTGCGCGCGCGCGCAGCGCGCTGCGCCGCGCGGGACTCGAGTGGAAGCTGCGCCCGCTCGGCCCGGGCGCAGCCGACCTGTTCGCCGCGCCGCCCGCGCGCACGCATGTCGGCGTCGCCACCGCCTGGCAGCTGACCTATCGCCTGCGCGCCGATCGCGACCTCGCGCACGCCGAGCCCGCGTTCGAGACGGTCGGCGTCGATGCCGAACCCCTGCGCCCGAGACCCACGCAAGGCAGGCGCGCACCGCGCGGCAGCCTCGTCGGCGAGCGCCATCTCGCGGCATCGCAGCCGCACGACTGGGCTGCGGTGCTGTGCCGGGTGCGCCGCGCCTGGGCGCTGCCCGGCAGGCCGACCGGCACCGGCGTGCGCATCGCGCATCCCGACACCGGCTACACCGGCCATCCCGAGCTCGACGCGCAGGCGCTGCGTCCCGACCTCGGCTACGACTTCGTCGACAACGACCCCGATCCGGTCGATCCGCTCGGCGGTTTCAGCCCCGGGCACGGCACCGCGACCGGCAGCGTCATCGTGAGCGCGGACGACGCGCAGGTGGTCGGCTTCGCGCCGGACGCAGGGCTCGTGCCGCTGCGCGTAAACGACAGCGTGGTGCACTTTTCCTGGCGCCGGCTGTGCGAAGCGCTCTACTGGGCGGTGGCGCGCAACTGCCATGTCGCCTCGATGAGCCTGGGCGGGCCCTGGGGCGGGTTCGGCGCGCTCGAGACGGCGGTGCGCTACGCCACCGAACGCGGACTGATCCTCGTCTCGGCCGCCGGCAACTACTGGCCCTGCGTGGTCTACCCCGCCTGCTACCCCGAGGTGATCGCGGTCGGCGCCTGCAACGC
>JAJDNJ010000132.1 GCA_022340705.1 Betaproteobacteria bacterium
GCGGCTTCCAGCCGGCGCGTGTTGTCGCCCTCGAGCGGCTCCACCTTGATGACCTCGGCGCCGAGATCGGCGAGCACAAGCCCGCAGGACGGTCCCATCACCATATGGGCGAACTCGATGACGCGCACGCCATCGAGCGGCAGCGTCGCCATGCTCAGGCGGCGCGGCGGAAGTTCTTCGGCAGTCCGGCGAGCGCCATGTGGCCGTAGAGCGGTTCGTCGGGCACGCCGGCGTGCATGATGCGGCGCGCCGCGAGCAGCTTGTCGAAGTCGATCCCGGTCGAGATGCCCATGCTCTCGAACATGAAGACCAGGTCCTCGGTGATCACGTTGCCGCTCGCACCGGGCGCGAACGGGCAGCCGCCCAGTCCGCCCATCGAGGCGTCGAACGAGCGTACGCCTTCCTCCCAGGCGGCGAGCGCGTTCGCCAGTCCCAGGCCCCGCGTGTTGTGGAAGTGTGCGCCCTCGAGCTTGTCGCCGATTTCCTGCTTGACGCGCCGGAACACGCGCTTGACCTGTGCCGGATTGGCATAGCCCACCGTGTCGGCGAGCGCGACGCAGTCGCAGAATGCGGCGAGCTGCACGGCGATGCGCACCACCTCGTCTTCGGGCACTTCGCCCTGCATGGTGCAGCCGAACGCGGTGGACACGGCGCCCTCGATCTCGGGGAATCTGCCTTCGCGCATTGCGGCCGCCTTGCGCACTTCGTCGATCATCTGGTCGGGCGTCATGCGCACGTTCGATACGCTGTGCTGGTGCGAGGCCGAGACCGGGAAGGTGATCTTGTGCGCGCCCGCCGCGCGGGCCCTCTCGAATCCCTTCACGTTGGGCGCGAGCGCGACGACCTTGAGGCCCTCGATGCTCAGCGCGTGCTCGACGATCTCGCCGGTATCGGCCATGGCGGGGATCAGCTTGGGCGGCACGAAGGAGCCGACCTCGATTTCGTTCAAGCCGGCCGCGGCAAGGGCGCTGATCCAGGCCTTCTTGGTCTCGGTGGGCATCAATTGCTTCGCGTTCTGCAGCCCGTCGCGCGGGCCGACCTCGCAGATCTGAATGTCGCGTTTCATGCTGACTCCTCGCAGAGGGGCGATTCTAGCGCGCCGCCTGTCCCGCACGCCGTGCCTCGACGCGGGCGATGGCGATGCCCGCGGCGAGCGTGAGCGCCGCATAGGCGAGCATCGCGCCGAGCGAGGCACTCCAGGCGAAGCGCGTCGCCAGCCAGGCGACCAGCATCGGACCGAAGAACTGGCCGATCTGCGAGACCTGCATGACCATGCCGTTGGTGGTGCCGATGTGCGCTGGCGTGCGCGCATGAACCGCGATGCCCGACATCACCGCCATCGGGATCAGGCCGCCAAAAAACGAAAAGCTCAGGCAGCTCAGGTAGCGCCCGACATCCGGCAGCAGGTCGAGGAAGATGCCGGCGCTGGACAGGGCCTGGACGCAGGCGCCGAAGGCGATCAGCCGAGCGCGGCTGACGCCGCGCGCCATGAGTGGGCCGCCGAGCAGGTTGCCCGGAACGTTCGCCGCGACCATGCCGGCGGTGAGCAGCGCCGCGAGCTCGGTGCTCGCGCCGCGCTCGTCGATCGCGAAGGTCGGCAGCCAGACGAGTACCGAGGCCCACTGTGCGGCATAGCCGATGAAGGCGACGCAGAGGAGCAGGCTGCCAGGCTGGGAGAGCGATTCGCGAGCGAGGCGCGCAAAGCCGACGCGCGCATGCGGCGCCACCGCGGGCACCGCGCGCAGTACGAGGAAAAAGCATCCTGCGGTGAGCACGGCGATGACGAGCCACAGTCCGCGCCAACCGACGGCGGCGAGCAGCCAGGGCGCGGCGACGAGCGCCGCCGTACCGCCAGTCGGCATGTAGGCGCTCCACAGCGCCATCGCACGCGGACGGTCCGCAAGCTGCGTGACGTGGGTCATGAGTGCGACGCCGGAGACCGAAGCGAGGATGAACCCGGCGCCCTCGAAGAAACGTCCCAGGAGCACGGCTGCATAATCCCCGGCGAACACTCCGAGCAGGCTGCCACCGACCAGCGCCGCCAGTCCGGTGAGCGCGGCGCGTTTGTGACCGAAGCGGTCGGCGAGCATGCCGGCGAAGATGCCGACCAAGCCGCCGAGCACGTTGAACATGGTCGCGATCAGGCCGCTTTCGACCAGCGTCAGGTCGAGTTCGCCGCGCAGCATCGGCAGCGCCGGCGGCGCCTTGCCGATGTAGGCGGCGCTCATCACGCCGATGGCGAAGATGGCCCAGACCCCGCGCCAGTCGGTCCGCGCGACTTGCGGCACGATCGCGCGGCGGGCCTAGGCGGCCGTGACCGGCAGCTTGAACTCGCGAATCTTCGCCTCCCAGTCGGCGGGTCCGGTCCGATGGACCGACTCACCTTTCGAGTCGACCGCGACCGTGACCGGCATGTCCTTCACCTCGAATTCGTAGATCGCCTCCATGCCGAGGTCCTCGAAGGCGCGCACGCGCGAGGCGCGGATCGCCTTCGCGACGAGGTAAGCCGCGCCGCCGACTGCCATCAGATAGGCTGCCTTGTGCTTGCGGATCGCCTCGACCGCGGCCGGTCCGCGCTCGGCCTTTCCGACCATCGCAATGAGCCCCGTCTTGCCCAGCATGGTGTCAGTGAACTTGTCCATGCGCGTCGCGGTCGTCGGTCCTGCTGGTCCGACCACCTCGTCGCGCACCGGGTCGACCGGACCGACGTAATAGATCACGCGATTGGTGAAGTCGACCGGCAGCTTTTCACCGCGCGCCAGCATGTCTTCGATGCGCTTGTGCGCGGCATCGCGCCCGGTGAGCAACTTGCCAGAGAGCAGCAGCCGCTCGCCCGGCTTCCACGCGGCCACTTCCGCGGCGGTCAGCCTGTCTAGGTTGACGCGACGCGACTTGGCGTCGGGTTGCCAGCTGACGGCCGGCCAGTCCGCGAGTTGCGGCAGCTCGAGCGCCGCAGGCCCGCTGCCGTCGAGCACGAAGTGCGCATGGCGCGTCGCGGCGCAATTCGGGATCATCGCGACCGGCTTGTTGGCTGCATGCGTCGGATAGGTGAGGATCTTGACGTCGAGCACGGTCGACAGGCCGCCGAGCCCCTGGGCGCCGATGCCGAGCGCGTTGACCTTGTCGTAGAGCTCGATGCGCAGTTCCTCGAGCTTGTCCTTCGGGCCGCGCGCCTTGAGCTCGGCCATGTCGATCGGCGCCATCAGCGCCTCCTTGGCGAGCAGCATCGCCTTCTCCGCGGTGCCGCCGATGCCGATGCCGAGCATGCCCGGCGGGCACCAGCCCGCGCCCATCGTCGGCACGGTCTTCAACACCCAGTCGACGACCGAGTCCGACGGATTGAGCATCGCGAATTTGGATTTTGCCTCGGATCCGCCGCCCTTGGCGGCGACATCGACTTCGACCGTCGCGCCCGGCACGATCTGCGCGTGGATCACGGCCGGCGTGTTGTCGCGCGAATTGACCCGCGTGAACGCGGGGTCGAGCAGCACCGAGGCGCGCAGCTTGTTGTCGGGATCGTTGTACGCGCGGCGCACGCCTTCGTTGATCATGTCCTCGACCGACATCGTGGCGCCGTCCCAGCGCACGTCCATGCCGACGCGCAGAAACACATTGACGATCCCGGTGTCCTGGCAGAGCGGCCGGTGGCCTTCGGCGCACATGCGCGAATTGGTGAGAATCTGCGCGATCGCGTCCTTGGCCGCAGGTGACTGCTCGCGCTCGTACGCGCGCCCCAGGGCACGGATGTAATCCGCCGGGTGGTAGTAGGAGATGAACTGCAGGGCGTCCGCGACGCTCTGGATGAGATCATCCTGGCGAATCGTCGTCATTTGGACTCGACTCCGTCGATGGGTTGCGATGGCGCGGCGCGGTCAACGACCGAGGCGCTGCGTCCATGGTGGCGTCAGGGCGAAACGGGCGGCCAATTTAGCACAGGGCAAGCGCTTCAAAACGGCGCTGACCGTGGCCGCCAGCGGCCTTTACAAGCCAAACGCATGGTGGTCTTATCTCGCCACTTCCGGCCCTGCGTGGGCCGGCCGCCATTCGGAGGAGGAGCGCAACGATGTCCAGTTCCACGATCGAGTCCGTTCTGCACGAAAATCGCGTGTTTCCGCCGTCGCCGGAGTTCGTCAAGCAGGCGAACATTTCCGGAATGGACGCCTACCGCGCGCTGGTTGCGGAGGCCGAAAAGGATTTCGACGGCTTCTGGGGCCGGCTCGCGAAGGAGGAGCTGCTCTGGCACAAGCCGTTCAGCAAGGTGCTGGACGAATCCAAGGCGCCGTTTTTCCGCTGGTTCTACGACGGCGAGCTCAACGCCTCGTACAACTGCCTCGACCGGCATCTGAAGACGCAACCCGACAAGACCGCGATCATCTTTGAGGCCGACGACGGCAAGGTCACCAAGATCAGCTACAAGGCGCTGTACCACGAGGTCTGCCGGATGGCGAATGCGCTCACAGCGCACGGCGTGAAGATGGGCGACCGCGTGCTGATCTACATGCCGATGTCGATCCAGGTGGTGGTCGCGATGCAAGCCTGCGCGCGCATCGGCGCGACGCACTCGGTGGTGTTCGGCGGCTTCTCGGCGAAGTCGCTGCAGGAGCGGATCATCGATGCCGGCGCGACCGAGGTCATCACTGCCGACGGGCAGTTCCGCGGCGGGCGTGAGATTCCTCTCAAGCCGGTGGTCGACGAGGCCTTCGCGATGGGCGGCTGCGACGGGGTGCGCAACGTGATCGTTTACAAGCGCACCGGGACGAAGGTTCCGATGACCGCGCCGCGCGACAAGTGGTGGGACGACGTCGTGAAAGGCCAGCCGGATCACTGCGAGCCAACCTGGGTCAACGCAGAGCATCCGCTGTTCATCCTGTACACCTCGGGCTCGACCGGCAAGCCGAAGGGAATCCAGCATTCCACCGGCGGCTACCTGCTGTGGACCATGCTGACCATGCGGTGGGTGTTCGATTACAAGCCGACCGACGTGTTCTGGTGTACGGCAGATGTCGGTTGGGTCACCGGCCACAGCTATATCACCTACGGGCCGCTC
This sequence comes from Betaproteobacteria bacterium, assembly GCA_022340705.1. Taxonomy (GTDB): domain Bacteria; phylum Pseudomonadota; class Gammaproteobacteria; order Burkholderiales; family SG8-39; genus SG8-39. The sequence continues at coordinate 5,048 of JAJDNJ010000132.1, forward strand.
GCGGTCGGCGCGACCGAGGTGATGTTCGAGGGCATTCCCACCTATCCGGACGCCGGGCGATTCTGGAAGCTGATCCAGGACCACAAGGTCAACGTGTTCTACACCGCACCGACTGCGATTCGTTCGCTGATCAAGGCCGGGGCAGACCTGCCGAAGAAATACGACCTGTCGAGCTTGCGCATCCTCGGCACGGTCGGCGAGCCGATCAATCCGGAAGCCTGGATGTGGTACCACGAGACCGTTGGCGGCGGGCGCTGCCCGATCGTCGACACCTGGTGGCAGACCGAAACCGGCGGACATCTGATCTCGCCGCTTCCCGGGGCGACGCCGACCAAGCCGGGCTCGGCCACCCTTCCGCTGCCCGGCATCTTCGCCGACATTGTCGACGAGACCGGCACGCCGGTGGGCAGAGGCAAGGGCGGCATCCTGGTGATCAAGCGCCCCTGGCCCGCGATGCTGCGCACGATCTGGGGCGATCCGGAGCGCTACAAGAAGACCTACTATCCGGACGATTTCAAGGGCAAGCTCTACCTCGCCGGCGACGGCGCGAGCACTGACGAGGAAGGGTACTTCCGCATCGTCGGGCGGATCGACGACGTGCTCAACGTCTCTGGCCACCGCCTCGGCACGATGGAAGTCGAATCGGCGCTGGTGGCGAATTCCAAGCTGGTCGCCGAAGCCGCGGTGGTCGGCAGGCCGGATGACCTGACCGGCGAGGCAATCGTCGCGTTCGTGGTCACCAAGGGCGCGCGCCCGGAAGGCGACGCGGCGAAGAAGATCGCTCAAGAGCTGCGCGACTGGGTGGGCAAGGAGATCGGGCCGATCGCCAAGCCAAAGGACATCCGCTTCGGAGACAACCTGCCGAAGACGCGCTCGGGCAAAATCATGCGCAGGCTGCTGCGCTCGATCGCGCGCGGCGAGGAGATCACCCAGGACGTCTCGACGCTCGAGAATCCGGCGATTCTCGAGCAGCTCAAAAAGGCAACCTGACGGGGAGTGCGCTGGGCGGCGTCATGCAGGCGCCGCGGCGCGCTGCCTCCATTCGGCGAGCAGTTCCTCGGCGCGCAGGTCGCGGCGCAGATCGCGCCGGATCTCCTGCCAGCGAAAGCGCACCGAGTTGCGCACGATCGGTGCGTCGAGCGCCTTGAGCTCGTCTATTACCGGCGCGTAGCGCACTAGGGCTTCCGGGCTTTCGCTGAACGCGCTTTCGTCGTCGGCGAGCCCGGACCAGTCGCACAGCGCGAGACGCGCGCGCACGCGTTCGGCGTGGGCGGCGAACTCGGGGCCTGCGTCCGGTGGCGTGCCATGCGATGCGAGCAACTCATCGACGACGGACCGGACGAAGTTGCGAACTTCATCCGAGGATCCGTTGGTGCGCTGCAAAATCAGCAAACCCGAATAGACGGCGAGATCCGAAAGGCAGGCGAGCCAGACATGCCAGGTCGCCTGCTTGATCGAGGCGACGAAGGCGTCGTCGTCGAACAGCTCGGGGAAGCGCACGCCCGCCCGGGTACGCAGGTATCCGTTGAGCGAGAACTGTGCGACGTAGTTCGCCCGGGTCTCGAGGAAACGTCGCAGATCGGCGCGCTCCACCACCGGTCGCGCACGTTTGCGCCGGCCCAGGAAGTCACGCAGGGCGCGTCCAATTGCAGCGACGGGTTCGGGAAACTGCCATAGATATGCCATCAAGGGATCCCTAGGACGCTGTCAAGGAAAGAATTTTAAATTTTGTGAATTGGGTTAGAATCGCCGGGGCCTGCGGTTGAACCGGGACGGGACAAGTCCGGGGCTGCGGGCAGCGCGTTCCGTCACGTCGAACAGGAGGAGGATAGACGATGGCCGCAGATACCTCACAAAAAGAAGTCCATTGGCAGCGAACACGCGGCCTGATGATCGTGCACTTGGTCATCTGGTTCGTGTTTTCCTACGTGGTCAACTGGTTTGCGCCACAGCTCAACAAAATCTCGTTCATGCACTTCCCGCTCGGCTTCTACATGGCTGCGCAGGGGTCGCTGATCGTCTTCGTCGTGCAGCTGTTCGTATTCGCGAAGCAGCAGGACAAGATCGATCGCGAATGCGGCATGGCCGAAGAATAATAAGAGGGGGAGATCGCCATGAGCTTTTTCAGAATGCAGGGGTCGTTCGTCGACAACCTGCCAAAGATCTACGGCTTCTACACGGGCGGCTTTGTCATCTTTATCGGCCTGATGGCCCTGGCCGAGAAGGCCGGCCTGGGCGCGGACACGATCGGCATCATGTTCGTCGCGTTCACGGTGGTGATCTATGCCGTCATCGGGTGGCTGTCCCGCACGATGCA
>JAJDNJ010000053.1 GCA_022340705.1 Betaproteobacteria bacterium
CTGAGACCCGGGGAGAACCGCGCGGCACTGCAGCGCAGCGTCGCCGCACTGCTCCCGCCCGGGGTTGCGGTGCGTGCGGTACGCGCCGTGGCCGAGGCGAGCGCCGGGCCGTCGCGCGCCTATCGCGTCAACCTCAATGTGCTCGCGCTGGTAGCACTGTTCACCGGCGGCTTTCTGGTGTTTTCCGCACAGGCGCTGGAAGTGGCGCGACGCAGGGGAGAGCATGCGCTGCTGCGCGTGCTCGGGCTCGAGCGCAAGGGCATCCTGCGCCTGGTACTGGCCGAAGCGGCCGCGATCGGAGTGCTTGGGAGCCTGCTCGGCATCGCGCTCGGCATGCTGCTCGCGACGCTCGCGGTGCGCAGCTTCGGCGCCGATCTCGGCGCGGGTATGTTCCGCGGTCTCGCGCCGCAGATCGAGTTTCCACCCCTGATGGCGCTGTTCTATGGCTTGGCGGGAGTGACGATCGCGCTGATCGGCGCACTGCTGCCGGCGCTCGACGCAGCGCGCCATCCTCCCGCGCGCGCGCTCAAGGCGGGTGACGAGCAGGCGATGTTCGCCTCAGTCGCCAGGTTGTGGCCGGGCATCGGCATGCTCGGGCTCGGCGCGGCGTTGTCCACGCTCGGACCGGTTGGCGGGGTGCCGCTGTTCGGTTACCTCGCGATCGCCTGCCTGCTGATCGGCAGCATCGCGCTCATGCCGCGCGCCGCCCAGTTTGCCTTCGCACTGCTGCCGCGCCGGACCGACCCGGTGCTCACGCTCGCGCTCAATCAATTGCGCGGCGCACCCGGGCAGGCGATGGTCAGCCTGGCGGCGATCGTGGCGAGCTTCGGTCTGATGGCGGCAATGGCGATCATGGTGGCATCGTTTCGCGATTCCGTGGACCGCTGGCTGGACGACGTTCTGCCCGCTGACGTCTATTTGCGCACCACCCATGCGGGAGAGACTGCCTATCTCGAGCCGGCGTTCGAACAGCAGCTGCGCGAGCTGCCGATGATCGCGCGGGCAGAATTGCTGCGCAGCGCGCGCGTGTCGCTCGCTGCAGATCGTCCGGAAGTCTCGCTGCTGGCGCGTGATCTGCCGCCGGGCGAGATGCGCCGCTACCCGGTTGTGGGCCGCCAATATGCGCCGCAGCCGGGCGATCCACCGCCGGTGTGGATCAGCGAGGCAATCGCTGATCTTTACGGCTACCGGGTTGGGGAGCAAATCAAGCTGCCGCTGGGCGGACGCAAGCGGCGCTTCGTGGTGGCCGGAGTGTGGCGCGACTACGCGCGCCAGCTCGGCGCGCTGCTCGTGCGGCGATCGGACTACATCGCCCTGACCGGAGACCGGCGCGCGAACGACGCGTCGCTCTGGCTCCGCGCGGGCGCGACGCCGGCGCAGGCGATGGCCGCGCTGCGCGCGTTGCCCGGCGGCGCAGAGCTCGAAATTGCCGTGCCGAGCGAGATCAAGCGCGTCTCGCTACGCATTTTCGATCGCAGCTTCGCGGTCACCTACGCAATCGAGGCCGTGGCCGTGCTCGTCGGGCTGTTCGGCCTGTCGACGAGTCTCGGCTCGATCGTGCTGGCGCGCAGGCGCGAATTCGGCATGCTGCGCCACCTCGGCATGACGCGCGGCCAGATCGGACGGATGCTGGCGGCCGAAGGCGGGCTGCTCGCCACGCTCGGGGCGGCGGCGGGCCTCACCGTCGGGACCGCGATCAGCCTGATCCTGATTCACGTCGTCAACCGCCAGTCGTTCAACTGGAGCATGGATCTACACCTTCCGACGCTGACGCTGACCGCGTTCACCGGGGTGCTGATTGCGCTCGCTGCGCTCACCGCCTATCTGTCCGGCCGCGAGGCGATGGGCATGGGTCCGGTGCGCGCGGTCAAGGAGGATTGGTGAGGCGGCGCACCATGCTGCGCGCGCTCGGCGCACTTGGGGCCGCGCTCGGCGCACCGGCGCTCGGTGCGGCACGCAAGGTGGCTTTTCCGGAGGTCGTGCCAGATCATCGGCTGGTTTTCCCGCGCGACGAGGGGGCCCACCCGGGGTTTCGCATCGAATGGTGGTACATCACTGGCTGGCTCGGCCCGCAGACGCGCGGCTTCCAGATCACGTTCTTTCGCGCGCGCAACGAGTACGTCACCGACAACCCGAGCCGGTTCACGCCGCGCCAGATCCTGTTCGCGCACGCCGCGCTCGCCGATCCGCAAGTCGGCCATCTGCTGCACGATCAGCACGCCGCGCGCGAAGGTTTCACGCTCGCAGCGGCGGAGCAGGGCAGGACAGGCGTCTGGATCGACGACTGGCGCCTCGAGCAGACCGGGGATGGCTATCGGAGCGTGATCCCGGCGCGCGAGTTCGTGCTCGGGCTTTCGTTCCAGAGCGCGCGTCCGCCGCTTCTGCAGGGCGACGATGGATACAGCCGCAAGGGCCCGCGCCTGCGCGAAGCGAGCTACTACTACAGCCGGCCACAGCTCGAAGTCAGCGGGTCGATCGTGCAGGGACGCTCGAGGACGCCGGTGCACGGCCGCGCCTGGTTCGATCACGAGTGGTCGAGCACCTATCTGCCGCCGGAGGCTTCGGGCTGGGACTGGATCGGCGTCAATCTGGATGACGGCGGCGCGCTCATGGCCTTCGTCATGCGCGCGAGGACGGGCGGCGTGCTGTACGCGGGCGCCACGCTGATGCGCTCCGACGGCTCGAAACGCAGCGTCGGTCCGCGGGCGGTCCGGTTTGTACCGACGCGGCGCTGGCGCTCGCCGCGCACCGGAGTCGAGTACCCGGTTGCGATGCGCGTCGAAGTTGAAGGCGCGTCCTGGAATCTGGAGCCGCTCATGGACGACCAGGAACTCGATTCGCGGCTGAGCACCGGAACGATCTACTGGGAGGGGGCGGTGCGCGTTACCCGCGACGGGCGCGAGGTCGGCAGAGGCTACCTCGAGCTGACCGGCTACTGGCGGCCGATGACCTTGTGACCTTGGGGTCAGACCCCGGTGGATAACTTCAAGCTCGGCCTACGCTCTTCGACGAGCGACGAAGAAGTTATCCACCGGGATCTGACCCCGATGTCGCCTTTATAAGGTCCGCGGCCTTCTCGCCGATCATGATCGCCGGCGCGTTGGTGTTGCCGCCGACGATCGTCGGCATGATCGAGGCATCGACGACGCGCAGCGCCTCGACGCCACGCACGCGCAGCTGCGCATCGACCACGGCGAGCGCATCGTTGTCATTGCCCATCCTGCAGGTTCCCACCGGGTGGTAGACGGTGTCGCCGCGGTTGCGCAGTACCTCGCGGATCTGCGCGTCGCTGTGGACGTCGGCGGTGAAAAGATCGCTCTGGTACAGCCGCGCGAGGCTCGGTGCCTCGAGCAAACGGCGCGTGAGCTTGAAGCCTTCGACCATGCGCTCGAGGTCGACAGGCTCGGCGTAGAACGCGGGGTCGATCAGCGGCGGGTCGGACGCGTCGGTCGAAGCGAGCGTCACGGATCCGCGGCTCGCCGGACGCAGCAGGCAGACATGGCAGGAGATGCCGTGCGCGAGGTGCAGCTTGCGCGCGTGATCGTCGACGATGCCGAGGACGAAATGAAGCTGGATGTCCGGCGCCGGCGAATCGGGTGACAGCTTGAGGAAGCCGCCGCACTCGGCATAGTTCGACGTCAGCATGCCGCGCCGCCCGCGCCGGTAGCGAACGAATTCGCGCAGCGCGCGCACTATCCCGCGCGGCGAGAAGCCGAACAGGTCGAGGCTGTCGATCGTGTGCCCGAAGATGAAGTCGATGTGGTCCTGCAGGTTGCGACCGACGCCCGGCAGGTGATGACGCACCTCGATTCCCAAACGTTGCAGCGCCTCGCCGTCGCCGATGCCCGAGACCATGAGAAGCTGCGGCGAGTGGAACGCGCCCGCGGCGAGGACGACCTCGCGCCGCGCGCGCAGCGTTTCGCGCCGGCCGCCGCGCAGCACCTCGGCGCCGACCGCACGTCGGCCTTCGAACAGGACGCGCTGCGCGCGGGTTTGCGTGAGAATGTGAAGATTCGCGCGTGTGCCGAGCCAGGGCTGCAAATAGGCGCGCGCGGCGCTGCAGCGCTCGCCGTTGATCTGCGTTGCCTGGTAGACGCCGAGCCCTTCCTGCTGCGCGCCATTGAAGTCCGGGTTGAGTGTGAATCCAGCCTCTTCGGCCGCGCGCCGGAAGATGTCATGGAAGGGATTGTCGGTGCGTAGATCGGCGACAGCCAGAGGCCCAGCGTCACCATGGTAGTCGTCGGCGCCGCGTGTGTTGCATTCCGCGCGCTTGAAGTAGGGCAGAACCTCCGCATAGCTCCACCCGGCGTTGCCGAGCGCGGCCCAATGGTCGTAATCCGACGCATGGCCGCGCACGTAAACCATCGCGTTGATCGCCGACGTTCCGCCGAGCGTGCGCCCGCGCGGCTGATAGCCGCGCCGGCCGTTGAGTCCCGGCTGCGGAACGGTTTCGAATGCCCAGTTGTTGATCCGCGTGGGCAGCATCGCAATGACCGCCGCCGGTGTCGTGATCAGGGCGCTGTCGCCGCGTCCACCGGCTTCGACGAGCGCCACGCTGAGGTGAGGATCCTCGCTCAGCCGTCCGGCGAGCGCGCAGCCCGCAGAGCCCCCGCCGATGATGAGGACATCGAATGTCGGATCCATGCGAACCCTGCCCTGAGGCGATTGCTTGTCGCGTGCTATTCTCGCGCGTCTTTCAGCCGCCTGCTGCCTGCGTTTCCGAGATGCCCACACTTGCCGCCGCCGGTCATACGCTCGCCTACGAGTGGATCGAAGTGGGCGGCGAGGGGCGACCGGTGCTCGTGTTCCTGCACGAGGGGCTGGGCTCGATTCGTCAATGGCGCGATTTCCCCGAGCGCATCGCGCATGCGGCGGGCTGCAATGCGCTGGTCTACGACCGCT
>JAJDNJ010000064.1 GCA_022340705.1 Betaproteobacteria bacterium
TCGCACCAAAGCCAAAGGGCAAGATCGTGATCGCGACGGTCAAGGGCGACGTCCACGACATCGGCAAGAACATCGTCTCCGTCGTACTCCAATGCAATAACTACGAGGTCGTGAACCTCGGCGTCATGGTGCCGGCGCAGAAGATCCTCGAGACCGCACGGCGCGAGAGCGCGGACATCGTCGGACTCTCGGGCCTGATCACGCCTTCACTCGAGGAAATGGCGCATGTCGCGCGCGAGATGGAGCGCGAGCGCTTTACGGTTCCGCTGCTCATCGGCGGCGCGACAACCTCGCGCGCGCACACCGCGGTGCGCATCGCACCGAACTATTCCGCGCCGGCGATCTACGTCCCGGATGCCTCGCGCAGCGTACAGGTGGTGCAGAGCCTGCTATCGGCCGATGCACGTGACGCCTACGCAGCCGAGGTGCGTGCGGATTACGATCGCGTGCGTGCGCAGCATGCGCAGAAAAAGGGGCCCGGACCGCTGCATCCGATCGCCGAGGCACGTGCCCGCGGGCTGAAGACCGACTGGGCCGCCTATCGCCCGCCGGCGCCCCGCCGCTCCGGGCTGACGGTCCTGCGCGACTACCCGCTCGAGGCGCTGGTGCCGGTCATCGACTGGACGCCCTTTTTTCAGGCCTGGGAACTGGCCGGGCGCTTCCCGAAGATCCTCGACGATGCCGTCGTCGGCGACGCGGCGCGCAAGCTGTATGCCGACGCGCAGCAGATGCTCGAGCGCATCGTGCGCGAGAAGTGGCTTGCGGCGCACGGGGTCTGCGGCCTGTTTCCGGCGGCGCAGGTCAACCACGACGACATCGCCATCTACGCCGACGACACGCGCCGCGCCGTGCGCATGACCTGGCACAACCTGCGCCAGCAAAACCACAAGCCGGCCGGCCGCCCGAACCTGTGCCTGGCCGATTTCATCGCGCCGGCGGCGAGCGGCGTGCCGGACTGGATCGGCGCCTTTGCGGTCACTGCGGGCGGTGGCATCGACGCGCGGGTCGCGCAGTTCGAGGCGCAGCACGACGACTACTCCGCGATCATGCTCAAGGCGCTCGCCGACCGCCTGGCCGAGGCCTTCGCCGAGCACCTGCATGCGCGCGTGCGGGGCGAATTCTGGGGATATGCCGCCGACGAGCAACTCGAAAACGACGCCCTGATCGAGGAAGCCTATCGCGGCATCCGGCCCGCGCCGGGATACCCCGCCTGCCCCGACCACACTGAAAAGGCCCAGCTCTTCGCGCTGCTCGGCGCCTCGGAGAACGCCAGCATGCAACTGACCGAATCATTTGCAATGCTGCCCACGGCGTCGGTTTCCGGGTTCTACTTTTCCCATCCGGAATCCAGCTATTTTGCGGTCGGCAAAGTCGGCGACGACCAGGTCGCGGACTATGCACGCCGCAAGGGAATTCCCGTGGCAGAGGCCGAACGCTGGCTGGCGCCGAATCTGGCCTACGAAGCACGGGGCGACGTCGCGCAGGCGCTCCAGGCATAGAATCGCGTTTTCCACCGGAGCACGACATGGGCAAGGGCGACAAGCGCACTCGGCGCGGCAAGATCTACCGCAGCAGCTACGGCAACAAGCGGCCGCAGCGCAAGAAGACTAAGAAGACCCGCTGAGCTCGGGCGATCAGATGCCGGCCGGCGCCAAGCTGTTCATCGCGCTCGGCGCGGTGCTGGGTGCTTGCGGCGTCGTGCTCGGCGCATTCGGGGCGCACGCTCTCAAAACGCGTCTCGTGGCCGATCAGCTGGGGCTCTGGAATACGGCAACCCAGTATCTGTTCTGGCACGCGCTCGGTGTTTTGGCGGTCGGGCTTGCTTGCATCGCGTTACCGGACAGCGCCTGGCTACGTGCTGCGGGCGTGGCGTTCGCGACCGGGATTCTGCTGTTCTCGGGAAGTCTGTACCTGCTCGCGCTGGGTGCACCCAAAGGGATCGGCGCAATCACACCCTTCGGCGGCCTCGCGTTCATCGCAGGCTGGGTCGCGCTGGCCCTGGCGGCCCTGCGCGCCTAGCCCTCTTCCAAGGCGCCAGGCACCAACGCCGCATCCTCCGGCAGGCGCACTGCGCGTCCCTGCACGACATACCGGGCAAGCGGCCAGTCGATGAGCACGCGTGCCAAGCCAGTTTGGTGCGAGGGATCGACCAAGCCGATGAACACGCGAGCCGGTCGCCGCTCGCGCAGGAGGCGGACGAGCTTCACCTGCAGCTCGGCGCGGCCCGTGCAGCATGGGCAGGTCAGCAGCTCGAGCCCCGCCCAGTCGGCACGCTCTGCGACGCAGCGCGCAATGAGCGCGCTCACCTGTGCACGCTCGGTCGCTGTCACGATATGAACTGGCACCCGCTTCATCTGCGCCAGAACGCCGGCGTGAACACGATCAGCAGGGTGAACATCTCGAGGCGCCCGAGTAGCATCGTGGCGCTCAGCAGCCACAGCTGCAGGTCGGTAAGTCCGGCGTAGTTGCCCGCCGGGCCCACCTCGTTCAGTCCGGGGCCCGTGTTGTTGATGCATGCCATCGCCGCGCTGAACGCCGTGACGACCTCCATGCCGGACAGCGCGAGCAGCAAGGTGACCACCACCACGCAGCAGCCGTAGACCAGCATGAAGGCAAGCACCGCGAAGATGATCTGATTCTCCACCACGCGCCCACCGAGACGGACCGGCAGGATTGCCTGCGGATGGAGGATGCGTCGCATTTCGCGCACCGTTTGCTGCGCCATCAAGCGGGCGCGCAACATCTTGATGCCTGCGCCGGTCGATCCCGTGCAGCTCACGAATGAACACAGCAGCAGCATCCACATGGGCGCGAAGATCGGCCACAAGCCGTAATCCACGGTCGAATAGCCGGTGGTGGTCGCCACGGAAACGACGTTGAATGCGCTCGCGCGCAGCGCGGGGAGCCAGTCCGGGTAGACGCCAGCCCACCAAAGCAGCGCCGCAATAGCGACGACCGAGCATAACAGCACGCCGAGATAGGGCGGGACTTCCGGATCGCGGGCATAGACCGCAAGCGAGCGCTTGCGCACGAACAGGAAGTGCGTCGAAAAGTTCATGCCTGCGAGCAGCATGAACACGATCGTCACCGCCTCGATCGCAGGCGAGTTCCAATACGCGAAGCTCGCATCGTGCGAAGACATCCCGCCGAGGGACATGGTCGTGAACGCGTGCATGACGGCGTCGAGCCAGTCCATCCCGGCCAGCTTCATCGAGAGCGCACAGGCGACCGTGATGAAACCGTAAACGAGCCAAAGCGCTTTCGCGGTTTCGGTCATCCGCGGCGTGAGCTTGTTGTCTTTCATCGGTCCTGGCGTTTCCGCCTTGAACAGCTGCGAGCCTCCGACTCCGAGCATGGGGAGAATCGCCACCGCGAGCACGATGATTCCCATCCCTCCCATCCATTGCAGCTGGCAGCGCCAGAAATTGATCGACGGCGGCAGGTTGTCGAGCCCGACAAGGACGGTGGACCCGGTCGTCGTAAGCGCAGCAACGGCCTCGAAGTACGCGCGGGTCAGCGATAGGTCGCGGAAGTAGAACAGCAACGGCAGCGCCGCCAAGACCGGCATCCCGGCCCAGCCGCAGGCCACGAAGAGAAAACCGTCACGCACGCGCAGCTCGCGCTGTCTGCCGTGCGTGATGATGCGAACCAGGGCGCCGATGCCGGCCACCGCGAGCATCCCGCCCTCGAAGGCGAAGCGCGCCCCATCGTCGAGGACCTCGGCGACGACCAGCGGTGCGCCCATCGCGAGTGCCAGCACCAGCGTGAGCGCCGAAAGTGCGTGGAGTACCGCGAGTGGCTGGACCATGCGATGTCCGATGAGTGGGTGGCGATTCCCGCGCGGCTTAAGGTCTCGGCGGCAAAACCGTCACCGGCGCCAGAACACGGGCGTAAGCAGAACAAACACCGTCATCAGCTCGAGCCGTCCGAGGAGCATCGCCACCGTGCAGATCCAGGTCTGGAAAGTGTCGAGCATCGCGTAGGTTGACGTAGGCCCGACATCGCCCAAGCCCGGTCCGAGATTGTTCACGCAGGCCGCGGCGGCCGAGAACGCGGTCATGAAGTCCAGGCCGCTCGCCGTGAGCACCATGGTAATGAATGTCAGGGTTGCTCCGTATACCAGCATGTAGGCAAGGATGGCGAAAATGATACTGTTTTCGACCACCTGACCTCCGAGCTTGACAGGGAAGAGCGCGCGCGGATGCACAATGCGCATCAACTCGCGCAATGCCTGCTGAAACATCAGCAGTGCGCGCATCATCTTGATGCCCCCGCCCGCCGATCCTGAGCAGGTGGTGAACGTCGACAGCATCAGCATCCACAGCGGCGCGAAGACCGGCCAAAGCGCATAGTCGGTTGTCGAGTAGCCCGTGGTGGTCGCGACGGAGACGACGTTGAACAGGCTGTAGCGCGCAACGGTCTGGAAATCCTCGTGCGCACCATGCAGAAAAAGATAGCCGGCTACAATCGCGACGCTCGCGCCGCACAGGCTCAGGTAGGCCCGCACTTCGGGATCGAAACGGTAAGGCCGGAGCGAGACGCGCCGCAAGGCGAGAAAATGGGTTCCGAAACTCACGCCCGCGGCAAGCATGAACGCGACGGCCAGCGCCTCGATCAAGGGCGAATTCCAGTACGCGAAGCTCGCGTCGTGCGACGAAAATCCGCCCAAGGCGATCGTGGTGAACGCGTGCATCATCGCATCCAGAGCATCCATGCCGGCCCAGGCGTAGCCCAGGCCGCAGAGGACGGTCAGCAGGAGATACACCAGCCACAGACCCTTCGCGGTCTGTGCGATGCGCGGCGTGAGCTGCTGCTCTTTCATCGGACCCGGTGTTTCCGCCTTAAGCAGCTGGCGTCCGCCCACGCCGAGCAGAGGCAGTACCGCTACCGCGAGCACGATGATTCCCATGCCCCCGACCCATTGCAGCATGCAACGCCACACGTTGATCGAGGGGGGCAGGTAGTCGAGTCCGGTCAGTACCGTCGCGCCGGTCGCGGTGAGCGCCGACATCGTCTCGAAATAGGCTTCGGTAAAGGTCAGGCCTGGTAAGTAGACGAGCAGCGGCACGGTCGCGAATGCCGGCAGCACCGACCACACCAGCACGACAAACAGGAATCCATCGCGCGGCTGCAGTTCGCGCCGCCCGCCTCGCGTCATCAGCCATCCGACACAGCCGGAAAGCGCGGTCGCCAGGATGGCGAGATCGTAGGCGCCTTCCGCGCCATCCTCCCGGATAATCGCTACGCCAAGCGGGAGTAGCATGGTGGCCGCAAAAATCACGACCACCACGGACAACAGGTTCAGTACGGTCGCAAAGCGCCCCATCGATCAGCGACCAAGCCGCGCGCGCTCAGAGGAAGCGCACGCCAACCTGGAAAAGTTTTTCGACGCGTGGCAGCGTCTTCTTGTCGGCCACGAATACGATCACGTGATCCTCGGCTTCGATCACCGTATCGTGGTGCGCCATCAGGACCTCGTCGCCGCGTACGACCGCCCCGATCGTCGTGCCCGCGGGCAGATCGATGTCTTCGACCCGTTTGCCGACCAGCTTGCTCGACTCACGATCGCCGTGCACGACCGCCTCGAGTGCCTCGGCCGCGCCACGGCGCAGGCTGTGAACCGCGACGACGTCCCCGCGACGCACGTGCGCAAGCAGCTTGCCGATGGTCGCCTGCGCGGGAGATATGGCGATGTCAATCTCGCCGCTTTGCAGGAGATCCACGTAGGAACGGCGATTGATGAGGGCAACGACGCGGCGTGCGCCGAGTCGCTTGGCGAGCAGGCAACTCATGATGTTGTTTTCATCGTTGTTCGTCACCGCGACGAAAAGATCCATATCGCCTATGCCTTCCTGCACGAGCAGCTCTTCGTCGGTCGCGTCTCCGTTCAAGACCAGCGCCTCGTGCACCCGGGCCGCCAGCATTTCGCAGCGGCGCTTGTTGTGCTCGATCACGCGTACCGAGTAATCCCGCTCCAGCGCACGCGCCAGGCGCTGCCCAATATTCCCCCCGCCGGCGATCATGATGCGCCTCACCGGGCGATCCATCCTGCGCAATTCGCGCATGACCTTGCGGATGTCGCGCGAGGCGGCCAAACAGAACACTTCGTCGTCCACTTCGATCAAGGTTTCGCCATCGGGAACGATTGGGTGGTTGCGCCGGAAGATCGCGACGATCCGCGTGTCGATGCTTGGATTGTGCGAGCGGATTTCTTTCACCGGATGACCGACCATCGGCCCGCCGCGATACGCGCGCACCGCGACGAGACTTACCACACCGTCCGCGAAGTCGAGCACTTGCAGAGCCTCGGGAAACTCGATCAGCTTGACGATGTATTCCGTGAGCACCTGTTCCGGGCAAATCGACAGATCGACTTCGAAGCCCTCGGCGCCCAGGAGACGTTCGTCGTTGAGAAAGTCCGTTGCCCGTACTCGCGCGACGCGCCGTGGGATGTTGAACATCCGCGCCGCGATCTTGCATGCGGCTAGGTTAGTCTCGTCACTCTGCGTCACGGCGATCAGCAGGTCGGCGTCGTCCGCGCCGGCCTCGGCGAGCACCGACGGATGCGCCGCGCTTCCGGTCACCGTGCGAAGGTCGAGTCGGTCCTGCAGGGCGCGTAGGCGCGGCGGATCGATGTCGACGACCGTGATGTCGTTCTGTTCCGAGACCAGGCTTTCCGCGACCGATCCGCCGACCTGGCCTGCGCCGAGAATGATGATCTTCACGCGCGCTAAGCTTCTTCGCGCCGCCCGACCTGCAGCCCGAGGGCCTTCAGCTTGCGGTACAAGTGCGTGCGCTCGAGACCGGAGCGCTCCGCCACGCGCGACATGCTTCCGCCTTCGCTCGCCAGCAGGCGCTCGAAATAGCGTCGCTCGAAGTCTTCGCGCGCCTCGCGATACGGCCGGTCGAGATCGAAATCCGGCACGACCGGCGTAGCCGACGGCGTGGCACGCGCCGAGAGCGCGCGGTCCACATCCTCGACCTGGATTTCCTCTTCGAGCGAGGAGAACGCGAGGTCCCGCACGACGGCTTCGAGCTCGACCATATTTCCGGGCCAGTCGTAATGGCGCAGCGCATTCAGCGCTCCAGTCGAAAACCGCCTTGAAGGGCAGCTGCGCGACTCGACGAGCAGAAACAGCATGCCCTGCGCGAGGTCCGGGACGTCCTCGGCGATTTCGCGCAGCGCGGGCAGGCGCAACATCAACTCGCCAAGCCGCCGTGCAAGATCGGCGTCGAACTCGTAGCGCTCCACCAGGGTCTTCGTGTCGACCGGCGAAAACGAAACGACGCGCACCTTGTGGCGGGGCGCCCGTCCAAGCAGAAACTCCAGGCTGCGCTGCGCGGCGTGTCCGAGACGGGTCAGGTCATCGATGAACAGCACGCCACCGGCGGCCCGCGCAAGAACGTCGGACGGTGCGTCGGTCAACACGGACTCGCCGTTCACGAACGGCGCCCCGGGCCCGGCGAGCAGGCGCGCAAACAGCTCCGCGTGCAGATCCGGCTCTCCGCGCAACATCAGGGAGCCGGGCGACTGCGCGAGCTGGGCGAGCCGCTTTTTCGCCTCGACCAAGGCGGGCGATCGCCCGAGTGCCGCGAGAGACAGCTCGCGCGGGGGGGCGGCCTCGGCGTGGCGCAATCCGCGGCGCACCGTCGTCAGCAGCCGCTGCAGGGCGATCGGCTTCTCCAGAAAATCGAGCGCACCGATACGCGTCGCCTCGACCGCCGTTTCGATCGTTCCATGACCCGACATCATGATCACCGGCATGCTGAGCCGTCCGCTCGCCGACCACTCCTTGAGCAGCGTAATGCCATCGGTGTCGGGCATCCAGATATCGAGCAGCACCAGATCCGGTCTCTGGCGCTCGCGCAGGCTCCGGGCCTGGGCCGCGCTGTCCGCGAGCAGGACATGATGACCCTCGTCCGAAAGAATTTCGGACAGCAGCTCTCGAATTCCGACTTCGTCGTCTACGACAAGAATCTGCGCCATGCTGGTCCTATGCCGCCCGTACCGTCGTCGCCGTCTGGGCTGCGATCGGCAACAGGATGCTCACACGCGCACCACCCCCCGGGAGGTTCTCAATCGCAATAGTGCCATGATGTTCGTCGACGATCTTCTTGACGATCGCCAGGCCGAGGCCCGTGCCCCGCGGTTTGGTCGTCACATAGGGTTCGAAGATGCGGGACATCAAAGCCTCGGGAAACCCGCCACCGGTGTCCGATACCGACAGCTCGACTTGCTCGCCCGAGCGCGCGGTGCGCACCTCGATCACGGCCGGGGCGCTCTTGTCGCCCCGGTGCTCGACCGCGTACTGGGCGTTGCGCAGAAGATTATGGACCACCTGGCGGACTTGCATTGCATCGGCGCGTACCGGCGGCAGGTTGGGCGCCAGGTGCCGGTGCAGGGACGCGATGGTCGCGTCGTCGTACAGCGCGAGTACCTCGCCAAGCAACGCATTCAGTTCGAGGGGCGCAAGCACGGGGGTCGGCAGACGAGCATAGTCCCGGAAGTCGTCGACCATGGCTTTGAGCGCGGTCACCTGGTTCACGATCGTACGCGTCGCGCGGCGCAGCGTTTCTGCGGCATCGGCGGGCAGCGCCCCCGCGACTTTCATCTCGAGACGCTCGGCTGAGAGCTGGATGGGCGTCAAAGGATTCTTGATCTCATGCGCGAGGCGGCGCGCCACTTCCGCCCATGCCGTCGCCCGTTGCGCCGCAATCAGCTGAGTGATGTCGTCGAACACGAGTACCGTACCGCCTCCACTCGCCTCCGGCAGCGAAGAGCCGCGGATAAGCAGCGTCTTGCCGGTTCCCTTGAGCTCCAATTCACGCTGCCAGGCTGTTGCTCCATGCGCGATGACCGACTCGGCCACCGGCGTTGCGAAGCTCTCCAGCGGAGCCGGCCACTCTGTCAGCGGACGGCCGATCGCCTGCGCAAGCACCTCCCCCAGAATCGCTGTGGCTCCGTAGTTGGATTTCGACAGCACCAGCTCGTGGTCGAGCACAAGAACGCCGGCGGAAAGATTGGCGAGAATGTTCTCGAGGTGTGCTTTGGCAGTCTCGAGTGCCACCCGATTTGCCTCAACGATGCGGCGCGCGTCCTCGAGTTGGCGTGTCATGGAATTGAACGATTCGGTCAGCACGCCCAACTCGTCGCGGCTAGTGACAGGCGCTTTGCGGGAAAAATCCCCTCGCGCCACCGCCTGCGTGGCCTGCGCGAGGTTGGCGAGCGGCTCCGCAAGCAGATTCGACTGAGTCACGGCGACGCCGACCGCAAGGAACAACGCCATCAACAGCGCAAAGGTGAGCGTTACGATATAGATGCGCTTGAGGCCTTCGCGCCCGATGGCGAGCTGACGGTAATCGCGATAGGCCGCCTCGACAGCCTCCGCGCTGCGTGCGACGGCGGCCGGTATGCTTTGACGCAGCTGGAGATAGCGCGGCTCTTCGCCCAGCAGCAGCGTATCCACGGGAATCACCACGCGCAACGACAGCGGACGCCCCGAGGGGGCGTCAATCGTCGAGAACATCCGATTCGTCCGGGCTTGCGCGACGGACTGCGCGGTTGGCAGTTCAGGCACCAGTCTGGAGACGTCATCGCTTGCGCTTGCCAGCACGCGTCCCGATCCGGTCACCAGCACGGCCTCCTGAATGCCGAACTGCTCCCGCAGCCGGTTGAGCAATGCGACTTGGGGGCCTGCGGCACGATCCCCGAGCTCGAGCGCAATCAAGCGTGCCTTCGCCTGAAGCTCCGCGAGGCGCTGGTCGATCGCCTGGCGCCCCAGGTTGATGCCGCCCTCGAGAGCCGCATCGACCTTGACGTCGAACCAGGACTCGATGCTGCGCGCGAGGAACTGCACCGACACGCCATAGACAATCATGCCCGGGACCACGGCCAGCACGGCGAAGCGCCCGAGCAGGCGCAGTGTAAGGCGAGTCCCGAATTCGCGCGCCCGGTAGCGACGGGCGAGCGCGAACAGCTGAACCACAACCATGATCGCGAACAGCCCCGCGAGCGTCGCATTGAGCGCGAGGAGCCACGGGTAATGCCGCGCGAACAGCGTCGTATCGGCGCTCGCGCCTGCCAACAGGTACAGGCCTACGGCGGCGACCACGGCGCCGGAGAGGAGGAGGTACCTCATTGTCCCGTCGCCTCGACTGACGGCACTTCGCGAGTCTCGACCGGAGCCTGCATTTGAGGGGATCGATATTCGAAATGTCCCCATTCCGACTCGAACGCCCACTCACGATTGGTCAACGCGCTTACCTGAATCGGCTTCGGCAGCAACGAGGTATCGAGCCGCATTCGCACCGCGGCGTCGTAGCGTGCATTGGAGACCAGTGCGATGCGGTCGGCGACCACCCAGTTGCGCACGTGACGTAAGACGCCGAGCGCTTCCTCGAGCGTCGAAAACTGCTGTTCGAGCGGCCCGCTCGACACCGCGTACTGACGCGATAGGGCATGATAGGAAAGCTGCAGTTGAAGCCGCTTCGCGGCCGCGCGCTCGTCAAGCCAGTACCATCGCGGCCGCGACATCTCGAATTCCACGAGGAAGTACAACGGCACACCGCTCTCGACGGCTTCTGCGAGCCGCGGCGGAAACTGGAACGAGAACTCGGCGTCTAGAACCAACCCTTCGTTGGCGAGATGCAGCGCCGCCGAGCGCACTTCGATTTCCGCTGCCTTAGCCGTCGCGGCCGTGAGGAGGACCGCGGTGAGCAAGACCTTGATCAGGTCACGCATCCGACGCCGCCCGTGTTGCATCAGCCCCGCTTCTGGAGCAGAGCGAAGAAGAACCCGTCGTGCTGCGCATCCGGCAGGCATTGCGCACGGATCCCCGCCGGCAGCCTGAGGCGCTGCGCATCCGGCGCGCGGCGAAGAAATGCCTCGATCACAGCATCGTTCTCCTGCGGAAACACCGAGCAGGTCACGTACAGCAATTTACCATCGTGCGCGAGCACCCGCCAAAGTCCATCGAGGAGTCGCGCTTGCTTAGTGGCAAATGCCGCAACGTCGGCTGGGCGCCGAATCCATTTGATATCGGGATGCCGGCGCACCACGCCCGAGGACGAGCATGGCACGTCGGCCAGCACGCGGTCGAAGCTCCGACCGTCCCACCACGGCGACAGCTCAAGGCAATCGGCGTTGTGCACCCGGGCAACAAGTCCGAGCCTGTCAAGATTGCGCGCAATGCGGGCACAGCGTTCCGCATCGATATCGAGCGCCGTCAACGCAACATCCTCGGCTTCGAGGATGTGCGCGCTCTTGCCCCCGGGAGCGGCGCAGGCGTCGAGCACGCGCTGACCCGCTCGCAGGTCCAGGCAGTCCACTGCACGTTGCGCGGCCGCGTCCTGCACTGAGAGTTCGCCTTCGGCGAATCCCGGCAGCCGGTCGACGGGCACCGGCGTCTCGAGGAGCAGTCCCACCGAGCCGACGCGCGCGGCGGGCAATCCGGCTGCCACCAACCGGTCACGCATCACGTCAGGATCGGCACGTCGGCGGTTCACCCGCAGGCACATCGGCGGATGCAGGTTGCCGGCGTTGAGCACGCCTGTCCAACCGTCCGGATAGGCCTCGCGGAGCAGTTCGATCCACCAGAGCGGATGCTGATAGCGCGCGGGCAACTCGTCCTGCAGGCGTGCCTCGATCAGCTTTTGCTCGCGCAGAAATCGGCGCAGCAGTGCATTGACGAAACCCTTGCTCGCCCACTTTTCCAGCAGCCCGCAAGCGCGCACCGCTTGATCGACGACCGTATACTGCGCGTGGCGCCCAGATTCCAGCAGGTACAACGCACACCAGAGCAGCGCTTCGACGAGCGGATCCGTGTGCGATTGACGCGCAAGGGCGCGCACGATGGCCTGGGAGCGTCCGTAGCGACGCAGCGTTCCATGCGTCACGTCGATCAGCGCGGGGCGCGGCGCAGCAGTTCTCTCGTCTGCAGCGCGGTCCATTTCCGCCGACAGGCTTTTCCCCGCCGCAACGCGCGCGACGATACGCGCCGCTGCATCCAGCACTTGCGCCAGCGCGACGCCGGCCGGAGGTGGCGCGGAATTCACCCGGCGATCGCATCAAAGCGCTCACCGACCGCAATCGGTCGGCCGCGCAGAAACTCCGCCGCCTCAAGTGGCTTGCCGCCTGAGCGCTGCAGCCGCCGAACCAGAAGCGCACCGCGGCCGCAGGCGACCGTGATTCCACTGTCGCCAACGCCGATGATTTGCCCTGGCTGACCCGAACCTTCAAGCGCCTGTGCGTCCCAGATTTTTAGACGCTGTTCGCCAAGTCGGCTGACTGCACCCGGCGCCGGTCGCAGCGCGCGCACCAGGCAGGCCAGCTCTGCGGCCGGTCGCGACCAATCAATCGTCGCGTCCTCTTTGCGCAGCTTGTGAGCGTAGCTGACGCCTGCCGCCGGCTGCGCAACCTGCTTCAGGCGCCCGTCGCGGAGCCCTGAGAGCGTCTCGACGATCATCTCTGCGCCAAGCGCGGCCAGCTTGTCGTGCAAGGAGCCTGCGTCGTCGTCCGAGGCGATCGGAATCGCTCGCTGCATGAGCACCGGTCCCGTATCAAGGCCACTGTCCATCTGCATGATCGTGATGCCGGTCTGCAGGTCACCGGCCATGATCGCGCGTTGAATCGGCGCGGCACCGCGCCATCGGGGCAGCAGTGACGCGTGAATATTGATTGCGCCGAACGCCGCCAGATCGAGAAGCGGCGGCGGAAGAATCAAACCGTAGGCGGCGACGACGATGACTTCCGGCGACGCGGCGCCGACGCGCCCGACCGACTCCGGCGCCTTCAGGCTCAAGGGCTGATCGACCGGGATACGCCGGGAGATCGCGAGCCGCGCGACCGCAGATGGCGTTGGATGCAGTCCCCGGCCTGCCGGCCGATCCGGCTGCGTCAGGACCAGCGCTATCTCATGCCCGGCGTCGATCAGGCCGGCAAGCGCGCGTTCGGCGAATTCCGGCGTCCCCGCAAAGACGATGCGCACGCCAGTTCAGGCCGCAATGCCAGGCTGCAAAGAGAACGTTGACTGACGAAGTCCCGGATGGGGAAACCGCCCGGCCGCGGACATGAACGGCGCTCAGGCGCTCTTGCGGAGCTGCTTGCTGAGCTTGGCCCGAACGCGCTGCTGCTTGAGTTGCGAGAGATACTCGACGAAGACTTTGCCTCGCAGATGGTCCATCTCGTGCTGCAGACACACCGACAACAAACCTTGCGCTTCGAGCGTGAACGGATTGCCGTTCTGGTCATACGCGCGCACCTTTACCCGCTCCGCGCGCGGCACCATTTCGTACACGGTCGGCACAGAGAGGCAGCCCTCCTCGATGTCGGACACGCCATTCGCTTCGACAATTTCCGGGTTGACGAGCACGATCAGCGAGTCGCGCCGATCGGAAACGTCGACCACAATGACTTGCTTGTGGACGTCGACCTGAGTGGCCGCGAGTCCAATACCCGGCGCCGCGTACATCGTTTCGGCCATGTCGGCCACGAGCTGCTTCAACGCGTCGTCGAAAACCGTGACTGGGGCGGCCACCTTGTGCAGGCGGGCATCGGGGTACCGGAGAATGTGCAGTAATGCCATGACAGGACCAGAAAACGCTTGCAAATTTAATATATTAGAGGCAGCATTTCGCGCGGCATATAAGCTGTCTCGGGATTATGCTAAATTTGGGCGAAAGATCAGAAAATCAAGCCTTCCCGGGCACTTAGACCGCGACGGGGGTCCTATGTTCAGTCAATTGGGAAAGTCTATCACAGCGCTCGTTTTTGCCCTTGCCGGGCTGACAGCGGGCGTCTCTGGCGCAGCGCCGCCGAAACCGGGTTCGGCGGTGAAGGCCGACGCGCCCGATCAGTACGTCGTCGTCAAAGGCGACACGCTGTGGGATATCGCGGGTCGGTTCACCGATGCACCGTGGCGCTGGCCTGAGCTGTGGGACATCAACAAGGATCACATCAAGGATCCCCACTGGATCTACCCTGGTGACATCATCAAGCTCGACCGGCTGAGCGGTCGCCTGTCGATTGCAGGGCGCCGCGGGGGGGGCACCGAGCGCCTTTCGCCGCGCATTCGTGACGAGGGGACGACGGAAAAGCCCATCCCGGCGATTTCGCACTCGGTAATCGATCCGTTCCTTTCACGACCGCTGGTGGTCGAGGCGGACGGGCTGGAAAAGGCGCCTACCATCGTCGCAACACAAAACGACCGCGTCATCGTCTCCGCCGGCGACCGCGCCTACGTGACCGGCATCGCCGACAGCAAGACCGATTCGTCCTGGTACGTCTATCGACAGGGCAAGCCGCTCATCGACCCAGATACCGAGCAGACGCTCGGCTTCGAAGCCTTGTATCTCGGCACCGCGCGCCAGATCGGCACTGGCGACCCGGCGACGGTCGAGCTGACCAGCTCGACCGAGGAAATCACCAAGGGCGACAAGCTGATCCCGGTCGGCAAGCCGCAGATCGTCGACTATGTACCCCATGCACCCGCCACATTCGTGAAAGGTCGCGTGATTTCGATCTACGGCTATCGCGGTCGACTCGCTGAGGAAGGACAGAATGCCGTTGTCGCGTTGAATCGCGGCGCCGCAGACGGAATCGAGGTCGGTCATGTTCTTGCCCTCTATACGCAAAGCCGGCCGATTAAGGTGTCCGGCGGAGGCAGCTTGCAAACGCCGGAGGAGCGGTACGGGCTGGTGTTCGTGTTTCGCGTCTTCGAGCACGTGTCGTATGCGCTCGTCATGAAGATCAGCCGTCCGGTCAACAACCTGGACATCGTCGAGACGCCCTGAACGGCTCTCCGGGTGTCCGAATCCGCTCGCTTTAGCCCCGGCGCGCCCGCGCCGGGCCTCGAATCGGAGCGCCCGCGCGGATGAGATCCGACACCGGGTTGGCGAGCTGGCTTCGACTTGCGCTCGCGCCCGGCCTCGGTTCCTCGAAAATTCGTGAGCTGCTGACCCGATACGGGCTTCCTGAGCAGGTCCTTGCTGCCTCCCCGCGAGAACTCGCCGCGGCCTTGCCGCGCAGCGCCTATGACGCTTTGGGCTCCGCCGTCCTCGACACGGCGGTCGAGCGCGCATTGGAATGGAGCGCGCGCGAGGGCTGCACGATCGTCACGCTAGGCGATGCGGCCTATCCCAACCGGCTGCTCGAAGTCCCGGATCCGCCGGTGCTGCTGTATGCGCGGGGGCGCATTGAATTGCTAAACCGGCCGGCGCTCGCAATCGTCGGCAGCCGCAACGCGACCGCCCAGGGCATGCGCAACGCACAGCGCTTCGCGCAGGCGTTCAGCGAATCGGGTCTGACGATCGTCTCCGGACTCGCGCTTGGTATCGACGGTGCGGCCCATCGCGGGGCGCTCGAAGGCGGCGGATCGACAGTGGCCGTGCTGGGTACCGGTGTAGATGTCACCTACCCCGCGCGCCATGCTGCGCTCGCTGAAGACATCGCAACCCGCGGAGTGCTTTTGAGCGAGTTCGCGCTCGGCTCGCAGCCCGCTGCCGGCCACTTCCCCAGGCGAAATCGGCTGATCAGCGGCCTTGCGTTGGGGTGCCTGGTCGTCGAGGCGGCGCTCGAGTCAGGCTCTTTGACGACGGCGCGAGCGGCGCTCGAGCAGGGGCGCGAGGTATTCGCCATCCCGGGCTCGATCCATTCCCCGCTGTCGAAGGGCTGCCACGCGCTGATCAAGGCTGGCGCAAAGCTCGTCGAGAGCGCTGACGATGTATTGAGCGAACTCTCTGCGCTGCTGCCCCCCGGGATGACGGCGCGCGCCCCCATGTCCGGTGTGGAGCCGAATACCGCAAAAGACTCACCCCTGCTCAAGCTGATGGGCGACGACCCCGTGGATCTGGAAGCACTGCGCGCGCGCAGCGGCTGGCCCGCCGAACGCCTTGCCTCCGAACTTCTCCGACTCGAACTCGCTGGCCGAGTGGAAACGCTCACCGGCGGCCTTTTTCAACGCCTCCACTGAGGAATTGCCCATGTACGAAGTCCTTGTCTACGTGTATGAGCATTACGAGCGAGCCGATGTGACTTACAACGGAGACAAAATCGCGCGCAAACTCTCGGCCGCGGGGTTCGAGCGCGAGGAGATTCACTCCGCTTTGCGCTGGCTCGCGGACATGCGGGTGGCGCCGACCCGCCAAACCGCTGCGGCTTCCGAGGCGCGCTCCGCGCAGCGGATCTTCTCGCCGCGCGAGCTGGCCAAGCTCGACGCTGCCTGCCTTGGCTACATCCTCACGTTGGAGCATTCCGGCGTGCTGTGTCCGCAGACTCGCGAACAGGTGCTCGAGCGTGCGTTAGCCGCGGACGGGGAGCCTCTCGTGCTCGCACAGCTCAAGCTCATCGTCCTGATGGTTCTCTGGAATCACGGCCTGCCGAGTCGTCAGCTGCTCGCGCATGATCTCTTCATTGCCTCGGAGTCTCAGCTGCCGAGCTGACGGCAGCCCCGACCTCGCCTAGCCGGCGTCGTGCGGGCGCAACGCGTCCGCCTCGCGCGTGCGTACGCGCATGCGCGCGGATGCTAGCGGCGCGGCGGAGCGGTTGCACGGCAAGTGGAAAATAGCGCACGGTTGCCGTCGCGCGGAGTTTGCACTTATCATCTGCCGCCTTTCCGGGCCGGCGGTGCAACGCATGCAGTTTTCGTTGGCCGAGCCGCCGCACATATCAAATCTCGAAGGACAGGCACACCCACGTGGCGAAAAGTCTGATCATTGCGGAGAAACCTTCTGTGGCCGCCGATATTGCGCGGGCACTCGGCGGATTCACGCGCAAGGGCGACTATTTCGAAAGCGACGAGTACGTGCTCGCGGCCGCGGTCGGACACCTGCTCGAGCTCGTGGTCCCCGAGCAGTTCGAGGTCAAGCGCGGCAAATGGTCGTTTGCGCACCTTCCCGTAATCCCTCCGCACTTCGCGCTGTCGCCCATCGAGCGAAATGCCCAGCGGCTCAATCTTTTGTTGCGTCTGATCAAGCGCAAGGACGTCACCAAACTTATCAACGCGTGCGACGCGGGGCGCGAAGGCGAGCTGATTTTCCGATACATCGTGCAGCACGCGAGGACGAACAAGCCAATCTCGCGTCTGTGGCTGCAGTCGATGACACAGCCGGCGATCCGCGAGGGTTTCGCGAGTCTACGGCCGGACACAGCCCTGCTGCCCCTGGCCGACGCCGCGAAATGCCGCTCAGAGGCCGACTGGCTGGTCGGCATCAACGGCACGCGAGCGATGACCGCTTTCAACTCGAAAGAAGGCGGGTTTTACCTCACCCCGGTGGGTCGAGTGCAGACACCGACGCTCGCCCTGCTCGTCGAGCGCGAGGAGCGCATACGCGCTTTTGTACCGCGCGATTACTGGGAAGTGCACGCCCGCTTTGCCGCGAAGGCGGGCGAGTACACGGCACGGTGGATCGATCCCGATTTCCGTAAGGACGAGGACAGCGAGCGTCGGGCCGACCGGCTTTGGGCAAGCGACACCGCGGAGGCCATTGTCGCGGCCTGCCGTGACGCCAGCGGAACGGTCAGCGAGGAAACGCGTCCTTCGACCCAGCAGTCGCCCCTGCTGTTCGATCTGACCAGCTTACAGCGCGAAGCCAACGGCCGATTCGGTTTTTCCGCCAAAGGCACCCTTTCGCTCGCCCAGGCGCTGTACGAGCGCCACAAGGTGCTTACCTACCCGAGAACCGACTCGCGTGCACTGCCCGAGGATTATCTGCACACCGTCACTCAGACGATGGAAGCCCTCAGCGGGGTCCAGACATACGGCGAGCACGCACGCAATGTGCTTAAGAACAAGTGGGTCAAGCCGAGTCGGCGCATCTTCGACAACAGCAAGATCTCGGATCACTTCGCGATCATCCCGACCCTGCAGATGCCACGCCATCTGAACGAAGCCGAGCAGAAACTCTATGACCTCGTGGTGCGGCGATTTCTCGCCGTGTTTCACCCGGCGGCCGAGTACCTGCAGACCACGCGGCTCACGCGCGTTGGGGAACATACTTTCCGCACCGATGGGCGTGTGTTGCACAAGCCCGGTTGGCTCGCGGTCTTCGGCCGCGAAGCCCAGGGACAGAGCGACAGTCTGCCGCCGGTCACCTCGGGAGAAACCGTTCGCACGCTCGAAGTCACCAGCCAGGCGAACCAGACCAAGCCGCCACCGCGCTACACGGAGGCGACGCTGCTCTCCGCGATGGAGGGTGCGGGAAAGCTCGTGGAAGACGACGAGTTGCGCGAAGCGATGGAAGCGAAGGGTCTGGGGACCCCGGCAACGCGCGCAGCGGTCATCGAAGGTCTGATCCACGAAGAGTACGTCCACCGCAGCGCGAAGGAGCTGGTCCCGGCGCCGAAGGCGTTCTCGCTATTTTTCGCACTCAAGCATTTCGGGGTCAGCGAGATTACATCTCCCGAGCTGACCGGAGACTGGGAATACAAGCTCAAGCTAATGGAGCAGGGCAGGCTGCGGCGTGACGAGTTCATGGATCACATCGAGGAGGTCACGCGTGACCTCGTCGATCGCATTCGCAGCGGCGAAATACCGGACGCTGCGTTTGCGACCGTCTCGGAGCCGTGCCCGAAGTGTGGTGGAACTGTTCAGGAGAACTACCGCAAGTTCCAATGCCAGAAGTGCGATTTCTCGCTCTGGAAGGTACTTTCCGGGCGCGAGTGGTCACCTGAGGAGATCGCGCAGCTGATCCGCGACCGATTCATCGGGCCACTGAACGGGTTCCGCAGTCGGATGGGGCGTCCGTTCAGCGCGGGGATCCGCCTCACGGACGAGAATCGAATTGAGTTCGACTTTGGACAGGGAGCTGCTTCAGACGAATCCGCCGCACCGGATTTTTCGGAGCAGCAAAGCCTCGGACCGTGCCCGAAATGCGGTGCGGGCGTCTACGATCATGGTGCCGCCTATGTCTGCGAAAAGGCCTTCGGGCCGAACCGCAGCTGCGATTTCCGCTCCGGCAAGGTGATCCTGCAGCAGTCGGTGGAGCGTGCCCAGATGCAAAAGCTGCTCGCCGAGGGTAAGACCGACCTTCTGCCACGGTTCATTTCCAAGAAGGGCCGGCCGTTCAAGGCATTTCTCGTGCGCCAGCCGGACGGCCGCGTGGGTTTCGAGTTCATGCCGCGCGCGACGCCCGCCGCCGACGCGGCGGCTTCGGGCAAGGCCACGCCGGGAAAGACCGCAGGGAAACAAAAAACAGCCCCTGCAAAGAAGGCGCCCAGCCCACGCCGTGCACACGCCAGCGATGTCACCAAGGCGGCAGCGGCCGCCACCAAGGCACCGCGCAAACGCGCAGCGACGCGCAAGTCTGCGCGTCGTTAAGCGCTCCCGCGCGCCCGCCTAGATATCGAGGTTACGGACGCCGAGGGCGTTCGATTCGATAAACGCCCGGCGCGGCTCGACCTCGTCGCCCATCAGTTTGGTGAAAATTTCGTCCGCCGCGATACCGTCCTCGATCTGAACCCTCAGGAGGCGGCGCGACTCGGGGTCCATGGTCGTCTCCCAAAGCTGCGACGGATTCATTTCGCCAAGGCCCTTGTAGCGCTGCAGCGCCATCGCCTTGTTCACCTCGGCGAGCAGCCAACGCATGGCTTCCGGAAAATCACGTACCGGCTGGGACTTTTCACCGCGGCGCACGGTGGCACCAACCCCGACCAAACCACGCAGCATCTCGGCGGTTTGGCGGATCTGCGCGTAATCTCCGGAGGCTACGAATTCCGTATCGATGTTCGAGGTGCGCAGGTTTCCGTGCCAGCTGCGCTCGATGCGAATCTGGTAGCGATCCGTCTTGCCATCGAAATCGGCGCGCACCCGCACACCGTTGCCGACCAGCGCGGCGAGCAGTGCCTCGGCCGAAGCCTCCGCCGTTTCACGCCGCGAAAGATCGATCTGCACTCCGCGCAGCAGCGCGATCAAGGACTCGCGATCGATCCAGCGCGAAGCGCGTTCGATCACCGCTTCGGCGATCAAGTAGGATTTGGCCAGTTCGGCGAGCGCATCGCCTGCGATCGGATCACGGCCAGCCGCCGGCATCAG
>JAJDNJ010000071.1 GCA_022340705.1 Betaproteobacteria bacterium
GAGAAGACCTGGAAGTACGAGCGCGGCATGGCGCAGTACTTCGAATTCATGCTCGCCGGGCGCGAGCTCGTCGCGCCGCTGTTTTCCGGCGAACGCTATTTCGACGACAAGGCGGCGGCCGAATTCAACGAGATCGAGGCGGGCGAGGGCGCGGCCTGGGCGCTCGGCTGGGTCGGCGAAGGCGAGACCTTCGCCGACTCGCACGTCAATCTAATCCCGACGCGCTCGGGTGGAACGCATGAGGCGGGCTTTCGCTCCGGCATCTTCGATGCGGTGGTGGCGTTCATGGAAACCCGCGGTCTGGCGCAGAAGGGCGTCAAGCTGATCGCCGACGACGTCTGGAGCCGTGCCTGCTTCACGCTCTCAGCGCGCATCGTGCGCACCCAGTTCCACGGCCAGACCAAGGAGAAGCTCACCACGCGTCACGCCGCGAAGCTGCTCGAGGCCTGCGTGCAGGACGCCTTCGAGCTGTGGCTCAACCAGCATCCCGACGACGGCAAGAAGATCGTCGAGCTCGCGATCGAGCAGGCGATGAACCGCCTGTCGCGCGGCAAGAAGGTCGAGCGCAAGAAGTCGAGCGGCATCGCGACGCTGCCCGGCAAGCTGGTCGACTGCGCCTCGGGCGACGTCGGGCGCAACGAGCTCTTCCTTGTCGAGGGCGACTCGGCCGGCGGCTCGGCCAAGGAGGCGCGCGAAAAGGAGTCGCAGGCCGTGCTGCCGCTGCGCGGCAAGGTGCTCAACTCGATGTCGAAGGACAGCCGCACCGTACTCGCCAACAGGGAGCTGCAGGCGATCGCCACGGCGATCGGCGTCGATCCGCATGGTGCGGGCGATTCGCCGGACCTGTCCGGACTGCGCTACGGCAAGGTCGTCATCATGACCGACGCCGATGTCGACGGCGGCCACATCCAGGCGCTGCTGCTGACGTTTTTCTTCATGCATTGCCCGAAGCTGGTCGAGACCGGGCATCTCTATGTCGCGCAGCCGCCGCTCTACAAGGTCGAAGTATCGGCCCAGGGCAAGGGCAAGCCTGCACGCAGGCTCTACTGCCTCGACGACGACGAACTCGAGGAGGTGCTCGACCAGCTGAAAAAGGAAAAGGTGCGCGCGGGCGGTTGGGAGATCTCGCGCTTCAAGGGCCTCGGTGAGATGAGCCCCGAGCAGCTCTGGGAGACCACGATGAACCCCGACACGCGGCGCCTGGTGCGCATGCAGCTCGATGCCGAGCGCATCAAGAAGGCGCGCGAAACCTTCGAGCTGCTGATGGATGCGGGCGAAGCCGAAGGCAGGCGCAACTGGATGCGCGAGCATTGGAAATCTGTAGAAGCAGATGTCTAGTCGACATCGGGGTCAGACCGCTGTGGATAACTTCCACGAGGTCGTCGGTACGCGAGGCAAGCCGTTGAAGTTATCCACAGGGGTCTGACCCCGGGTATGGCTAAAAAGAAAAAGACCAGACGCCAGCCGAAGCCGTACTGGGAGCGCGCGTTCC
Organism: Betaproteobacteria bacterium; assembly: GCA_022340705.1. Taxonomy (GTDB): domain Bacteria; phylum Pseudomonadota; class Gammaproteobacteria; order Burkholderiales; family SG8-39; genus SG8-39. The sequence goes on from JAJDNJ010000071.1 coordinate 1,493, forward strand.
GCGGCCATGCCTACTGGCAGGGGAAGGTCAAGCTCGGGCGGGTGACGCTCGACGCGGCGCACGCGGCGGGCGAACCCGGGCGCTATCGCTGGGAAGCCGCAGGCCGGCTCGGTCAGGCCGATACGCTGCAAAGAGCCAAGGCGGCCGTGGAGCTCGCGGTCGCGCTGTCCGACAAACAATTACCGTTGTTCGATTAAACGATGGATACCCAAACACTCGATCTGTTCACTCCCGACAACGGCGACGATGCCGCGCCAATCGAGCGCCACGCGTCGCAAGCCTACCTCGGCTATGCGGTGTCGACGGTCAAGGCGCGCGCGCTGCCGGAGATCGCCGACGGCCTGAAGCCGGTGCAACGCCGCATCCTGTACGCCATGGGCGAGGCCGGCAGCAATTCATTCACCAAGTGCGCGCGCTACGTCGGCGAGGTGCTCGGCAAGTACCACCCCCACGGCGACAGCTCGACCTACGAGGCGATGGTGCATCTCGCGCAGCCGTTCTCGATGCGTTACCCGCTGATCGAGGGGCAGGGCAACTTCGGCTCGCGCGACGGCGACGCGGCTGCCGCCTACCGCTACACCGAGGCGCGCCTGTCGCGCACTGCCGAGCTGATGCTGGCCGAGATCGGCGAGGGCACGGTCGATTTCGTCAAGAACTACGACGGCAAGTTCGACGAGCCACAGCTGCTGCCGGCGCGCATGCCCTTCGGTCTGCTCAACGGCTCGTTCGGCATCCCCGTCGGCTTTTCGACGCGCATCCCCTCGCACAACCTGAAGGAGGTCGCGGCCGCCGCCGCGCATGTCATCCGACACCCGCGTGCCAGGCTGGACGACATCCTCGAGAAGCTGCCCGGGCCCGATTTCCCCGGCGGCGGGCAGATCATCTCGCCGGCAGACGAGATTCGCCAGGCCTACGAGACCGGGCGCGGCTCGATCACGCTGCGTGCGCGCTGGGCGGTCGAACCGCTCGCGCGCGGGCAATGGCGCATCGTGGTCACCGAGATGCCGCAGGGCGTGTCCTGCCGCCAGGTGCTCGAGGAGATCGAGGCGCTGGTCAACCCGCGGCCGTCCTCGGGCAAGAAGGACGTCTCGCAGGAGCAGAAGCGCCTGCGTCAGTTCATTCTCGACCTGGTCGAGGCAGTGCGCGACGAGTCGGACCGCAAGTCGAAGCTGCGCCTGGTGATCGAGCCGCGCTCGTCTCGCCAGAACCCCGAAGAGACCATGGCGGCGCTGCTCGTGCACACCTCGCTCGAGACGCGTAGCGCGATCAACCTCACCTGGCTCGGTCTCGACGGCCTGCCCGAGACCAAGGGGATCGTCGAGATTCTCAGGGAGTGGGGCGAGTTCCGTGTCCATACCGTGCGCCGGCGCACCGAACACCGTCTGGAGAAGTGCGAGGAGCGCCTGCACATCGTGATGGGGCGGCTGCTCGCCTACGTCAAGATCGAGGAGATCATCAAGCTGATCCGCTCCTGCGACGATCAGGCCGAGGCGCGCGAGAAGCTGCGCGCGAAGTGGAAGTTCAGCGAGCGCCAGGCCGAGGACATCGTCAATCTGCGTCTCGGCCAGTTGACCAAGCTCGACGGCGTGAAGCTGAACGACGAACGCAAGCGGCTCGAAGCCGAGCGCAAGGGCTACAAGACGATCCTCGGAGCCGAGAAGGAGCTGAAGAAGCTTGTCGTCGCCGAGCTTGCCGAGGACGCGAAGACCTACGGCGACGCCCGCCGTACGCTGATCAAGCCGGCGGAGCGCGCGACCATCGAGCGCGCGGTGCTGGTGGAGCCGATCACGGTCGTCCTGTCTCGAAAGGGCTGGCTGCGGGCGCGCAACGGGCACGGCATCGACGTGTCGACGCTCGCCTTCAAGGACGGCGACGGGCTCGCGTGCACGCTCGAGTGCAAGACCACGGACGCCGTGGTCCTGCTCGGCGCTTCGGGCAAGACCTGGACGCTGGACGCGGCGAACATTCCCGCAGGGCGCGGCGACGGTGCGCCGGTCAACACGCTGGTGCATTCGGGTGGAGACGCGATCGTCTGGATCGCGGCGGTCGCGAGCCCGGAGGACGCCGCGCGCATGCTGGTGATGAGCTCGAGCGCCGGACAGGGCTTCCTGTGCAAGCTCGGCGACCTGCTCACTAAGACTCGCGCCGGCAAGGAGTTCATGAGCGTCGCCGAGGGCGCGAGCGCGAACGCGCCGGTCGAATTCACGGGCGAGGCGGCGAAGCTGCGGCTCGCGGCGCTCAGCTCCGACGCCCGGCTGCTGCTCTTCCCGCTCGAGGAGCTGCCGCTGCGCCCGAACGGCGGCGTCGGCGTGCAGATCATCGCGCTGCCAGACGAGGTGGCGCTCGCCTCGGTCGCGGTTACCGACGGCAAATCGCTCGCCGTGTCCGGCTTCAAGCGCACGCGCAAGCAAGCCACGCTCGAGGCCAAGGCGCTCAAGGATTACGAGGGCAAGCGCGCCCAGCGCGGCCGCGTGTGCGACGTCGGCTTCCGTCCCGACCGGCTCGGCGAGGTCTGATCGAGTGCGCTTCGCCTCCCTGAAAACACGCGACGTCAGACGAAACCCGGATCAAGTCGTCGACTTGATCAGGGTTTCTGTCGGGAACTAGCGCCGCGCAAATGCGGCGACAATAGGGGCTGTGACCCGATCGCTCCCCGAGTGGCTCCGGCCGATGCTGGTGCCAGGCGGCATTCTTGTCGCCGCGGCGCTGTTCGCAGCGGCCGACCTTTCCCTGCCACCTTCGCTCGCCGGCCTGCGCTCGCTTGCGCCCTACACGGTGCTCGGGCTGGCCGGCGCGGTGACGCTCTGGTTCAACCGAGGCCGCGCCTTCGCCGTCGCACTGTCGCTGCTCGCTGCTTACGGCGGACAGCGCTTCGCGACGGAGTACGGGTATACGAGCTTCGCTGCGCATGTCTATTACCTCGCGGCGGTCATCCTCGTGCCGCTCAACATGTTCGCGGCGCTGGTGTTGCCCGAGCGCGGAGCGGTGCACGGGCGCAGCCTGCGCTGGATCGTGCTGATCGTCGCCGAGGTCGCGCTGGTCGCCTGGCTCGCGTCCTGGGGGCAGGGTCACTACGACGCCGTCGACGACAGTTGGCTCGCACTGTTCAACCACTGGGGGCTGCGCGCGCCGCCGGTGCCGCTGGTCGGACGCATCGCCTTCGCCGCCGCGTTTGCGGCGGCGGTCTGGCGCGCCTATCCACGGTTTCTCGCGCTCGACGTCGGCAAGGCGGGGTCGCTGGTCGCCTTCTTCATCGCCTGCTGGGGGATCGAAAACTTCGTCGTGTTCGCGACGTTCATGGCGGCGGCGGGGGTCATCCTGCTGGTCGCCGTGCTGCAGGAGTCCTACCGCCTCGCGTTTCGCGACGAGCTGACCGGCCTGCCGAGCCGGCGTGCGCTCGACGAGCGCATGCGCGCCCTCGGCTCGCGCTACACGGTGGCGATGGGCGACGTCGATCATTTCAAGAAGTTCAATGACACCCACGGCCATGACATCGGCGACCAGGTGCTGCGCCTGGTCGCCGCACGGCTCGCGGAAGTCGGCGGGGGCGGACGCGCGTTCCGCTACGGCGGTGAGGAATTCACGGTGCTCTTTCCGGACACGGCGCTCGAGGAGGCGCTGCCGCATCTCGACGCGGTGCGCAAGGCGGTCGAGGAATACCGCATGGCAATCCGCGGCGACGACCGTCCCAAGAGCCAGCGCAGGGGCTCGAAACTGCGCGGCGAGGGACCGGCCGACGAGACGCTTTCAGTGACCATCTCGATCGGCGCGGCTGCGCCGAGGCCGGGCATGAAACCGGGCGAGGTGATCAAGGCCGCCGACGAGGCGCTCTACCGCGCCAAGCAGGCCGGGCGCAATCGCGTCAGCACCTAGCGCGGGGCGCCTCGTCAAGCGCAGGGAACGGCGTGGAGAGGCTCGAGCGTTTCTATCGAATCGACCGGCTGCTCAAGGAGCGTCCGCCGGTGCCGTTCGCCGATCTGCAGCGCGCCCTCGAAGTTTCGCGCGCGACGCTCAAGCGCGATCTCGACTACATGCGCGATCGCTTCAATGCGCCGATCGAGTACGACCGTGCGGCGCGCGGTTACCGCTTCGGCACGCGCCGCGCCGGGCCGCGCTACGAGCTGCCCGGGCTCTGGTTCTCGGCCGACGAGGCGCATGCGCTGCTCACCATGCGCAAGCTGCTCGTCGAGCTCGATCCAGGATTGCTCGGCCCGCACATCGAGCCGCTGCTCGAGCGGCTGCATGCGATCCTCGGCAGCGGCGAGCATTCCTGGAAGGAAGTCGAGAGCCGCATCCGCATCCTGCAGCCCGGGCGGCGCGGCAGCCGCAGCGCGCATTTCGGCGTTCTGGCAACCGCGCTGCTGCGCCGGCGGCGCCTGCGCATCCGCCACTACCATCGCGCGGAGGATCGCGAAACCACGCGCGAAATCTCGCCGCAGCGCCTGGTGCACTACCGCGACAACTGGTATCTCGATGCCTGGTGCCACCTGCGCAAGGACCTGCGCAGCTTCGCGGTCGACGCGATTCGTGAGGCCGTGCTGCTCGACGCGCGCGCCAAGGAGGTCGGGCGCGCCGCGCTCGACGAGATTCTCGCCAGCGGCTACGGCATCTTCGCGGGGCGCCCCGTGGCCTGGGCGAAACTGCGCTTTGCGCCGCAATCGGCGCGCTGGGCCGCGGCGCAGACTTGGCACCCGCAGCAGCGCGCACGGCTCGAGGCCGACGGACACTGGACGCTGGAACTGCCCTATGCCGACGACCGCGAGCTCGCGATGGACATCCTGCGCTACGGTGCGGAGGTCGAGGTGCTCGGCCCGCCCGCGCTCAGGCGCCGCGTCGCGGAGACGCTTGCGCAGGCGGCGGCGCGCTATCGCTGAACAGGTCGCCGGTGGTCGGCGTGTCGGCCGCGGCAGATGCCGCGCCGCGAATCGGCCTGCGGCGCGGCGTGCTGCGCGGGTGCGCAGGCGCACCCACTGCGCTCGCCTTCGCCGCGTAGCTGCAGAACTCGCAGTCGCCGGGCGGCGCTTCGGCCAGCATGAGGGTGGCGCGGATCTGCGCAAGCGTTCCCTCGACCCAGCCATCGTCGCCGTCGTAGGGAATCATGCGGATGCTGAATTCGAGCCGGCCGTCAAAGCTCGGCCGGTCGCGCAGGCCGTTGGCGTAGACGAACCAGCCGCGCCGCGCGACCTCGAGCCCCTGGCGACGCAGCAGCCACTGGTAGAACTCCATCTGGCGCTTGTAGGAGATCTGCCAGGCGGCGTCGAGCGAAACCTCACCTGACTTGGAGGTCGCCTTGTAGTCGGCGACGATCAGCGCGCCACTGTCGAGGTCGCGCCACAGGTCGTCGATCGCGCCGAATAGCTCGAATCCGGTGCTGCGGTGCACGCTGCGCACGCCCTTGAAGTTCTCGCGCCAGGCCGCGAGCTGGGGATGGGCATGCGGCACCGCGTTCAGCCCGGCCGCGGCCATCAGGGGATGCGGCTGCTGCGCGGCGCGGTAGCGGTCGAACTCGTTCTTCAGCAGCTGATCGACTGCCGAATTCAGATTGAAGGGCGGCCCGGAGGGACGCGCGATGCCGAGGCGCCGGTCGAGCCAGAAGCAGCGCGGGCAGTCGAGGAACAGCTCGACCTTGGAACGGCTCAGCGCAAAGGGCTTGGGCGAGGCCGGGTCGAAAAGCTTCGGCGGCATGGGTCATTCTAGCCGTCCGCGCCGCCCGTGCGGGTTGCCCCGCCGCGGGCTCATCCCCTGAGCCTGCAGCGCGTGCACACTGGGCAGGCCATGAACCCCGGAGCCCTGCATGATTCCGCTCGATCTGCTCGTTGCGCTGACCCCCGCGTTCGTACTGTTCGTGCTCTGGGTGCTGGAGCCTTGAGCGCCGCTGCGCCCCTTGGCGCATACTCGGGCCCGAGGATTCTGCGCCCGATGAGCACCCAATCCGCCGATCCGCTCGGTTTGCTGCTGCGCGCGGCCGCGTTCGCGGCTGAGAAGCACCGCCTGCAGCGAAGGCTCGACGTCGAGGCCTCGGCTTACATCAACCATCCGATCGCGCTCGCCAACGTGCTCAAGAACGAAGGCGGGATTTCGGACCCGATCGTGCTCTGCGCGGCGCTGCTGCACGACACGATCGAGGACACCCAGACCAGCTACGAAGAGCTGCGTGCCGAATTCGGCCCGGAGATTGCGGACGTTGTGGCCGAAGTCAGCGACGACAAGAGCCTGAAGAAGGAAGCGCGCAAGCAGGCGCAGATCGAGCACGCGCACCTGAAAAGCCCTCGCGCGAAGCTGGTCAAGCTCGCCGACAAGATCTGCAACCTGCGCGACATGGTCGAGCGTCCGCCGGCGGAGTGGTCGCTCGGGCGTAAGCAGGAATACTTCGACTGGGCGAAGGCCGTGGTCGACCGCCTGCGCGGCAGCCACGGCACCCTCGAGCGACTGTTCGACGAAGCCTACACGCGCCGGCCGCGCTAGCGCTCGAGCCTAGCGGTAAAGGTCGCTGCGGTTCGCCGGCAGGTCGTTGTTCGTGCCGCGTGCGAACAGCACCTGGTAGAGCTGCAATGAGCCGGTGGTGAAGGCGGCAATCGATCCAGCGAGGTACAGGTCCCAGGCGCGCGTGAAGCTCCGGTCGTACACGCGGCGCACCGTTTCCAGGTTTTCCGTGTAGCGCGCGCGCCAGTCGCGCAGCGTATGCGCGTAGTGCAGGCGCAGGTTTTCCACGTCGAGCACCGAAAAGCGCAGCGGCTCGAAAATCTTCATCATCTCGCCGAGCGACGGCGGATACGCGCCCGGGAAGATGCGTCGCTCGATCCATCCGTTCATGCGCCCGGGCGCATTGCGCCCGATGCTGTGGATCAGACCGAAGCCGTTCGGCGCAAGACAGCGGTCGACTACTTCGCCGAGCTCGGCGTAGTGCTCCACGCCCACGTGCTCGAGCATACCGACCGACACGAACGCATCGCAGTGGCCGCGAATGTTGCGGTAATCGTCTTCGATGAACTCGACGCGATCCGCCAGCCCGTCGCGCGCCGCCCACTCGCGCGCATAGCGCACCTGCTCGCTGGAGATGTTGTATGCGCGCACGCTCACCCCGTAGTGCCTCGCCATGTGCAGGGCGAATCCACCCCAGCCGAAACCGGCCTCGATCACGCGCTGGCCAGGGCGCAGGCGCAGCTTGCGGCAGACATGGTCCATCTTGGCGCGCTGTGCCGCCTCGAGCGTCATGCCGGGCGCGGGGTAATAGGCGCAGGTGTACTGCATCGCCTCACGATCGAGCCACAGGCGATAGAACTCGTTGCCCAGGTTGTAATGGTGATGGATGTTTTCGCGCGCCCGGTTGAGCGATCCGGCGCGCGGGCGCTGGTCGTGCCACAGCCACCACCAGGCCGAGCGGCGCTTGGTGCGGCCCGTCGCCATGGCGCGGTACAGACGCTCGAGCAGAACGACCAGATCGCCTTCGACTTCGATGCGGCCGAGACTGTACAGGTCGCCGAATTCCACCAGCGGGTTGCGCGCGACCCGCCACAGCGCGCCGCGGTCGCGGAACAGCACGCGCAGGCCGGTCTGCTCGCCCAGCGCAGTGCCGTCCCAAAGCATCGCCGAGAAGCCGCAGCGCGGCAGCGCCGCCATGATCGTGGACAACAGCCAGCGGTCTGCGGCGGACGCGCCCCCACGCGTCGATCCGTGCGCAGCGTCTGCCTTGCGTTGCGTCAGGCCCAGGCTGCGATTGGCGGGCCTCGTCATCCTAGCCTCCCGCTGGGTTCGAGTTCGATCGCCAAATACTGACCCGGCATTGTAGCCATCTCGCGCCTGCTTGTGCGCAAGCGGCTGCACGCTGCCCGCAGCGTTGACGCGCCGCGGCGCTGCGGCGACACTGCCCGCGCCGCCGCGCGGCTGCGGTCGAACGACACTATTGGAGGCGGGACGAGAAATGACGGCTGGAATCTGGCTTGGGCTGGCGCTGCTCGTCGCCGTCGCCGCAGCCGGGATCGTGCTCTACAACCGCCTGGTTGCCGATCGTAATCAGGTTCGCCAGGGCTACGCCGACATCGACGTGCAGCTCAAGCGGCGTAGCGACCTCGTACCGCGCCTGGTCGAGGCGGTACGCGCCTACGCGGACTACGAGAAGGCGCTGCTCACCTCGGTGACCGAGCTGCGTTCGAATGCACTCAACGCGCGCCAGACGGCCGAGCGCTTCGGCATCGAGCGCTCGCTCGGCGCTCAGCTTCAGCGCCTCGTACTCCTGCAGGAGGCCTATCCGCAGCTCAAGGCGGACGCGAATTTCCGCCAGCTCTCCGACGCGCTGGTCGAGGTCGAGGATCATCTGCAGTACGCGCGCCGCTTTTACAACGGCGCGGTGAAGCAGTACCTGACGCGCATCGAAAGCTTTCCCGATCTCATCGTCGCGCGCCTGCTCGGCTTCCCGCCGGAGCCGTTCTTCGAGACCGACGAGCGCGAGGCTGTACGGGTGGCCCTATGAAGCGCCTCGTGCTGTTTTTCGTCCTGCTCGGCTGGGCTGTCCTCGGCGCCGCGGCCGAGCGCGTCGTCGATTTTCACAGCGACATTGCAATCCACGCCGACGGTTCGCTCGGCGTGCGCGAGCGGATCACCGTCGAGGCCGAGGGCCGCCGGATCAAGCGCGGCATCTTTCGCGACTTTCCGACCGACTACCGCGATCGCTCGGGCGCATTCCTGCGCGTGCCCTTCGAGGTGACCGAGGTGACGCGCGACGGACGTCCCGAACCCTACGTCCTGCAGCGCCAGCGCAACGGCGTGCGCGTGCGCATCGGCAACCCGAACGTCATTCTGAAACGCGGGCGATACACCTACGAGATCGCGTATCGCACCGCACGCCAGCTCGGCTTCTTCGACGACCACGATGAGCTGTACTGGAACGTGAACGGCAACGGCTGGGTGTTTCCGATGGAGCGCGTCTCGGCCGACGTTCGGCTGCCGCGCGCGGTACCGGCGGGCGAGCTCAAGGTCGAGGCCTACACCGGCCGTCAAGGTGCGCGTGGGCGCGACTTTGGCGCCGAGGCTTTGGACGGCGGCGCGCGCTTTGAGACCAGCCGCATGCTCGGGCCCTACGAAGGGCTGTCGATCGTCGTCATGTTTCCCAAGGGCGTGGTTCACGAACCGACCTGGCTCGAGCGCGCGCGATGGTGGTTGTCCGACAATCGCGGTGCCGCGGTCGGATTCGCTGGCCTGGTCCTGCTGCTGGTCTTTCTGTACTGGCGCTGGACGCTGGTCGGACGCGATCCGCGCGCCGGGCCACGTTTCCCGCGCTACGAACCGCCGCCCGGCCTCGGACCGGCGGGCGTGCGCTACGTCGATCGCATGGGCGCGGACGACGGGGGCTTCGCCGCTGCGCTGCTCGGCCTCGCGCAGCGCGGCGTCCTTTTTATCCGCCATCATGACCGCGGCGACAGCTTCGAGATCGAGCGCCGCGCGCGCGAAGCAGACTGGCTGCCGGGCGAGGCCGATCTGCTGCGCGCGCTGCTGCCCAGCGGGAGCGACTCGATCGCGATTGCCGCCAAGCACGATCCGGTGGTGCAGGCTGCGCGCGACAGCTTCAACGATGCGCTGAAGATCGCGCTCGGCGGGCGCTATTTCTCGCGCAACACTGGTTCGTTCGCGCTCGGCATCCTGCTCGCGATCGCGAATTTCGTCCTGATGATCGTGCTTGATGCGCCGGTCCTGTTCATCGCCACGGTGGCCATCTCGATGGTGGTGCTGCTGGTGCTGTTCTCGCGCTGGCTGCCGGCCTATAGCGTGGCGGGGCGCAAGCTGCAGGACGCGATCGACGGGCTGCGCCAGTACCTGTCGGTGGCCGAGGCCGACGACCTCGCGCGCATGAAGGCGCCGCCGCAGACGGCCGAGGAGTTTGCGCGGCTGCTGCCCTATGCGCTCGCGCTCGGCGTCGAGAAGACCTGGGCGGACCGCTTCTCGCGCATCCTCGGCAGCGCGGCGGTCGCCGCCGCGGTGGGCGGCTACTACGCGAGCGACTTCGGCGGAACGAACGCATTCTCCGCCAGCAGGCTGTCGAACTCGTTGGGCGACCTCGGCTCGACGATCAGCTCGGCCTCGACGCCGCCGGGCAGCTCGTCGGGCGGCGGAGGTGGAGGGGGTGGCGGAGGCGGCAGCTCGGGCGGCGGCGGAGGCGGCGGCGGGGGCGGCGGATGGTAGTGTCGGCGCGCTGGTCGGTCCGGGTCCCGGAGAGCGAGCTCGAGATCAGCGCGGTGCGCGCCGGCGGTCCCGGCGGGCAGAACGTCAACAAGGTGTCGAACGCGGTCCACCTGAGGTTCGACGTGCGCGCTTCGTCCTTGCCGGACGCCGTCAAGCAGCGCCTGCTTGCACTCGGCGATGCGCGCATGACGCGCAGCGGGGTGGTTGTCATCAAGGCGCAGCGCCACCGCAGCCTCGAGCTCAACCGTGCCGAAGCGATCGCGCGCCTCGAGGCACTGGTCGCCCGGGCGGCGCGCGTGCCGAAAAGGCGGCGGCCGACACGGCCGTCGAAAGCGGCCAAGGCGCGCCGCCGCGAAGCCAAGACGCAGCGCAGCCAGCTCAAAGCGAGGCGCGCTAAAGTGACGGTCTAGGAGATGCGATGCCGCGCCTGATCCTCGACGAATCCCGCGTTGACCCCGCGATCCGCGACAAGATCGCGACGCTGCATGCCGACCTGGTGCACGAGGTCGAGGCCGCGATTGGCGCGAACGAGATCGTGGTGCTCGGCATGGCGCAGAACCCGCACGTGCGCCGCGCCCTGCGCATGCTCGAATCGGCCAAGCTGTCCTACAAATACCTCGAGTACGGCAGCTACCTGAACAAGTGGCGAAGGCGCAATGCGCTCAAGATGTGGACCGGCTGGCCGACGTTCCCGATGGTGTTCGTCAAAGGCGTGCTGATCGGTGGCGCAGACGATCTCAATCGCCTGATCCACAGCGGTGCGCTCGGCGGCAAGCGCTAGTAGGCCGCGCTGGACGCGCGCAGCGCGGCCTAGCGATCCTCGATCGGCACGGTGACGACGATGAACACCAGGTCGACCAGTCCCGTGTTGTAAATCGCGTGCTTGACGCCTGGCGGGATGAAGATCACGTCGTGGCGCCGCACCACCTGGCGCTTGCCGCCGATCTGCATCAGGCCTTCGCCTTCGAGCACGTGATAGACCTGCTCCTGCACCTTGTGCGCGTGCGGCTCGACATAGGCGCGCGGCTGATAGCAGGAGATGCGGTAGTCGATCTGGCGCGAGCCGGTGGTCTCCGGGCGCACGAGGAATTTCGAGTACGCGCCGCCGAAATGCCCGGCCAGATCCTCCCAGTCGACTTCCGCGATGTTGTGGATGACCGGCTTGCGCGGCTTGGCTTTTCTCGCCATGGCAATTCTCCTCGACCTAGTCTTCGACCACGTATTTCTTGCCGAACACCGGCTCCTTGGGCGGAATCGGCGGCAGTGCCCAGGTGCCGGTCGCCGGCGGGCGGATATTGGCGTCGACATGCACGTCGATCAGGCAGGGCTTGCCGAGCTTGACCGCGTGCTCGAGCGCGCCCTTGAAGTCCTCGGACTTCGTGACGGTGTGCCCCTCGACGCCCGAGGCGCGCGCCCAGGCGGCGAAATCCGGGTTGTAGGGCTTGCCCTCCGGCCCCTCGTAGAACGCGGTGCCGTATTCGCGCCCGTCGAAAAGGCCATATTGGATGTCGCGGATCGCGGCCCAGGAAAAGTTGTTCCACACCACCCACACCGCAGGGATGTTGTACTCCACCGCGGTGCACAGCACATGCGGCACCATGGTGAAGCCACCGTCGCCGCAAATCGAGATGCAGGGCCGCTCGGGCGCCGCGAGCTTGGCGCCGAGTATGCTCGAAGGGCCGAAGCCCATGCCCGAGTAGCCCCAGGTGTTGAGCATGGTCTGCGGCCGGCGCGCGTTCCAGAACTGCATGTACCAGTTGTGGTGCACGCCCGAGTCGAGCGAAATGATCGCGTCGTCGGGCAGCACTGCGCGGCAGTCAGCGACGACGCGCTCCGGGCGCAGGGGCGAGGCATGGATGTCGAAGTTCGGGCGCACGTAGGCGTCCCATTCCTTCTTCCAGGCATCGAGCTGCGCGCGCCAGGCTTTGATGCGCGGCGCGCCGTCGAGCTTGCGCCGCGCAAGCCCCGCGAGAAGCTGCTGCAGGAACGCGCGCGCATCGGCGAGGATGCCGAGGTCGGGCGGATAGTTGCGCCCGAGCTCGGCGTGGTCGACGTCGACATGGATCAGCTTGGTGTGCGGGAAATTCCAGGAGTAACCGGGCAGCCAGGACGACGACGAGCGGTCGTCGAAGCGCGCGCCGATCGCAAACACCAGATCCGCGTGGCGCCCCGCCTGGTTCGCCGGGTAGGCGCCGTTGCGGCCGATGAAGCCGAGCGACAGCGGATCTTCCATGTCGAGGCAGCCCATGCCGTTCGGCGAGCTGATCACCGGGATGTTGAGCCGGCGCGCGAACTCGGTCAGCTCGAGCGAGGCCTCCGACAGCGTCACGCCATGACCGATGAAGATCGCGGGCTGCTTGGCAGCCAAAATCATGTCGAGCGCGCGCTCGACGTCCTCCATCGAGGCGCCGCTCCGTCGCGCGAGGTAGCCGTCCCAAGGTGCCTCCAGCGCGGCATCGGTCTCCTCGCGGAAGAGATTGAACGGCACGTCGAGATTGACCGGCCCCGGACGGCCGCTGGTCATCGTGGTGACCGCTTGGCGCATGGCGAGCGGCAGCATTTCGACGCGCGTCGGCTGGAAGCTGCGCTTCACCACCGGGCGCACGACGTTCGGATAGTCGGCCTGGTTGTGCCGGTTCAGCTCCTGGAAGGGGCCACGGTTGAACTGCGAGGTCGGCACGTTTGCGGTGATCGCGAGCAGCGCCGAGGAGTCGGTCTGCGCCACGGCGAGCGCCATGATGAGGTTCGCCGACCCCGGCCCGGTCGAGGTGAGGGTTGCCACCGGCCGGTGCGCGACGCGGAAGAAACCGTCTGCCATGTGTCCCGCGACCTGCTCGTGGCGCGGCGAGACGTACTTCACCTGGTCGGCTACTTCGTACAGTGCATCGAGCAGGCCGACGTTACCGTGTCCGCAGAGGCCGAACACGTAGGGAATCTTCTCCCGCACGAGGAATTCGGCAATGAGTTCAGCGCCCTTTTTCTTCGCCATGAGCTGTTCGACCCTCAGGAATTTGTCGCGTGCGACCCTGCGCCCGTGCCCGCGATCTTGCCGAACACCGAGCCGTTGGTCAGGCCGGTGCCGCCGGGGTAGTTGAAATAGAAGATGCCACCGACCAGCTCGCCCGCGGCGTAAAGGCCGGGGATCGCCTCCCCGTCGGTCGAGATCACGCGCGCATCGGTATCGATCCTCAGACCCCCGAAGGTGAAGGTGATGCCGCAGGTGACCGCATAGGCCTCGAACGGCGGCGTATCGAGCGTGTTGGCCCAGTTCGACTTCGGAATCGCAAGGCCCTGCGTGCCGCGCCCGTCCTTGACGTTCGGGTTGAACGGGATGTCGGTCTTCACCGCGGCGTTGTAGGCCTTGAGCTCGGCTAGCGCCGTCTCGGCGTCGACGTCGTCGAGCTTGGAGACCAGCTCTTCCAGCGACTCGGCCGTGACCTTGGTTACCTGGCGGATCTTGTACTCGTCCCTCAGCTGCGCCTTCACCTTGGCATCAAAGATCTGCCAGGCGAACTGCAAGGGCTGATTGAGGATCACGCGCCCGTACTTGGCGTAGGTGTAGTTACGGAAGTCCGCGCCCTCGTCGACGAAGCGCTTGCCGTTCGCGTTGAGGTACACGCCCCAGGGATAGGAATGCTTCTGAAACTGGTCGCCCACGGCGAGGTCGCCGAACTCGGGTGCGTTTCGCTCCCAGGCCACGGCATGGCAGCCCGACCAGTTGCCCACCGGCGCGGCGCCGATGTCGAGCGCCATCTTCAGCACGTCGCCGGTATTGAAGCGCGTGCCGCGCACCTTGGCGAGCTCCCAGCCCGGACCGAGATAGCGCGCGCGCCACTCGGGATTCGCCTGAAAGCCGCCACCGGCGAGTACCACGCTCTTCGCGCGCACCTCTTGCGTCTTGCCCGCGCGGCGCACGCGCACGCCCTTCACGCCCTCGTCGTCTGCGATCAGCTCGAGCGCACGTGCCTGGTACCAGAGCTCGATGCCGTTCTTCTTTGCGGCCTGCGTGAGCGCATCGACCAGCCCCGGTCCGCCGCCGACCGCCTCGACCGTCAGCCCGCCCCAGAACTTGAACCTGCCGCCGATGTTGAATGCCTGCCGGCCCCAGGCGGCGGTGAAGCGAATGCCCTTCGAGCGCATCCAGACCAGCGTGTCGAGGCTGCGCTTGACCAGGATCTCGGTCAGGTCCGGGTCGCAGCGGAATTCGGTCACCCGCGCCATGTCGTCGAGAAACTGGTCCGCGCTGTAGGTGCCGAAGTCGGTGCGCGCGATCTCGTCTTCGGTCAGATCGGGAATCACGCGCTTCAGGTCCTCGACGCCGTCGTAGGCCACGCGCATCAACCCCGCGGTGAAGCGCGAGTTGCCGCCGCCCTCGTCTTCCGGCGAGCGCTCGAGCATCAGCACCCGCTCGCAGTGCTCGCGCGCTGCGAGCGCGGCGCAGAATGCGGCGTTGCCCGCGCCGACGACGACGACGTCCCAGGTCGCTTGGGTCATGCTCCACCTCTCCTAATGGCTTTTCATACTATCAAATCGAACATCACAATGTCGGCGAATGTGTGAACCTGGAGTATGATTCTCCACGGAGAAGGGGTGCTCGAATCGTGAATCCAGCGAATGCCAAGGTCGTCGAGCCCGCCAAAGAGCGCGGCGGGATCCAGTCGATCGAGCGCGCGTTCGCGATTCTGGAGGAGATCGCGCGCCACCGCGACGGCATCGGCCTCGCCGAGCTGAGCAAGCGCGTCGGGCTGCATAGCAGCACCGCCTTTCACCTGATCCGCACGATGGTGCAGCTCGGCTACCTGAGCCAGCCGCCCGAATCGAAGAAGTACCGCGTCGGCCGGCGGCTGTTCACGCTCGCCGCCGGCGCACTGGACGATGTCGAGCTGGTTCGCATCGCGACGCCGGTCCTGGAGAAGCTATCGCTCGAGACGAGCGAGGCGAGCCATTTCGCGGTTCGCGCCGCGGACGACATCGTCGTCGTCGCGAAGACCGCCGGCGGCGGCATGTTCCAGCTCGTCGATCGCTCGGGCGCGGTGCGGCCGGCGCATGCGACTGCGCTCGGCAAGGTCCTGGCCGCGGCGATGACCGCGGCCGAGCTCGAGCGCTGGCTGCAGACGCACGAGCTGCGCAAGTTCACCGACAAGACGACTGTCGAGCGCGAGGCGCTGCTGCGCGAGCTGGAGGCGGTGCGACGCAATGGAATCGCGTTCGACGACGGCGAGTTCGATCCCGAGGTGCGCTGCGTCGCGGTGCCGGTGCGCGATTTCGCGGGCCGGGTCAGCGGCGCGATCGGCATCTCGGGGCCCATCTGGCGCCTCTCGCTGCAGGCGCTGCAGGACAAGTCGGCGCGCGTGCGCGAAGCGGCCGAGCAGCTCTCGGCCGAGCTCGGGGCTCACGTGGCCGCAAAAGGCTGAATCCATTTAGCGAACGCGGGGAGAGGGGGGTCCATGCTGCTCGAAGACAAGAGTGTCGTCGTAGTCGGCGGATCGTCGGGCATCGGCCTGGCGGCGGCCGAGCTGGCAAAAGCCGAAGGTGCGGCGGTGACGATCGCATCGCGCTCGGCCGAGCGCCTGCGCGCCGCCGCGGAGCGCACCGGCGCGCGCACCGTCGTGACCGACGTGACCAGCGACGCAAGCGTCGAAGCACTGTTCAAGACCTGCGGCCGGGTCGATCACGTGGTGGTGACCGCGGCGCAGATCCGCAGTGGACCGATCAAGACGCTGTCGATCGAGGATGCCAAGGCGACGTTGGAGAGCAAGTTCTGGGGCGCATGGCGCGTCGCGCGCAACGCCGAGTTCGCGCCCGGTGGGTCGCTGACGATCGTCTCGGGCTACTTCAGCATCCGGCCGCGCCCGGGCGTGGCGATCGTCGCCGCCGCGAACGGCGCGCTCGAGTCGCTGACCAGGAGCCTCGCGCTCGAGCTTGCGCCGGTGCGCGTGAACGCCGTTTCGCCCGGACTCATCGACACCCCGATTCGGGCGGCGATGCCCGAGGAAGCGCGTCGCAAGATGCTCGAGCAGACCGCGGCCGCGTTGCCGGTGCGCCGCGTCGGGCAGGGCGAGGACATCGCGCGCCAGATCCTGGCGTTCATGACGATCGGCTTCGCCACCGGCTCGATCGTGTACCTGGACGGCGGCGGCGCGCTGGTATGAAGCTCTGGTATTCGCCGCCGTCGCCCTTCGCGCGCAAGGTGCGCGCGGCGGCGATCGAGCTGGGACTCGCCGAGCGTATCGAGCTGGTTCTGACGCCGGTGGTGCCCATTGACCCAAACCCGGCGCTCATCGCCCAGAACCCTCTGGTCAAGCTCCCCACGCTCGAAGCCGAAGACGGGACTGTGCTGTACGACTCGCGCACGATCTGCGAGTACCTTGACGCGCTGGCCGGCGGCGGCCGACTGTTCCCGGCGTC
>JAJDNJ010000136.1 GCA_022340705.1 Betaproteobacteria bacterium
GCTCGTCATACCGTTCAGGTTCTGCGCCTGCTCGGTGACCGACGTGCGAACCGCGCTCGAGGCCAGGATCAGCTCCGACACCTTCGCGCGGATGGTGTAGTCCTGATAGGCCGGCAGCGCGACGGCCGCCAGAATGCCGATAATCGCGACCACGATCATCAGTTCGATCAGAGTAAAGCCTTGTTGAATGCGCTTCATTAGGTCTCCTGTTTTTGAAAGACGGGATCGCCCCCCGCGGCTGCTTACTCGCAGAACCCGTGCCACTTCGGCCGGCCCGCTTCGACCAGATCCGCAAGATCGTGCAAAACTACTAATAATCATGATGTTAGATTCGATCCGAGACTCGGTCGAGGCGATGCCTGGGCGCGGAATTAACCAAGTCTTGTAATTTATCTACCCGTCTTATCGCAGCCGGGTGACGAAAATCGTCAGCCGGTGCCCAGGTCAGGCAGAAAAGCGCTGACGCAGGTCGTCCGAAACCCGCGCAAACACGTCGGACCAGTCACCGCGCGCCGCCTGACGAATGAGGCGCACCGACGGGTACCAGGGCATCGCGTCCCCTTCGACGCCGTAGCGCCATTCCGGCACTGCGGGAACCATCACCCAAACCGGCCTGCCAAGCCCGCCGTTCAGGTGGATCACCGCGGTGCAGACGCTGACCGTCAGGTCGAGCGCCACGCACAGCGCGGCCGTCTCCTCGTAGTCGGCGATCGCCTCTGGCCAGTGCACAACCTCGATGCCGGTCTCGCGGCGCAGCGTGTCGAGGTCCTCGGCGCAGTCGCCGTACTGCAGGCTGACGAAGCGCAGGCCGGGGACGCTCAGTATCGGCAGCAGGTCAACGAGGCGCAGGCTGCGGAAAGTGCGCCGCGTACCGCGCGTGCCGCCACGCCAGGACAGGCCGATCTTCGCGCCCGGTCCGAGCGCGGCAAGGCGCTCGCGCCAGCGCGCGACCCGCTCCGGATCGGCCGCGAGATAACCATCGTGGCGCGGGAAGTCGCTAAGCTGCTGGCGAAAGAAGCCCGGCAGATTGCCGGTCTGCGTGTGATAGTCCGGATGACCGACCTCGCGCAGCCATGGCGGCATCGCCTCCTGGCGCGAGCCGATCACGCGCACCGAGGGAAACGAGCGCTGGAACAGGCCCGCGAGCCGGTGGTCGCATTCCAAGATCACCTGCTTGGCGGGGGCGATGACCTGCGCCAGGCAGGACGCGAACATGATCTGGTCGCCCAAGCCCTGCTCCGCGCTGATCAGCAGCGTCTTGCCTTCGAGCGGCTCGCCCTTCCACGGCGCGAAGGGAATCAGCCGCCGGTGCCAGACGTCGTCGACCTGCAGCCGGTAGCGGTACTCGCTCCAGCCCTCGGCGAACTGCTTGCGCGCGAGCACGTAATGCGCGCGGTTCCAGTGCGCGGTGAAATTGTTCGGCTCGTGCTGCAGCATGTAGGCGTAGACGCGCTCGGACTCCTCGAGGCGCCCGGTATGGCTCAGCGCGTTGGCGTAGTTCAGGCGCGGCCAGAGCAGCCACTCGGGCGTCTGCGCGCACAGGCGCGAGAACACTTCGAGCGCACGGTCGTACTGCTCGGCCCGCACATAGGCGTAGCCGAGATTGTTCTGGCCGTTGAAGTTCTCCGGATCGAGCTCGGCGCCGCGCTCGAGCGGCTCGAGCGCCTCCTCGTAGCGGCGCAGCGAAAGCAGCCCGAAGCCCAATTCGACGTAGGCCTGCGCCAGCGACGGATCCTTCTCGGTCGCGCTGCGGTAGGCCTCGATCGCACCCTCGATGTCGCCCTGCATGCGGCGCACGTTGCCCATCTCGAACAGCGCCTTCGCGTTGTCCGGCGCGTAGAGCAGCGCGAGGGACAGCTCGTCGAGCGCCTCCTCGAAGCGGCGCATGCGCGCCTGCAGCGACGCGAGCTCGAGGTGGGCCTCGACGTTCTGCGGATCGATGTCGAGCGCACGAACCAGATGCTCCTGCGCACGCTCGACCTCGCCCGCGAGCAGCTCAAGCGAACCGGCCAGGCAGAGCGCGGCCGGATCGTCGGCGCGTGCCGCCAACGCTTCGTCGACTATCTGGCGCGCCCGCGTCGCGTCGCCGTCGGCGAGCAGGCGGCGCGCGAGCGCGATCGGGTCGTCCACCGCGCGCTCAACGATCTCCGGATTCGGACTCATCCCGCGACCTCCTGCGGGCGCGCGGCACGCGCCGCCTCGAGCCGTGTGCGCGCTTCGCCAAGCACGTCGTTCCATTCGTTGCGTCGGCTCTGGCGCAGCAGCGTGACCGAACCGTACCAGGGCATCGATTCGCCCTCGAGCATGTAGCGCCACTCCGGCCCGCGGGGCGTCAGCACCAGCGCCGCGCGTCCGAGCGCGCCCGACAGGTGCACGACGGTCGAGCACACGGTGATCACCATGTCGAGCGCGCCGATCAGCGCCGCGGTCTCGGCCAGATCGGCATGCGCCTCGCGCCAATCGGCGACCGCGATTCCGTGCTGCGTCTCGAGCGCGCCCAGCTCGTCCGGGCGCGCGTCATGCTGCAGGCCCACCCAGCGCACGCCCGGTGTCGCGAGCAGCCCGCTCAGCGCCTCGAGCGGGACCGAGCGCTGAAAGCGGCCGGTGCGCGCCAGGCCGCCGCGCCAGGAAATTCCGACCTTGAGCCCCGTACCGAGCGCCTCGACCCGCTCGCGCCAGGCCGCCATGCGGCGCGTGTCGGGCTTGAGGTAGGGCCTGCCGCCGGCGAAACGCGCGCGCGATGTCCGCAGCAAGCGCGGCAGCGAGCCGAGCGGCGAGCACAGGTCGGCTGAAAAACCGACGACTTCGGGCGAGCCCGGCTGCGCGAGCGACTCGAGCACTTCGATCTCGGGAAAGCTGTCGCGCATCAGCATGCGCAGGCGCGGCTTGCAATCGAGAAGTACGTGCGCGCCGCCCGCGATCAGATCGGGAACGCAGGAGGCAAACATGATCTCGTCGCCGAGACCCTGCTCGCCGTACACGAAGATGCGCTTGGCGCGCAGGTCTTCTCCGTTCCAGCGCGCGATCGGAAATCGGCGCTGGCTGCCCTGACCGCTCGTCAGGCGCGCTTCGTAATTTTCCCAGCCGTGCGCGAAATCGCCCGTCGCGAGCTGCGCGGTCGCGAGGGCGAGGCGCGCGTCGGCATTGTCCGGCGCCAGCGCCAGTGCCTGGTCCGCTGCACGCAGGGCGGCGGGGCCGTCGCCGAGCCGAAGTCGCACGGCGCTCGTCGCCGCGAGCACGTCGCTGTCCTCGGGTGCCTCGCTGTGCGCCGTTTCGAGCATCTCGAGCGCCGCCTCCGGGCGCCCGGTGTCCTGCAGAACGCTGGCCAGGTTGAGGCGCGCGGCGGTCGGGCAGGGGTCGAGCCCGAGCGCGGTGCGCAGCTCGCGCTCGGCGTCCTCGAAGCGCTCGAGATCGCGGTCGACCAGGCCGAGGTTGCAGGCCGCCATGTAGAAACCGGGCTTGAGAAACACCGCGCGCAGAAAATGCCGGCGCGCGTTCTCGAGATCGCGCCGGCGACCGAGGATCATGCCGATGTTGTTCCAGGCCTCGGCCAACTCCGGGTTGCGGTTGACCGCGGTCTCGAGCGATTCCTGCGCCTGCTCGAAATTGCCCAGCGTGATCTCGATCAGCCCGAGCTCGTTCCAGGCGTCGGCGTTTGCGGGATCGACCGCGCTCGCCATGCGCAGGAAGTACCGCGCCCAGAACGGATCGTCTTCCAGCCGGTAGCAACTTCCGAGCTCGATCCAGCCCTCGGCGTTCTGCGGATCGCGCGCAAGCGCCTGCTCGAGCAGGCGCTTGGCCTCGGCGAGGCGGCGCTGGCGGCGCAGCGCGGTTGCCTTCAGGACCAACGCCTCGACCTGCTCGGGCTGGCTCGCGAGCAGGCGGTCGAGCTCGGCGATCGCCTCGTCCAACCGCCGCTCGGCGAGGTCGGCGCGCGCGCGCTCGAGTCCATGCGCCTGCGGCGGCGCCGCGGCGTCCCGGGCGGCGCTTTTCGAAGCCCGGCCGAAAATCTGGCGCAGCAGCGCGCTCAGCATGGCCTGCCTGCGGCCCGCGTCACGCCATCCCGCTCAGCGCGCGGTGATCTGCTCGCCGCCGCGCAGGCACACGATCTGTTTGTCTTCGACCACCGCGTCTTCGGCGAGCTCAAGCCAGGCTTCGAAGCACAGGCCCGGGCGCGCGGATGCGGCGGCCTCCTCGAGCATGCCCCGCCACCACTCGGGCGGACGGACCGTGCAATGTGCGTTTTCCCCGTTCGGCAGGAGCTTGGCCGCGGGGAAGCAGGCGATCGCCAGGTACACGAAGCGCTCGGCGTAGGAAAAGATCTCGCGCACGATCCAGTCGATGTCCTCTTCCGGGCAGTGCTCGAGAACATCGGTGCTGATGACGCCATCGTAGCGACCGCTCGGCAGCGCACTGTAGGGCGGAAAGGCCGGATCGAAGCAGGTCACCTCGTCGACGTCCCAGTAGTCGATCAGGCTGTCCCACTCGCCTTCACCCTCGACGGCGAAGGGCTTGGGGTCGTACTGCAAGCCCTTGCCGCTGCCGTAATCGAGGATCGTGCGCGCGCCGGTCAGGTCGATCAGCCGCTTGATTCGGACCGCTTCCTTGCCCAGGCTGCGCCCGTCGAAGGTCTTCATCGGCGGAATGCCGTGAAAGCGCTCGCCACGCAGATGCATGTCGCGATACATCTCGATCAGCGCGCGGTAACGCGGACTCGGTTCCTGACGTGAATACGGCATGGCTCGAGTTTCTGTTGGGCGTTTTCCGATCGCCGTGAATTCCGTCACGAATCTCGCCCGCCGAGGGAATTCCATGCGGCGCGACCCGCCTTGGCGGCGCTGCGCCGCATTCTATAGCAAACGCCGGCGCTGCCATGGCCTGCGCTTGGGTCGGCGCCGCTGTCATGCGCGCGCTCAGGCCGCAGACCGAGGATACCGAGGACCACGCCCGCGTGATCGCAAGATTTTGCAATTCCGGTTCCGGCGCAGAGCGAGGCTTGCGACCGCGCATCTCGGGACTATCATTGACACCATGCACGTATTGGGATTCGAATTCTCGCGCCTGTCCCGCCTGCCCCGCCTCTCCCGCCGGCCGCTCGCGCGCCGCGCGCGCCGACCGATCGTTGCAGGGTGTTGCTCACGATGACTTTCGACGTTGAAGAGTTCGTGCACTACCAAATCGCGAACGCGCCGGTGCGTGCGTATCCGTATCCGCACTTCTACCTGCAGCCGGTGTTCCCCGAGACGTTCTATCGGCGCATCCTCGAGACCATGCCGGACACCGAGGCGCTCACGCCGATCAACGAGTTCGGCACCGTCGGCGTGGTCGATCCGAAGACCGGGCAGCGCATTAAAAGCGCATTCGAGCCGCGTTATATCGCGGATCTTTCCGTTCTCGAGGCCGAAGAGGAAGGCGCTTTTGGTAGCGACAGCGACACCTGGCGCAGCATCTCGCCCTGGCTGCTCGGCGACCGCTTCCGCGACCTGATCATCGGCAAGTTCGTGCCGGGGATTCGCAAGCGCTTCGGGACGAACGCAAGGCTCGTGACCCGCGTCGAGGCGCGCTTCGTACGCGACATGACCGACTACTCGATCCAGCCCCACACCGATACCCCGACAAAGCTGGTCTCGCTGCTGTTTTATCTGCCGTCGGACGAGTCGATGCGCAGCCTGGGCACGTCGGTCTACGTGCCGAAGGACCCGACATTCACCTCTGACGGGCGGCTTCGCCACCCCTTCGAGCAGTTCCGCAAGGTGATGACCGCGGGCTTCCTGCCGAACAGCCTGTTCGGGTTTCTCAAGACGGACCAGGCCTTTCACGGCGTCGACGTCATCAAGGCGGAGGCTGTCGAACGCAATCTGTTGCTCTACAACATCTACGTGCAAAAAGTGGTGACCTCGGACAGCGAGGCGGCCTAAGCGCCGCGCACGAGGCCGCAGCGCAATGCGATAATCGCCGCAATTCATAGGGATCACGAGGTCATTATGGGACTCCTGGACAAGCTGGTCGGCAAGGACGTCGACGAGTTCGCGAAGAAGCTCGCCGACATGGTTGCCAAGCGCTATCCGCCCTCGCTCGACCAGTCGACGGAGAAGCGGGTCTCGGCCAACCGCATCACCAAGGTGCTCGAGGACGTGCTCGAACAGGCAGCGGACTACGGCAAGAAGAACCGCCTCGGCGTGTACAAGAAGGCGCGCCTGGCGAACAGCTTCAAGTGGCAACTGGCCGAGCTGGGCTACAGCGAGAAGTTCGTCGAGATCGCGACCGAAGGTCTGGTCGTCTACACCACGCGGGGCGGCGGGAAAGAAAGCAAGCAGGGCACGGCGTGAGTCCCGCGGGCGGTTCGAGCCGGCGACGGATCCGAGGCGCATGCTGCTGCGCCTGCTGAAGTCGGTTCTGCGACCGCGCGCGCGCCAGCGCACCGCCGCAGCCCGGCCCAGCTCGGGCAAGAGCCCGCCGCCGCAGGTCTGGCTGCAGGATCTCGATCTGCTCAAGGGCCTCGCCTCGCTCGCGAGCGGCCAGACGGTCGAAATCAGCGGCAAGCCCAAGGAGACCGCCGAAGGCGGCCAGGTCGTGGTGAAGTCCGGCAAGCCGGAGCTTCCGATCGGGGAAATCATCAGTCGCGCAGCCTCGCTGCGCGGCGCGCGCCGGTCGCCCGCGCTCGAAGCGCGCGTGCGCCGCTACGAAGAGGCGTTTGCGCGCGCTGCGCGACCGGGCAGCGGCCCGAATGCGTTCATCTACCACGTCGACATGCCGGGCGAGGAAGTCATCAACTACGTCGACGTCACCTTTTTTCCGAAGCACTTCGACTACACCGACATCCTGCGACGCTGCATCGATCGGGTGCGCAGCCGCTGTCCCGGCGCGACGGTCACTCTGGCGACGGCGCGCGACACGCCATACCGTGCACTGGCCGCGCCCGACGTCGCGGTCGTCGAGCTCGACGTCGACCCGATGCAGCCCATGTACGAGCGCGCGAGCGCCCTGCTCGCCTACCTGCGCTCGGCTGCGTTCAACCGAGACACGGTATTCCTCGACTCGGATGCGCTGGTCAACCGCCGGCTGGACGAGGTCTTCGCGCTCGGATTCGACGTCGGCCTGACCTACCGCGAGGCCGAGCGCCTGATGCCGGTAAACGAAGGCGTCATGTTCCTTTCCGCGCGCCGGCCCGAGCGCGTGCGCGGCTTTTTCGAGGCGCGCCTGGCGACCTACGAGGCGCTCGCGGCCGATCCCTACATCACCGGCTTCTACGGCGACGTGAAGCGCTGGCGCGGCGGCCAGCTCTCGCTCAACGCGCACGCCCACGGGCTGAGCCCCTACTCGCCGTACCGCAGCGACGAGGCCGACGGCGCGCGGCTGCGCTTCCTGCCCTGCGATACGTTCAATTTCGCCGGCGGCGAGGGCGAGGCGGCGAGCGCGATGGAGCGTCTCGACGAGCGCTTCGTGGTGCATTTCAAGGGCATGCGCAAGTACGCGTTCATGTACGCCGCGCAAGCCGAGCAAGCGTCGAGCCGGGTTTCCTGACGATGTGCGGAATCGGTGCGGCGCTCGCGCTGCGCGCCGAGGTGGGCGTCGAGCTGCTGCGCGAGCGCGTTGCCCAGCTCGCCACCCATCAGGCGCATCGCGGGCCGGATGGCGCGGGCAGCTGGGACGACGGCAGGCTCTGCGCGCTGAGCCACCGGCGCCTCGCGGTGATCGACCTCTCGCCCGCGGGCGCCCAGCCGATGGGCGATCCGGGCGGGCGCTACACCGTGAGCTACAACGGCGAGCTGTACAACTTTCGCGAGCTGCGCGCCGAGCTCGAGTCGTACGGGCATCAGTTCCGCTCGCGCTCGGACACCGAGGTGCTGCTCGCGGCCTACGCCGAGTGGGGACTCGAATGCTTCGCGCGGCTCGACGGCATGTTTGCCTTTGCGCTGTGGGACGCGGCGAAGCGCCAGCTGCTGCTCGCGCGCGACCGGGCCGGCGAAAAGCCGCTGTTCTACACGCGGCGCGACGGCATGTTCCTCGCGGCCTCGGAGCTGCGCGCGCTCGCCGCGCTGCCGGGTTCTGCGCCGCGCCTGGATGCACGCGGCGTGTTCGACTACCTCGCGCTGCGGTACGTGCCGGCGCCGCACAGCGTGCTCGAGGACGTCCAGGCCGTGGAACCGGGCTGCGCGCTGACGGTGCAGGCCGACGGCAGAACGCAGCGCGTCCCGTTCTTCGTGTTCGACCGCGCGGTCGACCCGAAACCACAACCGATCGAGCAGACCGCCGACGCGCTCGAGGAGGCCTTGCTGCGCTCGATCGAGCGGCGCCTGATCTCCGACGTCCCGCTCGGCGCATTCCTGTCGAGCGGCGTGGATTCGAGCCTGGTCTGCGCGCTCGCCGCACGCCGCCTGAATCGCGAGCTGCGCACCTTCTGCGCCGGTTTCGACGGCGCCGCGAGCGACGAAACCGCTGCTGCGCGGCGCATCGCCGAGGCGCTCGGCCTGCCGCACCAGAGCTACGTCCTGTCGAGCGACGACCTGCTCGGCGCGGTGAAGAACTTCGGCAGGCATCTCGACGAGCCGAACGGCGACCGCAGCTGCGTTCCGGTCTACCTGCTTTCCCGCGAGATGCGGCGCGAGGTCACAGTCGCGGTCTCGGGCGACGCCGGCGACGAGCTGTTCTGCGGCTACCCCCGCTACGCGGGCTTCGATCGCCTGCGTGCCGAGCGCGCGCCCGCGGACGCTCTCGAAGGCTACTTCGAGAGCGCGCTGCCGGTGTTCGCGCCCTCGCTGCTCAAGACCCTGTTTCCGGAAGAGTACGCAGGCTGGCGCGAGACATTCCTGCAGGCCTACGCGCCGGTGGCGATGCGCGCGGGCTGGAACGAGGCGCAGCGCCTCAGCGTGCTCGACTTCCACAGCTACCTGCCCGGCGCGGTGCTCGCCAAGGTCGACCGGATGAGCATGCGCCATGCGCTCGAGGTGCGCACACCCTTTCTCGAGCCCGAGGTCATGCGCATCGCCGCGGCGCTGGCGCCCGAGCAGTGTCCGGCGCGGGGCGTGCTCAAGCCGGTGCTGCGCGAAGTGCTCGCGCGCCATCTCGACCCGCAACTGGTGCCCGACGCCAAGACCGGCTTCGGCATGCCGGCCGGATTCCTGCAGGCGCACGCGCCGCTGTTCCGTGGCATGTTCGATTCGGCCTGCGAGGTGCTGCGCGGCACGCCGTTTTTCGCCGCGCGGCGCGAGGCCTTCGAGCGCCTGGTGCAGGCCGCGCCGGGCAACATCAACAGCCAGTGGGCGCTGACGGTGCTCGGGACCTGGGTCGACGCGGTCGGCGTCGGCGGCTGAAGGCGCGCGCGCATGTCGATTCTGAAACGCCTGCTCGCCGAGCTGCGCGGCCGTCCGGCGCAGGCGCCGGCGGCCAAGGCGCGGGCGCCGGTGACCAGGGGGCAGGCTCGCCCGGCGCCGGCCGCGGCGCCACCGCCCGCGGCAGGCTGGGTCACGCCGCACTTCGCGCTGTTCAACAAGATGTACCGCGAAGCGCCGTACGACGACCCGGCGGCGCGCGAGCGCCTGGTCGAGAGCCTGCGCGCGACGGCCACCGCGCTGCAGCCGAACGTCCCGGGGGCGCATGCTTTCCTCGCCGACGACCTGCTGGTGTGGTTCCGCAGTCTAGGATTTCTCTCCGACCCTGAATTCGTTGCGGCCTGCCTGCCCTATGCCGACGACACGCTGATCCGCGCGCGCATCTGGCGCGTGTACACGCTGTGCTGGGCGGCGCGCAGCTGCCTCGCGCTGCCCGGCGATTACGTCGACGTCGGCTGCTACGACGGCAAGACGGTCGAGATCATCATGCGCTACGTCGCGTTCTCCTCAGCCGCGCGGCGCTACTTCCTCTACGACCTGTTCGACAACCCGCCCGCCGAAGCGCGCAAGGCGTTGCACGGCCCGGGACTCGCGGAAGACGTGCGCCGTCGCACCGAGGCCCTGGGCGCGGTGCAGGTCGTGGCCGGCCGCCTGCCCGAGGCCTTCGCCGAGGCGATGCCCGAGCGCATCGCGTTCGCGCAGATCGATCTGAACGACGCCGAGGCCGAGCTCGGCTGTCTCGCGCCGGTGCTCGAGCGCATGGTGGCGGGCGGCCTGCTGGTGCTCGACGATTACGGCTTCCTGCGCTACCGCGAATCACAGGAGCGCGAAAAGGCCTACTTTCGATCGATCGGCGAGACGGTGCTCGAGCTGCCCACGGGACAGGGGCTGTTTATCCGGCGTTAGGCTTTCCGACGACAAAGCAGCCGTCGTGCGTCGCGCGCAACGACCAAGGCGCCGCGTAGCGCGCGCGCACCGCCTGCTGTAGCAGGTGATGGTGCGCCGGTCCGAGCCCGTCGAACATCTGGATGACCTCCCAGCCGGTGTGCATGCGCGGCGACACGCAGAGCGCGGCGCACAGCGCCTGCGCGAGCGGCCGGTCGATCTCGCTCCAGCGCCGGACGTTCTGGAAAAACCAGACGCAGAACTCGTGAAACGCCTGCGGCTCGATCACCCGGAACAGCCGGTTCAGGTTCTCGCGCGGCGCATAGCTGTCCGGGTACACGTACAGCAGCAGCGTTCCGCCCGGCCTGAGGATGCGCTCGATCTCGCGCATCGCGGCCTCGTAGTCATCGACGTGATGCAGCACGCCCCAGCACAGCACGACGTCTGCCGAGCCGTCGAGCAGGGGCAGCCGCTCGAGCGAGGCCTGCACCAGGTCGACGCGCTCGCGCGCGCCCTCGGGCACCTCAAAGGCCAGCAGCGCATCGCTCAGGTCGACGCCGACATAGGCCGCCGCCTCCGGGATCACGAAACGCCCAAGCCGCCCGTTACCGCAACCCAGATCGACGACCCGTCGACCGCGGAAGAAGTGGCGCGGCAGGAGAAAGCGCCCGAACAGGTGGCCGTAGGACAGCGATTGCAGCTCCGGATAGGGATCGAAGCGGCGCCATTGCAGGCCGAAATCCGAGACCGCGCTCGCGTCCGCGACGCGCGTATCGACGTGGGTGCGCGCCGCACGGCCGGGCACCGCGCGCAGCACGCGAGCGTCGAGCATCGGACTCACACGCTTCCCCGGATCACCAGGCCGTGCGGGCCGTCGGCGTCGACGGCAATCCCCGACGGAAGCTCGGCGGCGCCGCACAGGCGGTGCAGGTCGACGAACAGCCCGCGCCCCGGCTCGCCGCTGCGCAGCTGCAGCCGGAACGCCGTGCGCTCGAGGTCGAGCTCGAACGCGAGCCCGGGCACGCGCGCCGCAAGGTGCGGCCCCGCTGCCGCGTCGCTCAGATCGAGCGTGCCCGCATCCCAGTGCAGGCGCGTGCCGGACGCGAGCGCCTCGCAGCGGCCCTGCGGCAGGCGCAGCGCCAGCGCACGGCCCAGAAAGGCGTGCCAGGACTCGCGCTGCGGATCGAAAAAGCCGCTCGCCGAATCGAACAGCAGCTGCAAGGGCGTATAGCAGGCGCGCACCGGATCGCCTTCGCCCAGTGCAAGCGCCTCGACCAAGCCGGGCAGCAGCTTGACCTCGATGGCGCCGTCGGCAAGCTCGCGCATGCGCAGCTGCGGGGCAAGCGCGGAAATCGGGGCGACGAAATCCTGCCGCTCGAGGCTGAGTACCGCGGCCTGAAAGCGCGCGCTGCGCTCGCGCGCGAAGCGGCAGCGGTGCGCGCCGTTCTGGTACTCGAAGGGGAACTGCTCGGGCTCGAACAACGCCGGTATCGCGATCGGGTCGGGCTGGCCGAGGACGAGCGCGCGCTGGCGCGCAACCAGCACCGACAGCGCGAGCAGCAGCCAGCGCTCGAGCTCGGACATCGCGGGGTTCGGCGCGCGCTCAGGCAAGGTCGGGGTGATCCAGATACTTGGTCTGGGTGGGAAATACGAGTGGCCCGGCGCGCTCGCGCCGCGCCAGGCAGTAGAGCACCGCGCCCGGCGGCGCCGCGAAGCGCCCCGTCGGATGGACCTTGAACTTGCCCTCCTGCGTGCCGCCGACCAGGCGCTCGATGGTCCATCCGTTCTGCACGTAGAAGTCGTGGAACAGGGTCGGGTTGAGATTGTAGAAGCCGTGATTCAGCATGGTCATCGGCGGCGCGTGGAATACGTGCCCGCCCGGCGCGACCGCCTGCGCGGCGTTCAGGATCGCCTGCGCGATGTTGAAGCAGTGCTCGATGGTTCCGGCGTCGATCACCAGATCGAAGGCCCCCAGCGCGCAGGGATGGTTGAGGTCCACCACGCGCTCGATGCCCCGGCTGCGGTGGATATCGACGCACTCGAGCCGGGCGCCGATCGCCTCGAACAGCTCGAGCGTCTCGGGCAGCGGATGGTCGACCCCGTGCCAGCGGCCGAAATCGGTGAAGCGCGTCGGCCGTACGCCGAACAAGCGCTCGATGTCCTCGCCACGCGCGACGAGGTCCGGATAGCCGAAGCTGAGGACGCGCTTGCCCGGAAGATGTTCCGCGAGCAGCGTGAGCGCGTGCAGCGTCAGCGCCACGCTGCGCTTGCCTGGCGCCCGAAGCCGGTCGCCGCCTCCGCCCTGCTCACGTCTGGTAGCCCGGGATGCGCGCCTCGTCCACGCTGTCGATCTGCTCGCGGTCGAGGAACAGCTCGGCGTAGCGCAGGTACACCTTCCTGCGCACGAACACGTCGAACAGGTCCGGGTCGATGTGGCCGTTGAGCCGGAACTTGCCCAGGATCTCGAGCGACTCGGATAGCGTCTTGCCCTTCTTGTAGGGACGGTCTTTGGCGGTGAGCGCCTCGAAGATGTCGGCGATGCCCATGCAGCGCGCCTGGACCGACATCTGCTCGCGCGTCAGGCCCTTGGGGTAGCCCTTGCCGTCCATGCGCTCGTGGTGGCCGCCGGCGTACTCGGGCACGTTCGCCAGGTGCTTCGGCCAGGGCAGCGCGTCGAGCATCTTGATCGTCGCGACGATGTGATGGTTGATGATCTTGCGCTCGTCCTCGGTGAGCGTGCCGGCGCGGATCGTGAGGTTGAGGACCTCGTCGTCCGAGAGAAAATCGGCCTCGTGCCCCGAGGCGTCGCGCCAGCGGTAGTGGCGCGCGATGCGCCGCACGCGCTCGATGTCCTCGTCACGCATGCGCTCGCCGCCGATGTTGCAGCCGCGCAGGAAATTGCGGTCATCGTTCAGCTGGCGCAGCCGGTCGCGGTAGCGCCGTTCCTCCTCGGCCGCCTCCATGCGCTTGCCCTGCCCGATCAGCGCCTGCTGGGTCTTGAGCAGCGCGATCTCGAGGTCGCGCTTGACCACCTCGAACCGCGTATCGAGCAGGTGGATCCGGTCGTAGATCGTCTCGAGCTTGGTCGATTTGTCGACCACGTGCACCGGCGTGGTGACCTTGCCGCAGTCGTGCAGCAGGCCGGCGATCTTGAGCTCGTAGCGGTCCTTGTCGGTCATGCGGAATGCGCTCAACGGCCCGTCGCTGGTGTCGTTGACGGCCTCGGCGAGCAGCATGGTGAGCACCGGAACGCGCTGGCAGTGCCCGCCCGTGTAGGGCGATTTCTCGTCGATCGCAGAGTTGATCATGTTGATGAACGACTCGAACAGCTGCTCGAGCTGGTTGATCAGCATGCGGTTGGTCAGCGCGATCGCGGCCTGGGAGGCGAGCGATTCCGCGAGGCGCTGGTCCGCCGGCGAGAAGCTGACGATCTCGCCGCTCTTCGGGCCGGTCGCGTTGATCAGCTGCAGCACACCGATGATCTCGTTCTCGTGGTTCTTCATCGGCACGGTGAGGAAAGACTTCGAGCGGTAGCCGGTCTTCGCGTCGAACGCGCGCGTGCCGGTGAAGTCGAAGCCCTCGGCGGTGTAGGCGTCTGCGATGTTGACGGTCTGCCCGGTCAGCGCGGCATAGGCCGCGACCATGCTGTGGTTCGGCTTGTCTTCCTTGTAGAGCTGGATCGGGTAGAACGGCACCGGCTGGCCGGTGGTTCCGCCGAGGTAGTACTTGAGCGAGCTGGTGCGCACGATCTCGAAGCGCAGCGTGCGCTCCTCGGTCACCCGGTAGAGCGTGCCGCCGTCGGCGCGCGTGATGGTCTTCGCCGCGGTAAGGATCGTCTCGAGCAGGCGGTCGATGTCGCGCTCGGCCGAGAGCGACGCGCCGATCGCGTGCAGCTGCTCGAGGCGCTGGACGAGATCTTCGGCGTTCGATTCGCGCGCGGCGTCGGCGGAGAACAGCAGGCCCTGCGTAGTATCGACCGAGGAGCGCTTCATCGCCATCGGGACGTCCGCGCGTTCTCCCCGCGTCGGGTTACTTGATGCAGACCGCGCGCACTTCCTTGATGCTCGTAAGCCCCATCAGGCACTTTTCCATCCCGTCCTGTTTGAGCGTGCGCATGCCGTCCTCGAGGCACTGGGCAAGCATGTCGGCGACGCGTGCGTGCTCCTGGATCAGCTTCTTCAGCGGGTCGGTGGCCACGAGCAGCTCGTGCAGGCCGACGCGCCCCTTCAGGCCGCTGCCGTTGCACTTGTCGCAGCCTACGGGCTTGTAGAGCTGCAGCTGCCCCTTGTCGTTGCCGTACTCCTTGATCCACTGCTTGTAGATGTTTTCCATCGCCGTTTTCGCGTCGGTCTTGAACGGCTTGGTGTTGTGCAGCTCGTCGCAGTACTCCGTGATGAAGGACTTCAGCTCCGCGCCTTCCGGCACGTAGGGCTCCTTGCAGCTGCACAGCCGTCGGGCCAGACGCTGGGCGAGGATGCCGAGCAGCGCATCGGAGAAGTTGAACGGGTCCATGCCCATGTCGAGTAGGCGGATGATCGATTCCGGTGCCGAGTTGGTGTGCAGCGTGGCGAACACCAAGTGGCCGGTGAGCGAAGCTTCGATGCCGGTCGCGGTCGTTTCCTTGTCGCGCATCTCGCCGACCATGATGATGTCCGGGTCGGCGCGCAGGAAAGCCTTCATGACGACCGCGAAGTCGAGCCCGGCCTTGCGGTTGACCTGCACCTGACGCAGGCCCTTCTGGGTGATCTCGACCGGATCCTCCGCGGTCCAGATCTTCGTGTCCGGCGTGTTCAGGTGCTTGAGCACCGAGTGCAGCGACGTGGTTTTGCCCGAGCCGGTGGGGCCGCAGACGAAGAACAGCCCGTAGGGCTTTTCGACGGTCTTGACCAGGTTCTGGTGGTTCGACGGCGTCAGGCCCAGCTTGTCGAGCGGAATCGGCTCGCCCGCGGCGAGGATCCGCATGACGATGTCCTCGACCCCGCCCGCGGTCGGAATCGTCGCCACCCGCAGCTCGATATCGAGCGGCCCGAACTTCTTGAACTTGATCTTGCCGTCCTGCGGGCGGCGCTTCTCCGAGATGTCGAGGTCGCACATGATCTTGATGCGCGCCACGATCGCCGCCCGGTAGCTCGCCGGAATCTCGATGTAGGGCTCGAGGTCGCCGTCCTTGCGCAGGCGGATCTCGGTCTTGCCCTTGCCCGGGTAGGGCTCGATATGGATGTCCGAGGCGCCCACCTGGTAGGCCTCGATGATGACCTTGTTGACCAGCTTGACCAGCTCGTTGTCCGCGGCCGCGGAAACCTCGTCGCCGCCCGCACCTGCTCCGTCGAATTCCAACGACGACTCGTCGTCGAGCCCGGAGAGCATGTCGCCGATATCGCCCAGGTCGCCCATGTCGGCGGTGCCGTAGAACTGGTTGACCGTGTCCTTGAAGTCCTTGACGGTCGTGACCCGGTACTGGATGCGCGCGCGCGGGAACACGTTCGATGCGATGCGCGAGGAGCGGATGCGCTCCGGGTCGAGACAGAGGACGACCAGCCCCTCCTTGGTGTCGTCGATCGGCAGCCACTGGTTCGCTTCGACGTACTCACGCTTCAGGTTGCGCAGCAGATCCATCGGCTTGACCCGGTCGGACTTGAACGCCTCGTAGCGCACGCCGAAGTACTTCGACAGCGCGGCGCCGATCGCCGCATTCTTGACCTGGAACTCGTCGGTCAGCACCGCCTCGATGTCCATCGCCTTCTTGCGCGCCTGGCGCGAGGCGAGCTCGAACTCGCCAGCCGAGAGCACCGCGTCGGCGATCAGGTAGTCGTACTTGGTCTTGACCAGCTGCGGCTTCTGGCGCTGCTTGAATGCGATCGCCAGGGTCTGCGCCAGCTCGGTCATGCCCTCCTCGGCCAGCCCGCCGAAGGGCACGCCGGCCTTGTTGTTGATGAGCTGGACGACGCCAATCAGGTCCTTCGATTCGTCGAGCACCGGTACGACCAGCATCTGCTTGGTACGGTAGCCGGTGCGCTTGTCGACCTCCTGCAGGAAACGCAGGCTCGGGTTGAGCGCGCGCAGCTCCGCGTCGTCGTACACGTCCTTGATGTTGATCATCTTCTTCGCCAGCGCGACGTAGCCGGCGATCGAGTGCTCGGCGATCGGCAGGCGCAGGTCTTTGAACGAGTTGAGACCCGTTTTGACCTTCGACACGATCGACTGCTTGTCCTCGCCGATCGCGTAGATCGTGAGCCGGTCGGCGTGGAACAGGGTGCAGATGTCGCCGCTCACGTCGAGGATGATCTCGTCGACGTTGCTCGTGGCGTGAATCTTGTTGGTGACGATCTGCAGCTGCTTCTGGAACGCGAGCCGTGCGTTGACATCGCTCTGGGTCGAAGACGGATGGCTCAGGACTGCGCTCATAACGAATCTCCTGTGCCGGCGCAGCGCGCCCGCGTGCATGACGCGCTCGCGCGCGCGTGCACCGCGGCACCCGGATGCCGGCGATCGGCGACTATGCTAGCGGCTGCCGCCTCAAGATTCAACAAACACTTCAATGATTTATAACAATTTTCATCGGGTGTGACGGATGCCACAGTTCCGCCCGAATATTCTCCGCCCGGCGCCTCAAAAATCGAACACCTGGTTGTTCTGCAGCATGCGCGGACGGTACTCGCCGGCGACCGCCTCGATCTCCTCCATCGTCAGCTCGATCTCGCCGGGCTTGAGGTGGGTGACGTAGATGTCGGCCGTGCGATCGAGCTTGGCGAGCTCGATCGCCAGGGTGTCCGGACAGAGGTGTTTCGAGAGCTCGGCGAGCTTCTTGTCCCGGTTCGAGAACGCGGTCTCGATGAACACGGTGCGCAGGTTGTCGATCCGGTTAACGATCTTCCAGAGGTCGTCGTTGCATCCGGTATCGCCGCTGAACACGAGGCTGCCGTCGCCGCTGTCGAGCTGGAAACCCACCGCGGGCACCGTGTGCACCGCGGGCAGCGGCGTGATCGTGCGCCCATCGAGCGTTTCGCTGCGTCCGAGATCGATCTCGGCGTAGCGCATGAACGGCGCCTCGGGCGTCGGTACCTGGGTGAAGTCCGGCCAGATGGTCCAGTTGAACATGTGCTTTTTCAGGATCTCGATCGTCTCGCGCGTGGCATGCACCGTGAGCGGACCGCCGGTGCGCATCCCGCCGACGGTGTCGACCAAAAACGGGATCGAGGCGATGTGATCGAGATGCGAGTGCGTCAGGTAGATATGATCGATCAGCGAGAGCTCGGCGAGCGAGAGGTCGCCCACCCCGGTTCCCGCGTCGAGCAGGATGTCGTGGTCGATCAGAAACGAGGTGGTGCGCAGATGGCGCCCGCCGATTCCCCCGCTGCACCCGAGTACCCGCAGCCTCATGCCCTTTGCGTCTCCATGGCCTATTTCGTCTTGAACGCGGTGACGCCATCCCAACTCGAGCCGGGCGGCTCGCGCCGCAGTGCGGCGATGCGCTCGACGAATTCCTCATAAAGCTTGGCTTGGGGGTGCATGCGCGTCAAGTTAATAAGCGACATTTCCGCGTGATCCCAGTCCTGCGCGCGGTACTGCAGCAGGCACTGATGCCAGAGCTTGGCTTCTTCCTGACGCGCCTTGCTCACCTCGCCCTCGCGCCCGAGCGGCTCGAAGATTGCCACCGGCGCGTCCTTGCCCTTGACCTTGACGCGGTCGATTTCGCGAAACACAAACCCGGTCGCGCGCCGTCGGGTTTCCTCGCCAACCAGGATGCCGACGCCGTATTCGCGCGTCAGGCCCTCGAGGCGCGAGCCGAGGTTCACCGGATCGCCCATCACCGTGTAGGCGCGCCGAATTTTCGATCCCATGTCGCCCACGCGCATCACGCCGCTGTTCAGACCGACGCCGATCCGGATCTGCGGCCAGCCCTTCGGGCGGAGGACCTCGCGGTTGATGCGCTCGAGCTCGGCCTGCATGGCGAGGGCCGCGTTCACCGCGTGCACCGCGTGCTGCGCGTCGGCCACCGGCGCGCCCCAGAACGCCATGATCGCGTCGCCGATGTACTTGTCGAGCGTGCCGCCGTGGTCGCGGATCACCAGGCTCATCGAGGTCAGGTATTCGTTGATGAATGCCGCCAGCTCGCGCGCCTCGAGCGACTCCGAGATCGAGGTGAAGCCGACGATGTCCGAGAACAGCACGGTGAGCTCGTCGCTCTTGCCCTCCATGTCGTATTTCTCGGGATCCTCGGCCATCTTGTCGACCAGCTCGGGCGGGACGTACTGCCCGAACAGCTCGGTGAACTGGCGCTTCGAGCGCGACTCGATGAAGTAACCGTAGGCCATGTTGACCGTGTAGAGCGCCGCGATCATCAGCAGGCTGCCTGCGATCGGCAGCACGAGCGCAGCCTGGGTCCACAGGCCCAGGCTCAGGCCGGCGACCAGCAGGAACCCGGCGAGGCTCGCCAGGCTCGCCCAGAGCGCCGAGAGCAGCGGAATCGAGAGCGCGAGCGCAATGCCGACGATCGCGAGCAGGACGACCTCCGCCCCGAGCATGTACGCCGGCTTCTCGGGGACGTACACCGGGCGGTGCGGCGCGCCCTCGAGCGTCACACCCAGCCGGTCGAGCATGCCGGCGATCAGGTTGGCGTGGATCTCGACCCCGGGATAAACGTTGCCGACCGGTGTCGAGCGCAGATCGAGCAGTCCCGGCGCGGTGGTTCCGACCAGCGCGATGCGTCCCTTCAGCTGCTCGGGCTTGACCCGCTCGGCGAGAACGTCCGCGAGAGACAGGTAGGGGAAGCTCCCCTTGAATCCGCGGTACGGCACCAGCGCGCTCGCCGTGTCGTCCACCGGCACGGTGAGCGGGCCGACCTTGAGCCATTCAAGCCCCGCGTAACCCTTTTGCAGCAGGCCCTTGCCGGCAAACCCGGCTTCGACCTTCGGATCGCCGAGAATCGCGCGCACCATCGCGAGCGAGAGCGCCTCGTAGTAGGCGCCGTCCAGCTCGGCGATCATCGGCACGCGCCGCACCACACCGTCGAAATCCACGACCGGATTGAAATGGCCCCCGCCCGCGGCGCTGCGCGTGAACTCGGGGAGGTTGCCACCGTAGCCTTGCCAGGTCGTGAACGCGATGTTGCGCCCGGCAAAGGTTCCCTTCGGCAGCACCGGCGGCGGGATCGTGCCGATGCGCTTGGCCTGCTCCTCGCTGCTCAGGTAGTAGCCGAGGATCACCGGTCGGCCCTCCATCGCCTTGGCAAACTGCCCGTCGTAGTCGAGCGAGGGCCGC
>JAJDNJ010000076.1 GCA_022340705.1 Betaproteobacteria bacterium
CCGCCGAGCGGCACGGTGCCCGAGGTGATCGCCTTGGCGAACATCATCAGGTCGGGCTCGACGCCGAAATACTGCGCCGCGAACGGCGTGCCGAGGCGTCCGAAGCCCGTGATCACCTCGTCGAGGATGAGCAGGATGCCGTGCTTGCGCGTGATCTCGCGCAACCGCGCGAGGTACCCCTTGGGTGGCACCAGCACCCCGCCTGCGCCCGAGACCGGCTCGACGATCACCGCGGCGATGTTCTCCGCGCCGTGCAGCGGGATGATGCGCTCCTCGAGCTCGTCCGCGAGCTCGGCGCCGCTTTCGGCGCAGCCGCGCACGAAGGCGCGCGCTTTCAGGTCCTGAGTGTGGCGCAGGTGGTCGACGCCGCCGAGCAGCGCACCGCCGTAGGCCTTGCGGTTCATCGACACCCCGCCGACCGAGATGCCGGCGAGGTTGACGCCGTGGTAGCCCTTCTCGCGCCCGATGAAGCGCGTGCGCGAGGGCTCGCCCTTCAGACGGTGGTAGGCGAGCGCGATCTTGAGCGCGGTGTCGGCTGCCTCGGACCCGGAGTTGGTGAAGAACACGTGGTTGAGCCGGTCCGGGGTGAGCTCGGCGATGCGCGCTGCGACCTCGAATGGCAAGCGATGGCCGAGCGAGAACGACGAGGCGTAGTCCAGCACGCCGGCCTGCTTGCGGATCGCCTCGACGATCTTCGGCCGGCAGTGCCCGGCGTTCACGCACCACAGCGTGGCAAGGCCGTCGAGCACCTGCTTGCCGTCTTCGGTCACGTAGTACATGTCCTTCGCCGACGCGATCATCTTCGGCGCCCGCTTGAAGCGCCGGTTGTCGGTGAAGGGCATCCAGTAGTGTTCCAGCGCCTGCGCGCCGGATTGCGCTGGGTTCATCGCCTGCTCCTCGGTTGATGCTTGTCGCGTTTACACCGCCAGGCGCAGCTCGGCGCGCACCGCATCCCAGGGTACGGCCACCTGCGATCCGCGCCGCTCGATGAGCCCGAGCGCGACGAGCTGGGCGACGTCAGTATGCACGTTCTTGTAGTCGCGCTGCAGGCGTTTCGCCAGCGCGTAGACGCTGAGCGGCCCCTCGGATGCGAGGCGCTCGAGCAGCTGCCAGCGCGCCGGCGACAGCGTCCTGATCAGCGCCGGCAGATCGGCGAGCGCCAGGACATGGCGCGGGGCCAGCTGACCGCCTTCGTCGAGATGGTTCCACGCCGCCTCGAAGCGATCGAGCGCCTCCCCCACGCCTTCGACGCGCAGCTCGAGTGCGCGCTTTGCGATCGCCGAGGTCACAGCGTCTCCAGGTCGCGTTCGAAGTCGTAGCGCAGCTGCTCGACCGAGCGGAACGCGTAGGGCGCGGCGCGTCCGCGCAGCACGCGCAGGTCGCCCTGCGCCGCGCGCCGCTCGTAGCTGAGCAGGCACTCCCCGCCGCGCAGGTAGGCGAGGCGGTAGGCCGGCCCCCGCGCGCCGCGCGCGAGGCGGATCTCGATCGACGCGCCGTCGGGCAGCAGGCAGCGCTGCTCGAGGACGAAGTCGGGCGGTGCCGGTCCGGGCATATATGGCATAACATACCATATCCAAGGGTCTAGAATTCTTCCCATGGCCACCCGGCAAGCGTTCTTCAATCCCTATGCACACGGCTTTGCGCGCGTTGCCGTCGCGACGCCGACCGTGCGCGTGGGCGATCCGCAGTTCAACCTCGCGCGCACGCTCGAACTGACGCGCGAGGCGGCGCGGCGCAAGGCGCTGCTCGTCGTGTTTCCCGAGCTTGGCCTGTCGGCCTACAGCTGCGAGGACCTCTTCCACCAGCGTGCGCTGATCGACGGCGCCGAAGCCGCCCTCGCGGCGCTGATCGAACGCACGCGCGCCCTGCCGATCGCGCTGCTCGTCGGCCTGCCGGTGCAGGTCGACGGCCTGCTCTACAACGGCGCCGCCCTCGTCGCCCGCGGGCGCCTGGTCGGGGTGGTGCCGAAGACCTACCCCCCCAACTACCGCGAGTTCTACGAGCTGCGCCACTTCACGCCGGGCGACACGGCCGCGGCGCGCGAGATCACGCTCGCCGGGCAACGCACCGCGTTCGGAACCGACCTTCTGTTCCGGGTCGCCGAGCTGCCCGGCTTCGTCCTGTTCCCGGAAATCTGCGAGGACCTCTGGGTGCCCGCGCCGCCCTCGACCTTCGCCGCGCTCGCCGGCGCGAGCGTCATCGCCAATCTGTCGGCCTCGAACATCGTCATCGGCAAGCACGAGTACCGGCGCGAGCTCGCATCGAACCAGTCGGCGCGCTGCATCGCCGCCTACCTGTTCAGCGCGGCCGGCGTCGGCGAGTCGACCACCGATCTGGCCTGGGACGGCCACGCGATGATCTGGGAAAACGGCACGCTGCTCGGAGAATCGCAGCGCTTCGCCGATGCGCCCCAGCTCACCGTCGCGGACATCGACCTCGAGCGCCTGGCAGCCGACCGCATGCGCCAGAATTCCTTCGGCCTGTCGGCGCGCCGCCACGCCGACGAGGTGCGCCGCTTTCGGTCGCTCGAATTCTCCCTGCCCCTGCCGCGCGGGCGCATCGCCCTCGAGCGCCGCGTCGCGCGCTTTCCCTACGTGCCCGACGATCCAGCGACGCGCGATGCGCGCTGCGAGGAGGTCTATCGCATCCAGGTGCAGGGCCTCGCCACGCGCCTGCGCGCCACCGGCAGCCGCAAGCTCGTGATCGGAATCTCGGGCGGGCTCGATTCGACCCAGGCGCTGCTCGTCTGCGCGCGCGCGGTGGACGAGCTCGGTCTGCCGCGCCGAAACATCCTCGCCTACACCATGCCCGGCTTCGCGACCACCGCACGCACGCGCAACCAGGCCTGGCAGCTGATGCGCGCGATCGGCGCAACCGCCGAGGAGATCGACATCCGGCCGTCGTGCCTGCAGATGCTCAAGGACCTTGGTCATCCCTATGCCAAGGGACGCAAGGTCTACGACGTCACCTTCGAGAACGTCCAGGCAGGCGAGCGCACCAGCCATCTGTTTCGTC
>JAJDNJ010000081.1 GCA_022340705.1 Betaproteobacteria bacterium
GGCCTTCGCCGTGCTAAAGGATCCAGTCGATGCTTTCTTCGAAAAGGTGATGGTGATGGTGGATGACGAGACGCTGCGCCGTGCGCGCCTTGCGCTGCTCGCCGACCTGCGCGCCGCCATGAACCGTGTCGCGGACATTTCCAAGCTCGCCGTATGAAGCTCGTCATCCTCGATCGCGACGGGACGATCAATTTCGACAGCGATCAGTACATCAAATCACCCGACGAGTGGCGCCCGATCCCGGGCAGCCTCGAGGCGATCGCCCGCCTGACGCAGGCCGGTTTCCGCCTCGTCGTCGCGACGAACCAGTCGGGAATCGCGCGCGGTCTGTTCGACGTCGCCACCTTGAACGCGATCCACGATGTGATGCACCGCGCGGTCGCGCAGGCCGGCGGACGCATCGAAGCGGTGTTCTTCTGCCCGCACGCGGCGGACTCGGACTGCGCCTGCCGCAAGCCCAAGCCCGGCATGCTGCTCGAGATCGGGCGCCGGTTCAACGTGCCGCTCGAGGACGCCTACATGGTCGGCGACGCGATGCGCGACGTGCAGGCGGCCGCTGCGGCCGGGGCGCGCCCCGTTCTCGTACTCACCGGCAAGGGGCAGTCCACCCAGGATGCCGGTGGGCTGCCCGCCGAGACGCGAGTCTTTTCCGACCTCGCGACCTTCGCGGCGCAGCTCGCGCCATGACGGCGCTGCGTTCGGCGCTGTTTGCCGCCGCGCTGATCGTGATCACTCCGCCCTATGCGCTGCTCGCGCTGTGCACCGGCGCGCTGCCGCGCCTGGCTCGCTATCGCATCATCTCCGGCTGGTCGCGCTGCGTCGTGTGGCTGGCACGCTGGATTTGCGGCATCCGCTGGCAGGTCGAAGGTCTCGAGCATCTGCCGGACCGCCCCGCGGTAATTCTGTCCAAGCATCAGTCGGCTTGGGAAACGCTTGCCTTCCAGATGATCTTTCCGCCGCAGGTCTATCTGCTGAAGCGCGAGCTGCTGTGGATCCCGTTCTTCGGCTGGGGGCTCGCGTTGATGAGCCCGATCGCAATCGACCGCAGCCGCGGGCGCGCCGCCTTGCGCCAGCTCGCCGCGCGCGGCGCCGAGCGTCTCGCTCAAGGCTTCTGGATCGTCGTGTTTCCGGAAGGCACGCGCATGGCGCCAGGCCGGCATCGCAAGTACCAGTTGGGCGGTGCCTGGCTCGCGGCCCGCACCCATGCCCCGGTCGTGCCGGTCGCGCATAACGCGGGGCTGTGCTGGCCGCGCAACGGCTTTCTCAAGCGTCCGGGTCTGGTCACCGTGCGCGTCGGCCCGACGATCGACAGCGCCGGGCGGACCGCGGAGACGGTCAATCAGCTGGCGGAAACCTGGATCGAGGATCAGCAGCGCGAACTGTGCCCGAGCAACTGAATCTGTTCGGCGCGCCCGAGCGCGGCGCTGCGGTTCGGCGCGCTGCGATTCTCGCCGGACGACGCATTGAGTACCGCTTCGCGCGGCGGCGCAGACGCACGATTGCGCTCACCGTGGACGCGCGGGGGCTTTCGGTCAGCGCGCCGCTCAACGCAGCGTGGCGCGAGATCGAAGCGTTCCTCTTCGAGAAAGAGCGTTGGATCGTGGCGCGCCTCGACGAATGGGACGGGGTGCCGCGCGCTGCGCCAGTCCTCGGTTTCGACGGCGAACGGCTGCCCGTGTTCGGAGAGACGCTTGGGCTTGCGGTGGTCGCGGGAAAACCAGACGTGCAGCGCGAAGGCCGGGAACTGCGCATCTCGACACGAACGTCGGTGTCCGGTCGGAGCGTGGTCACCCTGCTCCTGCGCTGGCTGCGCGCGCAGGCGCTTGCCGCGCTCACGCCGCGCACCGCTTTCTACGCCGCGCGGCTCGGCCGCAGTGCACCGGCGGTTAGCCTGTCGAATTCGGAACGCCAGTGGGGTCTTTGCACCGCCGAAGGTGCGATCCGCTACAGCTGGCGGCTGGTCCATCTCGCGCCGTCGCTCGTCGATTACGTGATCGCGCACGAGGTCGCTCATCTGGTCGAGATGAACCATTCGAAACGCTTCTGGCGCGTGGTCGAATCGCTGTATCCTGACTGGCGTGATGCGCGTGCGCGCCTCGAGCGCGAAGGCGCAGGATTGCCGTTGATAGGGAGAACCTCATGAGAATGCTGCATACCATGCTGCGTGTCGGCGACATGGACCGCTCGATCAAGTTCTATACGGAGGTCCTCGGCATGAAGCTGCTGCGCAGCACCGATCGCCCCGAGCAGAAGTACACGCTCGCCTTCGTCGGCTACGACACCGAGGACAAGGCCACCGTGCTCGAGCTGACCTACAACTATGGTGTCGAGAAATACGACCTCGGCTCGGCCTACGGCCACGTTGCCATCGAGGTCGATGATGCGGCGAAGGCCTGCGAGGCAGTGCGCACGAAGGGCGGCAAGGTCACGCGCGAGGCGGGTCCGGTGAAAGGCGGGACCACCGTGATCGCCTTCGTCGAGGATCCGGACGGCTACAAGATCGAGTTTATCGAGCGCAAGGCCGCCCGCTAGCCGCCCTCGTCGAGATAGCGCGCAACGCGAACGTAATCGCCGGGCGAGAGGTTCTCCGGGCGCAGGTCCGGATCGAGCCCGAGCGTCGCGAAATCGTCCGCCGCGAGCGGCAATGCGTTGCGGAGCTTCTTGCGACGTGCGGAAAAGGCGCCGGCCACCACCCGCGAGAGCGCTCCGAAATCGACGCTGGCACGCTCCCCCGGCGCCAGGGGCTTCAGACGCACGACCGCGGACGCGACCTTGGGCGGCGGCCGGAACGCGCCGGCCGGCACGTAAAACAGCCTCTCGATCCGGAATCGCGTCTGCAGCATGACCGACAGTCGTCCGTAGGCGCGCGTCGAACGCTGTGCGGCCATACGCTCGACCACTTCGCGCTGCAGCATGAAATGCATGTCGCGCACCCGGTCTACGAACGCGGCCATGTGAAAGAGCAGCGGCGTCGATATGTTGTAGGGCAGGTTGCCAACGATGCGCAGCGGCGCCGGCAGCGCCCCGAAGTCGAACGACAGGGCATCCGCCTCGTGCACGACGAGACGCTCACTCGGGAACGCATCGCGCAGGCGGGTCGCGAGGTCGCGATCGATCTCGATCACCTCGAGTCGGCGCACGCGCTCGAGCAAGGGCGCGGTCAGCACACCCTCGCCCGGGCCGATTTCGATCAGGCAATCGTCGGGGGCGGGCGCGATCGCCGCGACAATCCGCGCGACGACCCCCGCGTCGTGCAGGAAGTGCTGGCCGAAGCGCTTGCGCGGCCGGTGCGTGTTCACGCCGCGAGCGCGGTGCGCTGCGTCAGCTCGACGGCCAATTGCAGGGCTTCGCGCAGGCTGCCGGCGTCGGCCCGGCCGCGACCCGCGATGTCCAGCGCGGTGCCGTGGTCGACCGAGGTCCGCACGAACGGCAGGCCGAGGGTGACGTTCACGCCGCGACCGAAGCTCGCGTACTTGAGTACCGGCAGCCCCTGGTCGTGGTACATCGCGAGTACGCAGTCCGCGCCCTCGAGGCGCTGCGGGACGAACAGCGTGTCCGCCGGCAACGGGCCCTCTGCATGAATGCCAACGGCGCGCGCGTCCGCCAACGCCGGCGCGATCACTTCGATCTCCTCGCGTCCCAAGTGGCCGCCCTCGCCGCCATGCGGGTTGAGCCCGGCGACGAGGATGCGGGGCCGGGCGATTCCGAAGCGCATGCGCAGATCGCGATCGATGACCTGGAGCACCGCGCGCAGTCCCGCGCGGGTGATCGCGCGCGGCACGTCGGCAAGCGCGAGGTGCGTCGTCGCAAGGGCGACACGCAGGCCGCCGCCGACGAGCATCATCACCACCTGCGCCGATCGACTGCGCTCGGCCAGATACTCGGTATGCCCGGTGAAGGCGGTGCCCGCGTCGTTGATCACTCCCTTGTGAATCGGCGCCGTCACCATCGCATCAAATTCCCCATGCAGGCAGCCGTCGATCGCGCGGTCGAGGAGCGCGAGCACGTACGGCGCGTTCGCCGGATCGACGGTTCCGGCGATGCACGGAGCCGCGAGCGGCAGGTGTAGAACCTCCATCCCCGCGCGCGGTCCCGCAGCGCGGTCATAGGCCGGCAGGGTCGCCTGGCTTCGCTGCGCGACAAGCGTCGCGTCGCCGAGCAGCACGACGCGCACGCTCAGCGCGTCCCGTGCCAGCTGCGCACAGAGCTCGGGACCGATCCCGGCGGGCTCGCCCGAGGTCAGCGCGACGACCGGAACGCGCGCGGCCACGACTTACCTCTAGCGCTCCTCGAGCCGCAGCTCGACGTAGGTGCTGTCGCGCAGCTGGCGCAGCCATTCCTGATAGGCCTCTTCCGATTTGCGCTCGCGCAGCACCATGCGCGCGCGCTGACGGATGCGATCGGCTGAAACGTCTGCCTTGCGCCGCGCGAGCACCTCGATAAGATGCCAGCCGAACGGCGTCTGCACCGGCTGGCTGATCTCGCCGGGTTGGAGCGCGTCCATTGCGCGCTCGAAATCCGGAACCGTGTCGCCCGGATAGAGCCATCCGAGATCGCCTCCCCGCGCCGCAGTGCCGTCCTCCGAGTACTGACGTGCGAGGTCAGCGAAGTTCGCTCCGCCGCGCGTGATGCGCTCGCGCAGGTCGAGGAGCCTGCGCCGCGCATCGTCCTGCGATACGGCCTCGCTTGTCTTGATCAGGATGTGGCGCGCATGGGTCTGGACCACCTGGGGTGCGCCGGCGACAGTGCCCGCACTGCGCCGGTCCACCAGCTTGAGCACGTGGAATCCCGCGGGAGAGCGCAGGATAGCGCTCACCTCGCCCGGTTTCATTCCCTTGAGCGCCTCGGCGAATAGCTCGGGAAGGCGCTCCGCGCTGCGCCAGCCGAGAGAGCCGCCGCGCAGCGCGTTCGGCCCGTCCGAGTAGCTCGCGGCGAGCTTCGCGAAGTCGGCGCCGCCGACGGCCTCCGCGCGGACCTTTTCCGCGCGCTCGCGGGCCGAGGCGATCTGGGTGGGACTGGCCTGCTCGGGGACGCGCACCAGTATGTGCGCAACGTTGTACTCAGTGCTCTCCGTGGTCGCGACCTTGTTCTCCTCCAGAAAAAGATCGATTTCGCTTTCGCTGACCTGGATCTTGTTGTCGACCTCCCGCTCGCGCACTCTCGAGAGCAGGATCTGATCGCGCACCTCCTCGCGGAACTGCGCATACGGGATGCCGTCGGCCTCGAGCCGGCGGCGGAACTCGGGCAGCGTCAGTCGATTGCTTTCAGCAATGCGATCCATGGCGCGGTCGAGCTGGATGTCGTCGACCTGAATCCCGATGTTCTTCGCGAGCCGCAACTGGGCTTTCTGCAGGATCAGCTGCTCGAGCACCTGCTGTTCGAGAATCTTGCGATCCGGCGGCGCGGTTCCCTGTCGGCGCAACTCACGCTCGGCGGCGGCGACGCGGGCCCGCAATTCGGTCATGGTGACCACGTCCTTGTCCACGATCGCGACAATGCGATCGACCGGCTGAACCTGCTGCGCAAGCGATGCGGTACCGACGAGGCACAGGACAAACGACAGGAGGAAGCGGCGAATCATG
>JAJDNJ010000126.1 GCA_022340705.1 Betaproteobacteria bacterium
GCGGCGAAGGTGAGCGCCTGCGTGATGATCGAAAAATACACGCCCTTGATGCGCGAGCGGAACGCGAGATAGCCGAAGCCGAAGGCGAGCAACCCGGGCACCGCCACCACCAGCAGTGCTGCCCACCAGAACTGATCGCTCATCCACCAGTGCCAGGGCAGCTCCTTCCAGTCGAGGAACACCATGAAATCGGGCAGGTCGGACTGATACTGCCCCTCGCGCCCGATCTGGCGCATCAGGTACATGCCCATCGCATAGCCGCCGAGCGCGAAGAACAGCCCGTGGCCGAGCGAGAGGATGCCGGCAAAGCCCCAGATCAGGTCCATCGCCAGCGCGACG
This sequence comes from Betaproteobacteria bacterium, assembly GCA_022340705.1. Lineage (GTDB taxonomy): Bacteria > Pseudomonadota > Gammaproteobacteria > Burkholderiales > SG8-39 > SG8-39. Next base: position 340 of record JAJDNJ010000126.1, read on the forward strand.
ATCGCGTAGCACATGATCTTGCCCGAGAGGGTCACCAGAAAGGTCGACACATGCAGCGGATGACCCTCCGGAACAACAAGGTTGAGCACCGGTACGAGTACGAAGAGCACCAGCGCGGCGGCGCTGATCCCGATCCAGCCGCGGGTGCCGTAGAGGCGCGTGATGGTCTGCGAAATCGGGCCCATATCAGGCCTCCACCGCACGGCCTTTCAGGGCGAATAGGCCCTGCGGTCGCTTCTGGATGAACAGCACGATGAACACCAGCACCGCGATCTTCGCGATCACGGCACCCGACCAGGACTCGAGCAGCTTGTTGACCAAGCCAAGCCCGAGCGCGGCAACCACGGTGCCGGCAAGCTGGCCGACGCCGCCGAACACCACGACCATGAACGAGTCGACGATGTACGACTGGCCGAGTTCGGGACCGACATTGCCAATCTGAGAAATCGCGCAACCGGCAAGCCCGGCGACACCGGTGCCCAGACCGAAAGCCCAGGTGTCGACTCGCCCGGTGGGCACCCCGACGCAGGAGGCCATCGCCCGGTTCTGAGTCACGCCGCGTACGAACAAGCCGAGCCGGGTACGCGTGAGGAGCAGACTGATCGCGATGACGACAAGGGCCGCGAAGCCGATGATCATGATCCGGTTCCACGGCAGCACCACGTTGGCCATCAGGTTGATGCCGCCCGACATCCACGAGGGGTTCTCGACCTGGACGTTCTGCGCACCAAAAATCGTACGCACCGCCTGAATCAGCATCAGGCTGATGCCCCAGGTTGCGAGCAAGGTCTCGAGCGGGCGTCCGTAGAGATAGCGGATCACGCTGCGCTCGAGCGCCATGCCCACCAGGGCGGAGGCGATGAAGGCGGCGGGAATCGCAGCGAGCAGGTAGAAATCAAACGCGCCCGGCGCGTAGGCGCGGAACAGGTTTTGCACCACGTAGGTCGCGTAGGCGCCGATCATGATCATCTCGCCGTGCGCCATGTTGATCACGCCCATCAGGCCGTAGGTGATCGCAAGACCGAGCGCGGCGAGGAGCAGAACCGAGCCCAGGGAAACGCCCGCGAACAAGAGCCCTGCGCGTTCGCCCCAGGCCAGGCGCCCTTGCACCGCCTTCATGCTGAGCGCGGCGGCTTCCCGAATCTCCGCGTCTGGCTCGACAAATTTCCCCGCCTTGTCCTTGAGCAGAATCGCGCCGAGCAGTGAACGCGTGCCCGGGCTGTCGGACGCGGCCAGCGCGCGGATGCCCTCGAGGCGCGCCGCCTTGTCGCCGCTCTTGACCTGGATCGTGGCTGCAATCAGCTCGAGCGCCGCCTTGAGCTCGGCGTCGGTTTCCTTCTCGAGCGCGCGCTTGACCAAGGGCAGCATCGCCACATTTGCGCCGGTCTCGAGTTCCTTGACTGCCTGAACGCGCACGTCGCGCTGCGGCGCGAGCAGGCGCAGCGCCGCGACCGCGTTCGCGATCGCGCCGCGCACGCGGTTGTTGACAATCACATCGTCGCGCGTCTCGGGTAGCGACGCGAGCTTCTCGCCAGTCACCGCGTCGGTCGCGGCTTCGTCGACCACGATGAGGACACGCTCGCCCGAAGTCTGGACCTGTCCCTCCGCGAGCGCAGTGAGCAGCGGCGTTGCGGACGCTTCGCCCCGCTCGACGAACGCCCGAATCGCAGCGATTTTCTCGTCGTTGCTGCCGAAGGCAAGCTGACTGACCAGCCCGGCATCGAGCGCCGCGACCGCAAGCGGTGTAACGCCGAGACCGAGGACCAGAACCAGAGCGCGCAGCAGGTTTTGCATGGCTCGAAAATGAAGACGGCGCCGCGGGTCCCGAACAGACACGCGCGGCGCCGCCGTTGGGAGCACTGCGTTACTTCTTCGCCGCCATGCGGGCCGGCTCGTCCTTCTTCGCCTCGTTGCCCGGAATGTACGGGCTCCAGGGCTGGGCCTTGATCGGGCCCTTGGTCTTCCAGACGACGTTGAACTGCCCGTCCGACTTCACCTCGCCGATCATCACCGGCTTGTGCAGGTGATGGTTCTTGGCGTCCATCTGAATGGTGTAGCCATCAGGCGCCTTAAAGGTCTGGCCGGCCATCGCCACCGTGACCTTGTCGACGTCGAAGCTCTTGGCCTTCTCGACCGCCTGCTTCCACATGTGGATGCCGACGTACGTGGCTTCCATCGGGTCATTCGTGAGCGGCTTGTCCTTCTGGCCAGGAATGTTCTTCGCCTTGGCGTAGGCCGCCCACTTTTTGGTGAACTCCGTGTTGGTCGGGTTCTTCACCGACATGAAGTAATTCCACGCCGCGAGGTGGCCGACGAGCGGCTTGGTGTCGACACCGCGCAGCTCTTCTTCACCCACGGAGAACGCCACGACCGGGACGTCGGTGGCCTTGAGACCCTGGTTGCCGAGTTCCTTGTAGAACGGGACGTTCGAATCGCCGTTGATCGTCGACACCACCGCGGTCTTCTTGCCCGCCGAGGCAAACGTCTTGATCTTGGCGATGATGGTCTGATAGTCGGAGTGCCCGAACGGGGTGTACTCCTCCATGATGTCGGCGTCGGTCACGCCCTTGCTGTGCAGGAAGGCACGCAGGATCTTGTTGGTGGTGCGCGGATAGACGTAGTCCGTGCCGAGCAGCACCCAGCGCTTCGCCTCGCCGCCGTCCTTCGACATCAGGTACTCGACCGCGGGAATCGCCTGCTGATTGGGCGCCGCACCGGTGTAGAACACGTTCTTCGAGATCTCTTCACCCTCGTACTGCACCGGGTAGAACAGCAGCCCGTTCAGCTCCTCGAACACCGGCAGCACCGACTTGCGCGAAACCGAGGTCCAGCAGCCGAACACCACGGCGACTTTGTCCTGCGTCAGAAGCTGGCGTGCCTTCTCGGCGAACAGCGGCCAGTTCGAAGCCGGGTCGACGACCACCGGTTCGATTTGGTAGCCCATCACGCCGCCCTTGGCATTGATCTCTTCGATCGTCATCAGCGCGACGTCTTTCAACGCCGTCTCGCTGATCGCCATCGTGCCCGAGAGCGAATGCAGAATGCCGACCTTTACCGTGTCCTTCGCATAGACCGAGGGTGTGCCCCCGATCGCGGCGGCGACTGCCGCCGTCACTACCAGCTTCTTGAGGAAAACCCTCCGTTCCATGAAATGACTCCTTGTGTGTGTCCGAGTTGGGATGACCAGCGCAACCGTGCCCGGAAGCACGGCCCCGCGCCGGGCATCCAATCGCAATGAACGTGCCAGCCGCGAACAGGGACGTACCGAAGCACCAAAAGGCCAATCGATTCAGCAGCAACGCGGCCGCCGTGGATAAAGAGCATCAGATAACAGCGGGCGGGCGTTGTCGGCCAGCGCGCACCAGCCTGGCGCGCGACCGCTCGCGCTTGGTGCATCGCGCACCAGATCGGTGAAACCGTAGAATGGCGGCCCGCACAACCCGGCCCCTGCAATGCCACACAGCGAGACTCGAGCATGAGCGACTTTTCCTGGAGTTTTCCCTACGCCTGGCCGCGCAAGCCCTTGCTCGCGGCAAACGTGGTCGCCACTTCGCAACCACTCGCCGCGCAGGCCGGCCTCGCGATGCTCGCCGCAGGCGGAAACGCGGTCGATGCGATCCTCGCCAGCGCGATCACGCTCACGCTCGTTGAGCCCGTTTCGAACGGCATCGGCTCGGATGCCTACGCAATCGTTTGGGACGGTGCGAAGCTGCACGGGCTGAATGCCTCGGGCCGCTCGCCTGCGGGCTGGACGCCGGAGTTCTTCTCCGGTCAGGCAAACGTGCCGGTGCGCGGCTGGAACAGCGTAAGCGTGCCCGGCTGCGTATCGGCCTGGCGCGCGCTGTCCGAGCGATTTGGCAAGCTTGCATTCGAGAAGCTGTTCGAGCGCGCCATCGGCTATGGGCGCGAGGGCTTTCTCGTTTCACCGACGATCGCGGGTCAATGGGCGGCGCAGGCCAACGAGTTGAAGGTGCAGCCGGGCTTTGCCGAAGCCTTCCTGCCGCAGGGGCGTGCGCCGAAGGTCGGCGAGCGCTTTCGCTTAGCGGAGCATGCGGCGACGCTGGAAAAGATCGCCGCGAGCAGGGGTGACGCGTTTTACCAAGGCGAGCTCGCCGAGAAGCTCGAGGCGCACGCCAAGACGAATGGCGCGGTGATGACGGTCGCCGACCTCGCCGCGCATCGCCCCGACTGGGTCGATACGCTGACGATGGATTACCGCGGCTACACTGTGCACGAGCTGCCGCCGAACGGTCAGGGCATCGTCGCTCTGATGGCGCTCGGCATTCTCGAGAATTTCGACGTCGCGCGCTACCCGGTCGATTCCCCCGATAGCGTCCACCTGCAGATCGAAGCCGTGAAGCTTGCCTTCGCCGATGCGCTGGCCTACGTCGGCGACATCGATGCGATGCCTTTCCCGCCGCAGCAAATGCTCGACCGCGCCTACCTCGCCTCGCGCGCGAAGCTGATCGACATGAAAAAGGCACAGCCGTTTGCCGCCGGAACGCCGCCCAAGGGAGGTACGGTCTATCTGACAGCCGCCGACGCGTCGGGGATGATGGTGTCGATGATCCAGTCGAACTTCATGGGCTTCGGCTCGGGCGTGGTCGTCCCCGGCACGGGGATCTCGTTGCAGAACCGCGGCGCCGGCTTCGTGCTCACCGAGGGCCATCCCAACCGCGTCGGACCGCGCAAGCGCCCGTACCAGACAATCATTCCAGGCTTCGTCACGCGTGACGGCAGGCCGGTGATGAGCTTCGGCGTAATGGGCGGCACCATGCAGCCGCAGGGACATACGCAGGTCATGGTGCGCATCGCTGACTACCGCCAGAACCCGCAGGCGGCGAGCGACGGGCCGCGGTTTCGCTGGGTGAAAGGCCTCGACGTGAGCGTCGAGCCGGGCTTCCCGCCGGCGACGATCGAAGCCCTCAAGAAACGCGGACACAACCTGGTGACGGTGAACGACTACAACCAGTTCGGATCCGCGCAGATGATCTGGCGGATGGACGGCGGCTATTTCGCCGCGAGCGATCCGCGGCGCGATGGGCAGGCGGCAGGATTTTGAGATCAAAACGGGGTCAGACCCCTGTGGATAAGTCGCGGGGGACATCCGTCGACTCAAGCCAAGCCGACTTATCCACCGGGGTCTGACCCCATCGGCTAGGAGGAGAGATGCTGAAAATTTGGGGCAGAACGAACTCGGTGAACGCGAAGAAGGCGCTGTGGGCGCTCGAAGAGCTCAAGGTGCCCTACGAACGCGTCGACGCGGGCATGCAGTTTGGCGTGGTCAACACGCCCGAGTACCGCAAGATGAATCCCAACGGCCTGGTGCCGACGATCGACGACGACGGCTTCATCCTGTGGGAATCGCATGCGATCGTGCGCTATCTCAGTGCCAAGCATGGTGCGGGCGGCCTGTGGCCGACCGACTTGCGCGTGCGTGCGGATGCGGACCGGTGGATGGACTGGGCGTTCACTTTTGCAGCGGCCTTGCGGCCGGTGTTCTGGAACCTGATCCGCACGTCCGCCGAGCAGCGTGATCACAAGCTCGTCGCCGAAGGTGCGCAGAAGGCCGGTGAGCTCGCGACCTACGTCGAGGCGCATCTCGCCGACCGTCCCTATGTGGCCGGAGAATCGTTGACCATGGGCGACATTCCGCTCGGCTGTCACCTGCAGCTCTGGTTCCGGCTCGACATTGCGCGCCCGGCGGTGCCGCATCTGCAGGCCTGGTTCGAGCGCCTCTGCGCGCGGCCCGCGTACGCCAAGATCGTTGATACCGCGCTTTCCTGACAGCGGGCGCCGCCCGATTGCGCGGCGCAACAACCAAGACGCGCATCCTGCGTCATCCTGTTCCCCCCTGGTCAGCCACGCAGGAGGACGAGATGACGACCGCGAACACGTGCAAGCAGTGCGGCGCGGATCTGGCGCTGGCGCGTATCGAGGGGATGCGCGGAGAGGAGGCCGGCCTGTCGCTCTCGATCGAGGGGATGCCGGCGTATTCCTGCGTCAACGGGCACAAGCGCTTCCTCACCTCCGACTTCCCGATGCGCCTGATCGATTCACTGGCGAAGGCCGACACGCCCGACCTGCCGGTCGCGCAGAAGAAGGGGATGCTCAAGAAACGCTATCTTTGCCCGGGCTGCGGCGGAGAGCTGGCGAGCGAGCCTGGAACGCATGCGACGCTGGAACGATCGCTGAGCCTGAAGGACAGCGCGGCGTTCAGCGCCACGCTTGCGGTCCCCCTGTACCACTGCAGCGCCTGCGGCGTCGCGGCCATGCGCCCCGGCGACGAACTGGCCAACGCGCTCATGAAGGCCGCGGCGCAGGCCTTTCAGTCGGCGGGAATTCCACCGGGCTGAGCTTGCGCGCGTCGGCCAGCGCACGCACGCGTGCATAGAACGCCGCGAAATCGCCGTTCGACTCGGCGAACAGGCGGCGAAACTCCGGCACACGCAGCGTGTACGTCGCGATCGACGCGAGCAAGGCGTTGTTCGGCGTGCGCATGAATCGGTCGTAGCCGGTGTATCCGCCCCAGCGCAGCTTCAACGCGGCGTACCGCGCCGCCAGGCGCGCGAATTCGGCGCGCTTTGCCGCGCGCATGCGCGCCGGCTCGAGGCGCGTCGCGTAGAGGGCGGCGAGTCGCTGGCGCGCCTCGTCGACCAGTCCGACGAATGCCCGTTTGCGCGATTGCTGCAACTTAAAGCGCTCGAGCAGCGCCTCGCGCCCGGTCGCCGCAAGCCAGCGGCGCACGCCCTCCTCCTCGACGACTTCCGCGAATGCCTCGTTGAAGCTCGAATCGTCCCGCACGTACACGACCTGGTGCGCCAGCTCGTGAAAAATCAGGCGCGCGAGCTGCGTGTCAGGATAGTCGATGAACGTCGACAACAGCGGATCGTCGAACCAACCGAGTGTCGAGTAAGCAGCGACGCCGTAGAGAATCACATCGAGCCCCTCGTCTTCTCGCTCCCGTGCATAGCGCTCGGCCGCGTCGTGCGCGAAAAACCCGCGGTAGGTCACGCAGCCCGCGACCGGAAAGCAGGACGCGACCGCATCGACCGTGAACTCCTCCGCGGCCACTACATTCCACACGACGTACTTGCTGTCGATCTCTGCGTAACTGCGGAACGTCCCGTTGTCGGGCAGCATCAGCTCGCGCGAGGCGAACTCGCGGATCGAGACCGCAAGCGCGAGACGCGCACGAAGCGCGGGCGTGGTCTGCCTGTCATTCTCCACTTCGGCCACCGGACGCGCCTTCGCCATCAACTCGAGTTGGCCCTCGGCCGCCTGCGCGTAGTAGCCGAGCGTTTCGCAGCCGGTGAGCGGCAACATCAGCAGGAGGCACAACCGCCTAACGCACGCCCGCATCGAAACGGCCTCGTTCGAGAAACAGAAGAACCGCGCGTGCCACGCGCGGTGAAACAATCATCTCGCTGTGCGCGACGTGCAAAATCATCCGGTCGCGCATGCCCTCCACGGTGGTCTCGTCCACGCGCACGACTCCGTCGTTGGCACCCGGCAACAGGCCGAACACCCGGCCCACACTGATGGCGCGGGTTCCGGCGATCACGCCGAGCGCCTCGGTCCGCGTCCAGCGCGCGGCGCGCCCTTCGTGCCACAGCGCTTCGCTCGCGCCGAGAAACCATCGCCCCCAGTCGGTCTGCGCCAGCCGGCGCCCGGAAAGGCAGCCGCGCGCCGGGGTGCCAAGCAGCACGGCGCGCCCTAGGGCGAGCGTCGGCGCCCGCGCGCAGGCTTCGAGCACGACCAGACCGCCGAGGCTGTGGCCGACCAGATGCACTCCGGACGACGCCGCCCGGCTGCGCGCAAAGTCGAGCAGGCGCTCGGCGTGCCCCGCAAGCGACGCCTTTCGTCCGCGATAGCTGAACAGATGCACGCGCAGACCGGCGCGTGCGAGCATCGCGCCGAGCGGGGTCATCACGAGGGCCGGCGCCCATAGGCCGTGCACCAGAATCACGTCGCGCAACGCGTCGTGCACGCCCTGCGCCCCGCCCCAGGCCCGCTCAGCCGCGCCGGGCAGCGACTTCGCGCGCCGCGGCCAGCACCGCCCGCGCCCGGTGCACAACCGGGTAATCGACCATTTGCCCGTCGACCTGAATCGCGGCCGCGCCCTTCGCTTCAGCGGCCTCGAACGCGGTGACGATGCGCTCGGCACGCGCCACCTCGTCCGCGCTCGGCGCATAGGCGGCGTTCACCGGGCCGATCTGATCGGGATGGATGCACAACCGGCCCTGAAAGCCCGTGCGACGGCTGCGCTCGAGCGCGCGCCGAAAGGCCTCCGCCTCGCGCAGGTGAAACCAGGGGCTGTCCACCGGTTTCTCGATCCCTGCTGCAGACGAAGCGAGCACGATGCGCGCGCGCGCGTCGGCAAGCTCGGTCTCGTCGAGCGTGGGTTCGAGTCCGAGATCGTGCGCATAGTCGGCCGCGCCGAACGCAACCCGCTTGACGCGCCACGGGCCGGAGTAGGTTCGCAGGCTTCGCGCCTGCAGGATGCGGTCGATGCGCTGCACGCCAATTGCGGTTTCGATGATCGGCATCAGATCGATCGAGCCCTGGTCCAGCCCGTGCTCGCGCTCGAGGTTCGCGATCAACCAGTCGATCGCGTGCAGATCAGCGGCACTTTCGACCTTTGGCAGGATGACGCCGTCGACGTTCGGATGCAGTGTCTCCTCGAGATCGCGGAAGCAGAACGGTGTCGAGGCTGCGTTCACCCGCAGATAGCCGCGGCAGGCGCGCGGACGCCTGAGCGCTTCAGCCGCAAGCGGACGGGTGGCTGGCTTGTCGGAAACGGCGACCGAATCCTCCAAATCGATGATCACGGCGTCGGCATCGAGTCCGAGCGCCTTCTCGACGCGCCGCGCGACATTGCCCGGCGCGAACAGAAACGAGCGACAGAGCGCCATACCTACTCTCCTGCGGTGATGAGCGTACGCTGATCCCAGCGCGGATACGGCAGCACCGCGGCTGCGGTCGCAAGCGAAGACGGCCAGATCACCTGGCGTCTGCCCTTGAGAATTTCCACGAGCACGGCCCGCGCGCCGATCTGGCGTCCCGTTTCCGGGTCGACGCGATAGCGCCCGAGCGGGGTTTCCATGTCGAGGCTCGCAAGCGCGGCGCGCAGCCGTTCGGGTGCCACCGACCCGGCGCGCCGGACCGCGGCCTCGAGCACGCGACCAGCGCTGTAGCCCTGCGCCGCCGCCAGGTCCGGCGCCGCGGCCCACTGCGCGCGATAGGCCTGCACGAACGCCACGTTGCCCTGCGTGCGCAACCCGGCGGTCCACGCGGACATGCCGATCGCGTACTCCGCGTCCTGCCCGACGCGCTCGATGAATTCCGCCCGTTCGACGCCGCGCGCGACGAACATCGTCGGGGTGTAGCCCAGGCGCTTGAAGCTGATCACCATGTTGGCCGCATCGCGCGCCGAGCCGAATGCGACCCAGGCATGTGCATTCTGCGCCTTCGCCTGCGCGATGTATTCGTCGAATACCTGGGTATCGAGCGAAAAGCTGACGACCGGGGTCGCCGCGACTTTGCGTCGCGCAGCTTCTGCGGCCAGTGCGGACGCCATCTCGCGCGCTAACGGATCACCGCGCGCGATCAGGAAGAGCTTGCCGACTTTCCACTGCGCCGCGACGGGCGGCACACCGGCCGCGTAGACCGCGTAGGGAGTGGCGACCTGAAACACGTAGCGCAAGCCGCGCTGCTGAATTGAGCCCGAGGCGCCGGACGCGTTCAGCATGACCCGGCGCGCGCGCTCGGCGACCGCCGCGGAAGTGAGCGACGCCGCCGATCCGTACGGCCCGATCAGCGCGTCGACCTGGTCTTGCGTGATCAGCTTCTCGTACTGGATTGCCGCCTCGCCGGCGCCGGAACCATCGTCCGCCATGCGTACTTCGACTTGCCGCCCGAGCAGCCCGCCCGCGGCATTGACCTGCGCCTGCCAGAGCAGGATCCCTTTGCGGTATCCGGCAGCGAGGTCGCGCGCGAGACCGCTCTGCGAGACCACGGCACCGACCACGATCGGGCGCTCCTGCGCCCGCGCCGCGAGCGGACCGAGCGCGGCCGGCAGCAGAATGGCGCTCAGCGCGATCGCGACGCCGAGGCGGGCCATGTCCACCCGCGTTCCTCAGTAGTCCATGCGGTCGTCGACCGCGTGGCCGCGCATCGGTATAAGCATTGAGCGTTCGAAGCTGATGAACACCGTGCCGTCGGCTTTCCTGCCAGAGGTGCGCACGCTGACGATGCCGTGGTTCGGACGCGATTTCGATTCGCGCTTGTCGATCACCTCCGACTCGGCGTACACCGTGTCGCCTGCGAACACCGGCGCAGTCAGACGAATCTTGTCCCAACCGAGATTCGCCACGGTCTTCTGGCTGACGTCGGCGACGCTCATGCCGGTGACGATCGACAGCGTCAGGCAGGAGTTCACCAGCGGCCGCCCAAATTCCGTATGCGCACCGTATTCGGCGTCGAAGTGCAGCGGATGCTGGTTCATGGTGAGGAGCGTGAACCAAGTGTTGTCTGCCTCCGAGATCGTGCGCCCCGGCCGATGCTCGTACACGTCGCCGACCTCGAAGTCCTCGAAATAGCGTCCGGTCGAGGCGCGGTAGCGCTGGGGACCGACCTCGCGCGCGCGGCTGATCATGGCCGTTTCCTTTGCGGGGGATGAATTGGGCCACAAAGTACGGTGTGGGAAAATCGCCGTCAAGAAACCAGTGGCGCGATTTCACCGATGTCTGCCGTCAAGCAATCCGGAACTGTCGAGGCGCTCGCAGCGATCGTCGGCGCAGCCAACGTGCTCACCGATCCGGCCGACACGGCACCCTATCTGATCGACTGGCGCAAGCAATTCAGCGGCCCGGCCGAATGCGTCGTGCGGCCGGCCAGCACGGACGAGGTGGCCGCGGTAGTCGCGCACTGTGCGCGCGAAGGCATCGCGATCGTGCCACAGGGCGGCAACACCGGGCTGTGCGGCGCATCGGTTCCGGGCGGTACGCGGCGCGAGATCGTGCTGTCGCTCGCGCGCATGAATCGCGTCCGTGCCATCGACCCTCTGAACGATACCTTGACCGCAGAGGCCGGCTGCGTGCTCGCGGATATTCAGCGCGCGGCACGCGAGGCCGACCGATTTTTTCCCCTGTCGCTGGGCGCGGAAGGCAGCTGCCGCATCGGCGGCAACCTGTCGACCAATGCCGGAGGCGTCAACGTGCTGCGCTTCGGGAACGCGCGCGACCAGGTTCTCGGGCTCGAGGTGGTACTGCCGGACGGGCGCATCTGGCACGGTCTGCGCGGACTGCGCAAGGACAACACCGGCTACGATCTGAAGCAGCTGTTCATCGGCGCGGAAGGCACGCTCGGCGTGATCACCGCCGCGGTGCTCAAGCTCTACCCGCCGCCCGCATCCGGGGCGACCGCGTGGTTCGGCCTCGCCACCCCGCAGCAGGCGATCGAGCTGCTTGCCCTGCTGCACGCGCGCCTCGGCGACCGCCTGACCGCATTCGAGCTGCTCGCGCGCGTCTGCCTCGATGCCGCACTGGCCAACGTTCCCGGTACGCTGGATCCGTTGCCCGCGCCCTGCCCCTGGTACGCGCTGGTCGAGCTCGGCGACAGCGATCCGGAACCGATGCTGCGCCAGCGCATCGAGCAGGTCCTAGCCGAATGCCTTGAGCAAGGCCTCGCGCGAGACGTCGTCCTCGCGCAAAGCGGCGCTCAGGCCCGCGCGCTGTGGGCGATTCGCGAGCGCATGCCGGAAGCGCAGCTCGAGAACGTGAAGCATGACATCTCCGTACCGCTGTCCAAGATCCCGGAGTTCATCGAGCGCGGCGCGGCGGCGCTCGAGCGCGCGTTTCCCGGGATCGTGATCTACGCCTTCGGCCATGCGGGCGACGGCAACCTGCACTACAACGTCGGCTTTGCCGACCCTGCGGCCAACCAGGCGCTGATGGCGCGACGCGCCGAGGTCAATGCCATCGTTTACGCGCTCGTCGACGCGCTGGATGGCTCGATCTCCGCGGAGCACGGCCTCGGCCAGCTCAAGCGCGATGAAATCCGGCTGCACAAGTCGGCGCTCGAGCTAGAGCTCATGGCACGCGTCAAGCAGGCGCTCGACCCGCAGGGTCTGATGAATCCCGGCAAGGTGTTGGGCTAGCCTGGGGTCAGACCCCTGTGGATAAGTCAACGACGCCGGCGCGGATCGATTGACGTCGCGGACTTATCCACAGGGGTCTGACCCCATTGGCGCTCTTTTTCCGCGAATTGCGAGCGCGGCGGCCGTCACGATAAACAGCACAATCGCAATCGCGTTCCCGGCGGCGCCGACGGCGCGCAGCATCGGCTGTGCGGCGAGGTCGCCCGTCACGCGCAGGACAAGCGTGACGTGAAGCAGGACGAGCGGCGCATAGAGAACGGTGGAATAGGGAATCTGTACTCGAACTACCGCGGGAAAGATGACCGGCGCGTGGCCGAAAACCATCGCGAACACGAACCCGAGCATCAGCGCATGCAGCGCCGCGTCGTATCGCGCGCCGGCATGCATCGCGCCTTCGAGTGCCAGCATCGTGCCGCCGAGCCCGAGCCAGACAAGACCGGAAAGAACGCAGGCGGCGATGTAGCGCGCCAGGCCCGTCTGGCGCAAGGTGATGCGCGCGATGTCATAGCGCCAAAGCCAGACGGCAAGCACAAGCAGTGCCAGGCCCTGCGCGCGCCACGCGGCTGCTGCAAGGAAATGCGACGCCAGCGCGGCAAGCGCAATCGTGGAGACGATCGCAACGAATGCAGTACGTGCCGCCCGCGGATGCGGTGCATAGCGTGAAAGCTCGAGCCGCTCGCCTCCGATTGTGAGCACGAAGAAAGCGAGCCACCACGGTACCGCGGCCGGCAGCGGCTGACCGCCAAGCAGCACGAAATTGCCAATCAACCAGCATGCGGCGCCAATGCCCAGCGTCGTGCTTTCCAGAGATCTTTGGCGGCGGACGATTGCCAGGTTTGCAGCGAGCAGCACGAGCGCGCCGAACACGAGCAGGGCGAGCCCGAGTGGCAAAGCACCGAAGAGCAGTGCGAGGCCGCCGAGCCCGCAGGCGAGAGGCGCGCCATAGGCCCAGCCCTTGCCGAGCGCGACTGCACGCTCGAGGGCGATGACCGTGCCGAAGAATCCGCCCACCATGAGCGCGCCGTGCAGGCCCGGTGCCGCATCGGGTGCCGGCAACCCGCTGAGGCCGACGCGCAGCAGGCCACCCAGCGTTCCGCCGACGAGCGAGACGAAGCCGAGAACGAGCAGCGGAAAACGCCAGCGGGGCGGCACGCCGCTCGAAGCGGTCATGTCGAACCTTGTTCCCAGCCGAAACGCCGGCGTGCCGATTCACTCATGCGCTCGGGGGTCCAAGGCGGGTCCCAGACCAGCTCGACGTCGACGTCCGGCACGCCCGTCGCGGCGGCGCGGATCGCCGCTACCGCTTCTTCGACGATGTAAGGCGCAACCGGACAGGCGGGCGAAGTCATCGTCATGCGGACGTGAATTCGAGCAGGACTGACGTCGACGCCATACACGAGACCGAGATCGACAATACTCATGCCGGCCTCCGGGTCCTGGACCTCGCGTAACGCCTCACAGACTTCGTTTTCGGTCAGCATTCACGCCTCCTTGGCACGAAATCACACCGCGGCTGCAGCTTAGCGGCGCCGGTCAATTTCGCGCTTGACGTGTCTTAAGTCCGCCGGCCTCGAGACCACGGCCCGGGTCGGGCGGGCGCCCCAGGAGCGCGGAGAAAAGATGGTTCATTCCTGACGCGTGAATTCGATGGTCCGCTTCGCTCCGCCCGCAGTCAGCGTGCCGACGATGCGCGACGACTCCACGCGTCCGCTGAATCGTCCGGCATCGCTGTTCCATTCGATATCGACCCCACGCAACCGAGCATTCGGTGCGCGGAAAGGCTTGTCGTCGATCGCGCCACGGACGTCGATCTGCTGGAAATTCTGGCCGATTTCCAGCCTCCAGTCGCCCTCGGGCTGCACCGCGCGCCAGCTGCCGCGTGCCTGGGCGGGGACGACCCAGTAGTAGATCGTCGCCGTACGACCTTCGTACGCGCCGGTCAACCGGATGCTTTCGGTCTCGTCGGGCTCCCAGCCGCTCATCGGAAACGCATGCGAAACGATGCGTGTACCCGGCGCCAGCTCGGCGAGAAATTTCGGCTGCAGCGCGTCCATCAGCCAGGGCAGCAAGTACGCGGTCACGACACTCGCCCCGGACAAATCGGTCTTCAGGACATCGGCGTTCACGAAACGGGTCAGCTGCTCGACACCGACGCGCCGCGCATTCACGCGTGCCGCGGCGACCAGGTCGGGGTCGAGCTCGACTCCGACGCCGTGCGCGCCGTAGGTCTTCGCGGCCGCGATCACGATCCGGCCGTCGCCCGATCCGAGGTCCATCACCAGGTCTTCCCCGTCCGTCTGCGCGAGCGACAGCATGCGCCCGACGACCTGCATCGGTGTCGTGACGAAGGGCGGCTCCCTGTCGGTGTTCTGCGCCCAGCCCTGAACGACAACACCGAGCGCACAAAAAACCAGAACGATCGCGCGCGCCGTCATTCACCTGTCCGCGCGCGCCGATTGCGGCAGGCCCGCCGCTGGCATGAGCGCGCGCAGCGCGGCGCGAATCTGCGCGTCTGTCCAATCCCGCTCACCGACTGCACGGTAGCGAATGCGCCCTTGTGGACCGATGACGAAGGTCATCGGCAGCACGCGCGCACCCCAGCTGCGTGCAGTTCGGGTATCGCGATCGAGAAGCAGTGGAAAACCCATCGCGACCCGATTCGCGAAGGCGCGCACCGCGTCGCTATCCTCGCCGACGTTCACTGCGAGCACCGTGAAAGCCTCCTGCGCGAGGCTGCGGCGCAGCCGCTCGATACCGGGCATCTCGGCGCGGCAGGGACCGCACCAGGACGCCCAGAAATTGACCAGCACCACCCGTCCGCGATATTCGGTCAAGCGGTGCAGGCTGCCATCGAGCGCGGCAAGCTCGAGCGCGGGCGTTGCGCCGCCGGTCCATGGCGTGAGCGCCTGCGCCCAAGAAATCGAGGGCGCGAGCATCGTGCAGGCGATCAGCAGGCGCGCAAGTGTTTGCATCAATAACGAAGCCCGGCCGGAGCCGCGCTTTGCATGATACCGCTTGCACGATGACGCCGAGTCGCGCCCTCGGAGCTTGGGTTCAGCCTTCGCTCTTCGGCTTCTTCGCCGTCTTCTTTTTCTTGGCTTTCGTCTCTTTCTTCGACTTGCCGGCCTTCGTTTCGGTTTGCGTCTTCTTTCTTTCCGTCTTCGGCTCGTGCGCCGCCGGCTGCGCCGGGGTGGCGGGTGTCGCGCGCTGGGCCGCTGCCGTCCCCGGCTGCGCGGGCGTTGCGGGAGTCGCGGGGGACGCAGGCAGCGCCTGCGCGTACGACACGGTGGAAAAGACCGACGCCAGTAGCGCTGCAAGGATCTTACGTTTCAACATAATGGTTTCCTCCGGTTCGATATTCGGCGCCAGTTCGCGCCGCCTGAGATTCAACGCCACAGATCTGTGTCGGGTTGACTCTCCGACAACCGGCCACGCCACCATCACTATAATTGCGCTTCGTCGATGATGATCGGGAAGCCCTGGCTCATCCAAGCGTCGGTCTCTTCGGCCGGTGTACCGCAGGCCCCCACCGCGCAGCATTGAAGCTCGAGCAGTTTCTTTCCCTTTTGCCGCCCGGCGAGCTATGGGTATTCGGCTACGCTTCGCTGATGTGGTCTCCCGGATTTGCCTACCGGGAACGGCAGCGTGGGTTCGTGTACGGCTATCACCGCGCGCTGTGCATTTACTCGCACCGGCACCGCGGCACGCGCGAGCGCCCGGGTCTCGTCATGGGGCTGTGTCGCGGTGGTTCTTGCTGGGGCATGGCATACCGGCTCGCCAGTCGTGCGCAGCGAACCATCCTTGCCGCCCTCTGGCGCCGCGAGATGCGCAACTACGTCTATCTGCCTCGCCTCGTCACGGTTCGTGTCGCGGGCAGACCCGTGCGCGCGCTCACCTTCGTCGCCGACCAGAAGCACCGGCAGTTCGCCGGGGATCTCGATGTCGAGCACACCGCGCGGCTGGTTGCACAAGGGCGCGGCGGACGCGGACACAATATCGACTATCTGCAGCGCACGCTGGCCCACATGCGCGAGCTCGGGGTTCGCGATCCGCACCTTGACCGCGTCCTCGCGCGGGCCAACGCACTGCTGAGAACGCGCGCCCGAGCTTAGGCTCGATCTGCGGCGCTGCGCATGCGCGCCAGCGCATCGACGAGTCGCGCGCGCTGCGTGCCGAAGTTGAGACGAACGAAGGCCGGGTTGCCGAACTGCGCGCCGGGCGAAAGCGCCACGCCATGGGCGAGGAAATGCGCGAAAGGGTCCTCGACGCCGAGGCTTGAGGCATCGATCCAGGCAAGGTAGGTGGCCTCGGTGTGCGCCATCGTCAGGCCGGGGGTCTCGCCCACCATGGCTTCGACCAGATCGCGGTTGCCGCGCAGGTAGGCAAGCTGCGCGTCGAGCCAGGGCTGCGCGTGGCGATAGGCGGCGAGCGCGCCGATATAACCGAACACCGACGCGTCGTGCAGCGTCGCGTGGTGATCGCGCGAGAATGCGGCGCGCAGCTGCGCGTCCTCGATGATCGCGAATGCGACGCCGGCGGCCGGAAAGTTGAAGGTCTTGTTCGGCGACATGAGGGTCACGCTGCGGCGCGACACCTCCGGCGAAAGGCTCGCGATCGGAATATGCGGCTTGCCTTCGTCCATCAGCAGGTCGGCGTGAATCTCGTCCGAGCAGATGACGAGATCGTGCCGCTCGGCGAGCGAAGCCAGACTCTCCAGTTCGGTGCGCGTGAAGACCGTGCCGCCGGGATTCTGCGGATTGCACAGGAACAGAAGCTTCGAGTTCTTGCGCACGGCGCGGGCGAGATGCGCTTCGTCGAATACCCAGCGGCCCGCATGCAGGATGAGCGGCACGTCGTCGTGCTCACGCGGCGCAATCTGCACCGCGCGCTTGAAGTGCTGGTAGATCGGGGTCGGCACCAGGACATGCTGGTCGGCGGTGCAGAGATGGCGCGCAGCGAGATGCAGCCCTGGGACCACGCCGGGCAGAAACACGATCCAGGTCGGCTCGATCGCCCAGCCGTAGAGCTGTTGCATGCGCTCGACGATTGCCTCGCGCAGGACGTCGGGCGGCGCGCTGTAGCCGAAGACCCCGTGCGCGACGCGCGCGGCAAACGCTTCGAGCACCGCAGGCGGCGCGCGAAAGTCGGTATCGGCGACCCAGAGCGGTATGACATCGCGCCCGGCGTAGCGCTCCCAGCGCGAGGCCCAGGTTCCGCTGCGGTCGATCGGCGTGTCGAAATCGAATGGCATGCGCTTTGGTTACGGCCGGCGCGGTCCGACGCGCGCCGAAGGGCGCGACTTTACTGGATCAGGCAGCGCCGTGACAGTCGGTTGATTGCGTCGCGAACGACCTAGCGCGCGCACTGCTGCGCAACGGCGATGACGCCCGCCAGGCCGTCCCAGCCCGAGCAGTGGCCGATCGCATCGACCCGCGCGAGCCGCTCGCGCCAGCCCGCGATGGCACCTTGAATCAGCCCCTCGAGACAGTCATGCAGGGCCTCCTGCCCCTCGCCTTCGGCGGCCGCGGACAAGTGTGCTGCGCTGATGCGGTTGGTCCGCTGCGGCAGGCGCGGCGCGGCCCACGCCCATAGCGCATCGGCCTGCTCCGCGCGCTGGAAGGTGCGCAGGGCGATCAGCGCACCGCCGAGATAGTCGTCTCCCGAAGGCGTGAGACCAGGACCGAGCCCGATCAACCCCTCGAGTTCGGCTGCGGGCGGCGCACCGACCAGCCAGCGATCGAGCGCGGCCATCGCCGGGCGCGCGTGCTCGATCAACGGGCTGGACCGGCCAGCGACGACTCCGCCGAGGCCCTCCACGGGCGGGCGCTCCGCCGCCGCTGCACGCAGCGCGCGCAGGGCGGCGCGAACCGGCCGGCCCGTGCAATTCGGGGGCGTCCAGAGCGTGGCGCCGTTCATCGTCAAGCCGAGCATCTCGCCGGGTCGCGGCGGCGAGAATCCCTCCACGCGCGCATTCAACGGACCGCGTCCGAGCGATGCGTCGCCGATGCAGACCAGGCGCTGCGCGGTGCACTCCAGATAGGCGCTGCGCCGAAACACGGCGTGCGCGATTCCCGTCGCCCCTTCGCGCAGAACGAGGCGCGCGATGCGGCCGCATTCGACGACCCGCATGGTCCTTGGCTGCTCCGCATGCACCGTGGCGGTGCCCGCGGCGGCGGCGCTAGAGCTCTGATTCATTGCCTTATACTTTCGCCTCGGCTACGGCCGAGCCGGGCGGAAAACGGAGGAGAAACCGCCCGGGCAAGGACCGAGCGGCTGTCCGAAACTTGAGCCGTGGGAGCGCAGAGGCTTTACCATGTGCGGTGGCAGCATTTCGCATGTTTCGCATGTCTCTGCTGCATCCCGACAATATCACTGGACCTGAGGAGGCCAAAACATGAAACGTCGTAAGTTCCTGAAAGGCGCAGCCGCTGGCGGAGTCGCGGCAGCCGCCGCAACCGTAGCCGCGCCGGCAATCTCGCAGGGCGTCAAGCAACTCAAGATGGTGACCACCTGGCCGAAGAACTTTCCGGCCCTGGGCACCGGGGCCGAGCGTCTCGCGCAGCGCATTACCACGATGTCGGGCGGCAAGCTGCAGGTCAAGGTCTACGCAGCAGGCGAGCTCGTGCCTGCCTTCCAGTCGTTCGACGCGGTGTCGCAAGGCAAGGCCGAGATGAGCCATTCGGTGTCGTACTACTGGCAGGGCAAGTCGCCAGCCTTCAACTTCTTCGCCGCGGTGCCCTATGGATTCACCGCCGACGAGCACTACGGATGGATGCTCTGGGGCGACGGTCTAAAGCTCTATACCGAGCTGTGCGACCAGTTCGGCGTGGTGCCGTTCATGCGCGCGAGTACCGGTGTCCAGATGGGCGGCTGGTACCGCAAGGAAATGACGTCCCTGGAGGATTTCAAGGGCTTGAAGTTCCGCATGCCTGGCCTGGGCGGCGAAGTTCTGCGCAAGCTGGGCGCGACGGTCGTCAACCTGCCCGGCGGCGAGATCTTTCCCGCGCTGCAGGCCGGCACGATCGACGGCACGGAGTGGGTCGGCCCGTTCAACGACCTCGCATTCGGCTTCTACAAGGTCGCCAAGTTCTACTACTGGCCGGGGTTCCACGAGCCGAACACCACCGGCGAGGTGCTGGTCAACAAGAAGGTGTGGGCCGGGCTGTCGAAGGAGCACCAGGAGATCATCCGCGTCGCGGTGCAGGCCGAGTCGACGATGGAGTTTGCCGAGTTCACGTACAAGAACGGCAACGCCCTCGACGTGCTGCTTAACAAGCATGGCGTGCAGCTGCGTCAGTTCTCCCCGGAGATGCTCAAGGGGTTCTACGATGCCTCCATGGAAGTCATCGCCGAGGTCGGAAACAGGGACCCGTTCACCAAGAAGGTGTACGAGAACTTCATGGCAGCCCGCGCCAAGGCGATCGGCTGGAGCAAGCTCGGTGAACAGGGCTTCATGAACGCCCGGCTGGCCAACTTCAAGGCTTAACCGACGGCGGCATGCGATCAACCGGCGGGATGGCGCCATCCCGCCGGCTTCGCCCACTGATATTTAGCATGCGGTAGGTAGGACGGTCCGGTTCACCCCGGACGGGATGCGTATGTTTGCAGAATCGGCAAGATGAACGGTCTGAAGCGAATCGCAGACGCGATCGATCTGCTGAACGACTGGATCGGCCGGGGACTTGCCTGGCTCACCCTCGGCATGGTGATGGTCACTTTCGTCGTGGTGCTGATGCGCTACGTCTTCGGCCTCGGCTCGACGATCATGCAGGAATCGGTCGTCTACATGCACGCCATCGTGTTCATGGGGGTCGCGGGCTATGCGCTCGTTCACAACGGTCATGTGCGCTGCGACATCTTCTACGGTGCCGCGTCGCCGCGTGCCAAGGCGATCATCGACATCATCGGCACGCTCGTGTTCCTGGTGCCGACGTGCATTCTCATCATCTGGGTCAGCTGGCCGTACGCGAAGGCTTCATGGGCCGTACTCGAAGGCTCGCCCGAAGGCCGTATGGGCATTCCGGC
>JAJDNJ010000130.1 GCA_022340705.1 Betaproteobacteria bacterium
TACTTCTGGTTCTGCTGCATCGTCAAAATCAGGCATTCCTGCGGAACCTCGAGAAACGCTGGATCGAAGCGTCCCGGATAGACGGTCGGCAGCTCGACGAGGGCGGTCACTTCGTCCAGCAGATCGGCGTACGGACCCAGCACGGCATTCTCGCGCCGCGCCTCGGCTTGGAGCATGCCCTCGATCTCGGCGCGCCGCGCAACGAAGTCGACGACCACACGGCCGTCCTCGAGCAGACGGCGTTCGTATTCGTCCGCACTGGCGAGCTCGATCGATGCGGCGCCGAGAAACCGGTGGCCGCGCGTGGCGCGGCCCGATTCGAGGCCGAGCACATTGCCGGGGACGACGCGCTTGCCGTGGAGCATGA
Source organism: Betaproteobacteria bacterium (assembly GCA_022340705.1). Classification (GTDB taxonomy): domain Bacteria; phylum Pseudomonadota; class Gammaproteobacteria; order Burkholderiales; family SG8-39; genus SG8-39. The sequence goes on from JAJDNJ010000130.1 coordinate 368, forward strand.
CCAGGCCGTGCACCGGACGCACGAACTGCGCCTCGCCCGCGCCCCAGCGCATCAGCTTCGCGATCGGCAGCTTGCGCACCGCCTCGGAGACGATCTCTGCGAGCACCGCATCGAGCGAGGCGCCTTTGCTTTCGACGCGTGCGAGCCAGACCTTGCCTTTCGGCGTCTCGCGCTGCTCGAGCGCATCGACCCGCAGACCATGCTTCCTCGCGAATCCTTCGGTAGCCTTCGCTGGCGCGCCGACCGAGGGACCCTGGACCTCGGTCGTTTTGTCTTGCGCGCGATCTGCGATGCCTGGAATCGCCGTTCCGAGCCGCCGCGGCGTGGCGAAAACGGCGGCTTCGCGCGCTTCGCCCGCGAGACCGCGTTCGCGCAGTCCAAGGCGCACGCTCTGCGCGAACGCGTTCGCCAGAGCGACGAGCGACTTCGGCGGAAGCTCTTCGGTCAGCAGCTCGACGAGCAGGGTCGCGTTCGCCATGATCAGGTCGCCTGCGCGGGCGGCGGGCACATCGGAAAGCCGAGGCGCTCGCGCGATTCGTAGTAGGCCTGCGCAACCGCGCGTGCCAGTGCCCGCACCCGGCCGATGTACGCGGCGCGCTCGGTGACCGAGATCGCGCCGCGCGCATCGAGCAGGTTGAAGGCATGCGAGCACTTCATGACCATCTCGTAGGCGGGCAGCACGCATTGCGCCTCGATCAGGCGCTTCGCTTCCGTCTCGTACTCGCCGAAGTGGCGGAACAGCATTTCCGCGTTCGACAGCTCGAAGTTGTAGCGTGACTGCTCGACCTCGTTCTGGTGGTAGACGTCGCCGTAGCGCACGCCGGGCGTCCAGACGAGATCGAACACGGACTCGACGCCCTGCAGGTACATCGCGAGGCGCTCGAGACCGTAGGTGATTTCGCCGAGCACCGGCTTGCAGGCAAGCCCACCGACTTCCTGAAAGTAGGTGAACTGCGTCACCTCCATGCCGTCGAGCCAGACTTCCCAGCCCAGGCCCCAGGCGCCGAGCGTGGGCGATTCCCAGTCGTCCTCGACGAAGCGGATGTCGTGGACCTTCGGGTCGACGCCGAGCGCGACGAGCGACGCGAGATACAGGTCCTGGATGTCGTCTGGCGACGGCTTGAGCGCGACTTGGTACTGGTAATAGTGCTGCAAACGGTTCGGATTTTCTCCGTAGCGTCCGTCCTTGGGGCGCCGTGACGGCTGCACGTAAGCCGCGTTCCAAGGTTCCGGACCGATTGCGCGCAGGAACGTGGCGGTATGAAACGTCCCGGCGCCGACCTCCATGTCGTAAGGCTGCAGCAGCGCGCAGCCCTGGCGGTCCCAGAACTGCTCGAGTTGAAGAATGATCTGCTGGAAGGTCGGCATGCGCAGGCAGGAGGCGCCCGGTCGCGATCTGCGACGCGATCGCGCTCCGCGGAACGACGCGGATTTTACCGGCTCCGTTGCAGACGCGCGATGAGCAGGCCGGCGACGAGGAGCAGCACGGCCGAGGCGAGCGCGAGGCCGTTGCCAAGGCGCACGTACGGGGTTGCGCCCGCGAATGCGAGTGCGGCGAGTTCGAGGCGTCCCTGGGCGAACTGCGGGAGGCGACCGAGCACGGCGCCGTTCGCGGCGATCGCCGCAGTGATCCCGGTGTTGGTGGCGGTCAGCACCATGCGACCGGTCTCGAGCGCGCGCATGCGGGCGATCTGCAGATGCTGTGCCGGTGCGAGCGAATCCCCGAACCAGGCCACGTTCGACACGTTGACCAACAGGGTTGCCTCGGGAAGGGCGCGCGCGATCTCCGCGCCGAACGCATCCTCGTAGCACACGTTGACCGCGACGCGCAGACCGGCGACTTCGAGCGGCGGCTGGCCCCGCGCGCCGGCGGAAAAATCGGCCAGCGGCACCGTCAGCCAGCGTAATACCCAGCCGAAGCCGGGCGGCACGAACTCGCCGAAGGGCACCAGGTGGACCTTGTGGTACGCCTGATGGCGCGAAGTTCCCAGGCTGATCACGCTGTTGGTGTAGCGGCCCGACGCATCGCGCAGCGGCGCGCCGATCAGCAGGTCGCCGCCGTTGCGTCGACCGATCGCTTCCAGGCGCGCGAGGTAGGCGGGCTCGACCAGGTCGAGAAAGCGCGGCAGCGCGGTTTCGGGCATCACAATGAGACGGCCGCGCGACTGCTCGGCGAGCTCCGCGTAGGTGGCTAGTGTGCGCGCGTAGCGTGCCGGATCGAACTTCAGATCCTGAGGCACATTGCCTTGCAGCAGAGTGACGGGGGTGGCCACGCTCAAGGGCGTGGTCCAGTGCACGGTCTGCAAGGCCGCGCCACCCGCGACGATCAATCCGAACGCAACGGCGGCCTGCGCGCGTCCCTTCCCGGCGATCAGGCACCACAGCGTGCCCGCGCAGCCCAGGACCGCGAGCGAGAGCAGGTAAACGCCGCCCAGCGGCGCGTAACCGGCGAGCGGGGTGTCGAGCGCCGCGTACCCCATGTCGAGCCAGGGAAAGCCGGTGAGCAGCCAGCCGCGCAGCCACTCGGAAAGCGTCCAGGCCGCTGGGATGGCGAGCGCGGCACGCGCCCAGGCGGGGACCGGCAGGCGCGCCTGAAGCCAGCCTGCGAAGGCCGGAAACAACGCGAGGTAGGCGCAGAAGCCGAGCGTCGCGATGCCGGCGAGCGGCGCCGGCATGCCGCCGAAGCGCGCGAGACTCACGTAGACCCAGGAGACCCCGACGCCAAACAGGCCCAGCCCGAACCAGAAGCCGGTGCCGAACGCGGCGCGCGGTGTGGGCGAGACCTGCCACAGCTGCACCAGCACCATGCCACCAGCCAGCGCGAGCAGTGGTTGCTCGAGCGGCGCGAACCCGCCGACCGTCACCGCGCCAGCGATCAGCGCAACGAGCGCGCGCAGTGCCGCGCGCTCGTCCAGGCGCGCGCGCGCCAGCAAGCTCATTCAGAACGCGGCGCCGCCGCGGCGGCCCGCCGTGCACGACCGCCGCGCGTCACCTCAATTCACTTTCTCGACGACCAGCATGTGGACACGCCGACTGTCCGCATTGCGCACGTGAAAGCGCAGGCCCTGGAGCGTGAGCGTATCCCCGCGCTTCGGTACGCGGCCAAGCTCGGCGATGACCAGCCCGCCGACGGTGTCGAATTCTTCGTCGGGAAAGTGCGTGCCGAACGTCGCGTTGAAGTCCGCGATCTGGGTGAGCGCCTTGACCCGATAGCGGCCGCCCGGCTCCGCGATGATATTGTCGGCCACCTCGTCGAAGTCGTACTCGTCCTCGATCTCTCCGACGATCTGCTCGAGTACGTCCTCGATAGTGACCAGGCCCGAGACGCCGCCGTACTCGTCGGCGACGATCGCCATGTGATTGCGCGTCGCCCGAAACTCGCGCAGCAGGACGTTAAGCGGTTTGGACTCGGGCACAAACACCGCGGGACGCAGCATCTCGCGCACATTGAACTCTTCCTCTCCTGCGTAGTAGCGCAGCAAATCCTTTGCCAGCAGGATGCCGATCACGTCGTCACGATTCTGATCGATGACCGGAAAGCGCGAATGCGCGGTCGAGATCACCTGCGGAATGAAGGTTTCGACCGGTTCGTTGATGTCGATGACGTCCATCTGCGCGCGCGGAATCATGATGTCGCGCACCTGCATCTCGGATACGGTCAGCGCACCCTCGATGATCGAGAGCGCGTCCGCATCGAGCAGGTCGCGATCGTGTGCGGAGCGCAGCAGCCGGATCAGCTGCTCGCGGTCCTCGGGCTCGCGCATGAGGAGCGCCGAGAGGCGCTCCAGCAAACTTGGATTCGGGGGGTCGTTCATCGAGGGGCGCGTGCAGCGCGGAACGCCATTTTACCTTGCCTTGCGCGGGGTCTCCGCGGGCGGGACGTAGGGATCCGCGAAACCGAGCGCGCGCAAAATGCGGCGCTCGCGCGCCTCCATGCGGGCCGCGGCGTCAGGCCGCGCATGGCCGTAGCCGCGCAGGTGCAGGACGCCGTGAATCACGAGATGCGCGTAATGCGCCGCGACCGTCTTGCACTGCGCGCGCGCTTCGCGCAGGACCACAGGGTGGCAGAGCACGATATCGCCACGCAGCTCGGGTGCGCGCGCGTAGCCGAAAGACAGGACGTTGGTCGCGCTGGCGCGGCCACGGTAGCTGCGGTTGAGTCGCCGTGCTTCGCGCTCGCCTACGACCCGCAGCGTGATGTCGGCCCGTGCTGGGCAGGCGGCGAGCGCCCAGGCACGCAGGCGGCGCAGGCCCGGGACGTCGCTCGCACGCGTCGCGCGCTGCACGCGGATCTTCCGTGCCGTCCTAGGTTTCCGAGCCGGTGTCCGAGCGCTTTTCGTAGGCATCGATGATGCGCGCGACGAGCGGATGCCGCACGACGTCCTTGGCGCTGAACTCGGTGAACGCGATACCGCGCACCCCGGCGAGAATGCGCCGCGCCTCGATCAGTCCGCTGCGCTGGCCGCGCGCCAGGTCAATCTGCGTGATGTCTCCGGTGACCACCGCCTTCGCGCCGAATCCGATGCGCGTGAGGAACATCTTCATCTGCTCGGGGGTCGTGTTCTGAGCCTCGTCGAGAATGATGAACGCCTGGTTGAGCGTGCGCCCGCGCATGTAGGCAAGCGGCGCGAGCTCGATCGAGCCGCGCTCGAGTAGACGCCCGGTCTTGTCGAAACCCATCAGATCGTAAAGCGCATCGTAGAGCGGCCGCAGATAGGGGTCGACCTTTTGCGCGAGATCGCCGGGCAGAAAGCCGAGCCGCTCACCGGCCTCGACCGCCGGACGCACGAGGACGATGCGCTTGACGCTGTCGCGCTCGAGCGCGTCGACCGCGCAGGCCACCGCGAGAAAGGTCTTGCCGGTCCCGGCGGGGCCGATGCCGAAGGTGACGTCGTGCGCAAGGATGTTTTGCAGATACTGAACCTGATGCGGCGTGCGCCCATGCAGGTCCGCACGGCGCGTGAGCAGCTGCGGGCCGTCGCCGCGTCCGACGCCCGGCAGGCCCTGCATCAACTCCGTGAGACCGAGCTGTAGATCGTCCAGGGTCAGGTCTTCGGTGGCGCGCTGGTAAAAGCTCTCCAGCGCCTGGGCGGCGCGCGCCGCCTGGCGCGCGTCGCCACGCACCGTGAACTGCGCGCCGCGCCGGGCGATCGACACGTCGAGCGCGGACTCGATCTGGCGCAGGTTTACATCGAGGGCTCCGCACAGGCGTGCGAGCCGCTGATTGTCGACCGGTTCGAGCCGGACCTGCAGGGGGCGTGTGCTCGCCGCTCGGCTCATCGATTCACGCGGTCGCAGCGTCGCAAATCGCGCGCTTGCCTAAGCCGCGCGCTGCACCGCGTCGTCCGCCGCCAGCGCGCCACGCAGGGAATGTGGCCGCGCGGCGTCGATGCGCACCGCCACGAAGCGGCCAATCAGGTCGGGGTCGCCCTTGAAGTTCACCACGTGGTTGTTGCTCGTTCGGCCGCTGAGCTCCGAGGGGTCCTTCTTGGAGGGCCGCTCGACGAGCACCCGCTCGATGCCTCCGACCATGGCGGCGCGAATCGCGTCGGCCTGCGCCTCGAGTTCGGCCTGCAAGCGTTGCAGGCGCGCGCGTTTCGCTTCGCGCGGCAGCGCGTCGCGCAATTCGGCCGCGGGCGTGCCGGGGCGGGGGCTGTAAACGAACGAGAATGACGCGTCGAAGCCGATCTCACGCACCAGCGCAAGCGTTGCCTCGAAATCAGCGTCGGTCTCCCCGGGAAAGCCGACGATGAAATCCGACGACAGGCTGATGCCGGGGCGCGCGGCGCGCAGCCGGCGGGCGATCGAGCGATACTCGAGCGCCGTGTATCCGCGTTTCATCGCGGCCAGCACCCGGTCCGATCCCGACTGCACCGGAAGGTGGACCTGTGCGGCGAGCTTGGGCAGGTCCCGGTGGGCATCGATCAGGCGCTGGGTGAATTCACGCGGATGCGAGGTCGTGTAGCGGATCCGCTCGATTTCCTCGATCTCGGCCACGTAGCCGAGCAGGGCGGCGAAATCCGCCGGGTCACCGTCGATCACGCCGCGCCAGGCATTCACGTTCTGACCGAGCAGCGTCACCTCGCGCACGCCCTGCGCTGCGAG
>JAJDNJ010000138.1 GCA_022340705.1 Betaproteobacteria bacterium
CAGGCGCGAAGGCCGGCGGCGACTCCGAGGCGAGGCTGTAGATGCCGAGTCCGGCAATCGCGGTGCCCAGCAGGTCGACGACGATCACCTGGAACGGAATGCGCATGCGCGGGCGAGCGGACGCGCTCACGCGGCGACCCCGGCCAGCGCCTGCGCGGACAGGTTGTGGATGCGGCCAAAGCCGGCGATGAATCTTGCCGAATGCGGCCGTATCGCCCAGAAAGAAAAGTCGGCCAGCGTGAAGTTGATCGCCGACTCGGGATAGCGCGCGAGCCAGGACTGCTTCAATGTGCCGAATGCGGGGCCGTCGTTCGCCAGCGGGCTCGCGCTGCCGCGCAACGTGACGCGCGCCAGCGTGAAGGGATCGGCGCGCGCATCGTCGTTCTGCGCGATCGAGAGCGCAACGCGCGGGTCACGCCCCATGTCCTGCGTGTGCCAGGCGAGGCGGCTGACGTGCACGTGGAACTGCGACAGGTCCGCCGCCGGCAGGAAAAGCGTCATCGACACCATCGGCGCGCCGTCGCGCAGCGTGCCGAGGTGCGCGACGCGTACCTCGCGCAGCAGGCGCCGCAACGCATCGCGTTCCTCGTCATTCATCGCGGCCATTGTAAACTTCGGACCGGACATTCTCCGGAACCTGCTTGCGCTACGAGCTCCTGGTCGGCCTGCGCTACACGCGCGCCAAACGCCGCAACCATTTCATCAGCTTCATTTCCGGCATTTCAATGGCCGGTATCGCGCTCGGGGTCGCGGCGCTGATCGTGGTGCTGTCGGTCATGAACGGCTTCCAGCAGGAGCTGCGCTCGCGCATCCTCGCGGTCGTGTCGCACGTCCAGATCTTCGGCGCGGATGGACGTCTTCCCAATTGGGAAGACGTCGCGGCGGCTGCGAGCAAGCACCCTCGCGTGCTCGCGGCGGCGCCGTTCGTGAACGCGCAGGGCATGTTCGTTCGTGGCAGCAACGTGCGTGGTGCGATGGTGCGCGGCATTCTTCCCGAGCGCGAGCTCCAGGTGTCGGATATCGGACACCATATGCGCGCCGGAAGCCTCGAGGCGCTGCGCGCCGGCGCTTTCCGCGTCGTGCTCGGTGCCGATCTCGCGCGTGCCCTCGGGGCGCTGCCCGGCGACAAGGTCACGCTGATCGCACCGCAGGGTCTGGTCACGCCGGCTGGCGTGATCCCGCGCCTCAAGCAGTTCACCGTCGCCGGGCTGTTCGAAGTCGGAATGTACGAGTACGACTCGGGTCTCGCGCTGATCAATCTCGAGGACGCGCAGAAGCTGTACCAGATGGATTCGGAGGTGTCCGGGCTGCGCCTCAAGCTCGACGACCTGTTCGCGGCGCGCAGCGTCGCGCGCGCGATGACGCGCGGCCTCGGAGCAGCGGTCTTCGCGGTCGACTGGACGCGCAGCCACGCGAACTTCTTCCGCGCGGTCGCAATCGAAAAGCGAATGATGTTCATCATCCTCACGCTGATCGTTGCGGTCGCCGCGTTCAACATCGTATCGACGCTGGTGATGCTGGTGACCGACAAGAACGCCGACATCGCGATCCTGCGCACGCTCGGCGCAATGCCCGGCTCGATCATGCGGATCTTCATGGTGCAGGGCGCGATGATCGGCGTCATCGGCACGCTGACCGGCGTGGTGCTCGGAGTGCTGCTCGGCCTGAACGTGGATACGGTGGTTCCCGCCCTCGAGCGCGTGCTCGGGTTCAAGTTTCTGGCCAAGGACGTGTACTACATCGCAGATCTGCCTTCGGACGTACAGCTGAGCGACGTGCTGACAATCGGCGGGGTTTCGCTCCTGTTGTCGTTCGTCGCGACGCTCTATCCAAGCTGGCGCGCCTCGCGCGTGAATCCGGCGGAGGCCTTGCGCTATGAATGAGGCCGCGCCTGTGCTCGCCTGCCGGGGCCTGCGCAAGACCTACCAGGGGCCTCGGCCGGTGCCGGTGCTCGCCGGGGTGAATTTCTCGATCCTGCCGCGCGAGCGCGTCGCGATCATGGGCAAGTCCGGCTCGGGCAAGTCGACTCTGCTTCATCTGCTCGGCGGGCTCGATGCGCCGAGCGCGGGCGACGTGCTGATCGACGGCCGTCCGTTCGGCGCCATGCACGAGAGCGAGCGCAGTCGGGTGCGCAACGAGAAGCTCGGCTTCGTTTACCAGTTTCATCACCTGCTACCCGAGTTCACCGCGGAGGAGAACGTCGCGATGCCGCTGTTCATCCGGAGGATGGCGCGCGGTGAGGCACTCGCGAACGCGCGCCGCGTGCTGGACGAGATTGGGCTCGCGGCCCGCGTCGCGCACCTGCCGGGCGAGCTTTCGGGTGGCGAGCGTCAGCGCTGCGCATTCGCGCGCGCGCTGGTCACCCAGCCCGCGGTGGTGCTCGCTGACGAGCCGACCGGCAACCTCGACGCCAATACCGCGGACGAGGTGTTCGAGGCGATGCTCGCGCTGTCGGCCGCGCGCGGCACCGCCTTCGTCATCGTCACCCACGACGTCGGGCTCGCGGCGCGCGCCGACCGCGTTCTCGAGCTCTCCGATGGCGTGCTGCGTCCGCCTGCCGGCGGGGGCGCGGGGAGCACGGAGCCGCGGTGAGCCTGAATCCCGAAGCTGGGGGCCTTCCGGCGGCCGGGAATCCGCGCAAAGAGTCTCCGGCGAAACGTCTGTTGCTGCGCAGCGCAGAGTTCGCCGAACCGTTCATGGTTACCGTCGCCCTGATCGCGCTCGTAGGCCATCCGCTCTTCTACCTGATCTGGTCGTACGTCTTTCCGCAGCCCTACGAGAACCTGGCGCTGAGGATATTCGCGGGCGCGATCTGTATCCCGCTCGTCCTGAAGGCCTACTGGCCCGAGCGCCTCAGGCTCTGGCTTGCGCTGTACTGGCACCTCGTCGTGATGTTTCAGCTGCCGTTCTTCTTCACGCTGTTCATGCTGCTGAACGACTACGCGATGGTCTGGGTGCTGACCTTCATCGCGGGCGCCTTTCTGCTGACGTTCTTCGTGCACTGGCTTCTGGCGATCGCGATGTTCCTGATCGGCGCGGGATCGGCCTTCGCGCTCTTCGAATTGATGAAGCCGGACGAGTATCTGACGGCGCCGCCGTACGAAATTTACGTGGTCTATCTGTTCGTGCTCGGGGTCGGCGGCGCGATCAACCTCAAGCTGCGCACCTACCGCGAGGCGGAGGCCGCGCTGATCCGGCGGCTGCGCACCGTGTCCGGCCAGAACGCGGCGATGATGCGCGAGCGAAACAAACTGCTCGGCCATTTTTTGAACAACACAGTGGTTGCCCAGCTGCGTCGCTACGAGTCCGAACTCGGATTCGATGCCGCACTCTCCCGCATCACTCGCCAGGAACGGCGCTACTGCGCCATGATGCAAGCCGACATCCGCAATTTCACGCGCATGTTCAGCGGCGAGAACGAGCTCGAGGTAGCGCAGCTCGTGGCGCAATGCTTCTCGGAAATCACCACGGTGGGGCAGGACCTGTCGATCATCAAGCCAATCGGCGACTGCATTTTCCTGTACAGCGACGTCGACCAGGGGCGTGAAGATGCCGTGCTGAACGTGCTTGCGCTCGCCTGTGTGTTCGTGGAATCGGTCGAACGCGTGAATCAGAACCTCGTGAGCGCGGCCGCGACGCCGCTCAACTTCGGGGTCGCCGTGCATTGCGGCGACGTGATCTACGGCAATCTGGCGAGCGAAACCCTGATCGATCCGACGGTCATCGGCGTGAACGTCAATCGCACCGCCCGCATGGAGGAGCTGACCAAGTCACCAGTGGTGCGCGAGCGTCTGGGGAGCAACGCGATTGTCCTTTCCGAGGAATTCTGCTGGCAGTTGCGCAAGGCGGGCCGCAACGTCCCCGGGTTGCTGGCGCTCGAGCTTCGCGAGCTCGACGTTACGCTGCGTGACTTTCCGGCCGTCGAGCGCGTTCATGCGCTGCCGCGGCAGGCTGTGCTTGCGCAGGGCGTCTGGGCGCATGAGCGAATCCGCAGCGCGCGCCTGGCGCGCGCACCGCGCCTGCATCAGTCCGAATACAGCCGGCACAAGAACGTCGAGTACTACTACGAGATGTACGGCAGCGGACCGAACGTCGTGTGGTCGATGTTCGTTAATGTCAGTGCCTATCCGGTCGAACGCGTCCGGGAGATCCTGCAGAGGCACTTCGACCAGCTCAAATACTCGATCAGCGCTGGCGCCGAGCGCTGGCTGACGATGTCCACCGACGACCAGCCTGGCGAGTACGACGAGACCGACGTCGAAGCCTCGATCATCGCGCTCATCGAGCGGCTGACGGGCGCCGACGAAGGCGACCTGCGACCTGCCGGCTAGGCCGGTCCCGCGCGCATTCAGGCCGCGATCCGCTGCGCTCGCTGCGGCCGGGCCTGCGGCCACTGCTCGATGTCGACCACGCCGCGCAGCTCCGCGCAGACCCGCGCGATGCGCTCGATGTCCTCTGCCGTCAGATCCGCGTTGAGCGTGAAGCGCACGAGCGAGCGATTGCGTGGCGTCGCCGGGTCGCAGAAAACCGATCCGAACACGCCGCGCGCCTCGAGCGCGTCGCGCAGCTGTATCGTGAGGTGCTCGGCGCCCGCGACCAGCGCGATGATTTGCGTGGCATCCTGACCGATGTCGTAGCCCAGCGCGCTGAGCCGCGAGCGCAATGCGACGGCGTTGCGCAGCACTTTCTCGCGGCGGTAGCGCTCGCGCACGATCACCCGCACCGTCGCGCGCAAGCCGGCGATCTCGTGCGCCAGAAGACCGGAGCTGAAGATCGCGGGGAGCGACTGATAGCGAAGATACTCGGCGTGGCGCGAGGAGCACAGGATCAGCCCGCCGCGCGCGGCGTAGGCTTTCGACAGGCTCGCCGTGCGGAAGTGGACCTGGTCGGCAAGTCCCAGCTCGGCGACCATGCCTTCGCCTTGGTTCCCGTACACGCCGAGCGAATGGGCTTCGTCGACCACGATCACGCATCCCGCTTCGCGTCCGGCCTCGACGATTTCAGGCAGCGGGCAGACATCGCCGTTGGTGCTGTAGAGCGAATCGACCACCAGGACGCCGGGACCGTGCTTGGCCGTCAGCTTGCGCAGCGACTCGACGCTGTTATGCCGGAACGGCCGTGCGGTGGCGCCGGCGCTCTTCACGCCCTCCCAGAGCGACATATGGGCGAACATGTCGATGTAGACCGGCGTCTCGGGCGAGGCAATCGACTGCAGCAGGCCGGTGTTCGCGCACCAGCCCGACTGGGTGACAAGGGCGTCCTCCGA
>JAJDNJ010000146.1 GCA_022340705.1 Betaproteobacteria bacterium
CTCCTCGCCTGGTCGGGAACCTGGGCGCTCGCCGGAAGGCTGCTGACCGGCGAGCGGCGCGTGTGCGCGCATCTCGCCGTCGCGAGCCTCGCGCTATTGGGCGCCGTCGCTGCGAACCGGCTCGACTACCTGGCCTTCGCCCTGTCCGCTTCTTACGCGGACTTCGTCGCCGCCGGCGCGCTCTGGGCCGCGCTCGCCTGGGGCCTGTGGCGCCACCTCGCCCTCGTGACGCACCGTCCGGGACGCGGCGCGGCGCTGGCGGCGGCGATGGTGGCGGCGCTCTTCGTCGGAATGATCGCGCTCGTCGGTCAGCTCGCGCGTCCCGATGCGCTGACCGAGATGGCGTACATGAAGTCCATCAAGCTGCCCGAGGCGCGCCTGGTGGATGGCACCGGAACGAGGCAATTCTTTCGCGACGCGAAGCAGATCGAGGGCGAACTGGAGGCGCTGAGGAATCGGTGACATCCTGCGCCGATGGCGCTCCCCGCCCGCATCGTCTCCGGCGCCCAGACCGGCGCCGACCGCGCCGCGCTCGACTTCGCGCTCGAGCACGGCCTCGCGCACGGCGGCTGGTGCCCGAAAGGCCGCCGCGCCGAGGACGGCCGCATCCCGCCGCACTATGAAGTAATCGAAACGCCCTCGAAGGACTACGAGCAGCGCACGCGCTGGAACGTGCGCGACAGCGACGCGACGCTGATCATCTCGAAATCATCAACACTCACCGGCGGCTCGGCCTACACCCGGCGCTGCGCCGGAGAGCTCGCCAAGCCCTGGCTCCACGTCCACCCGGGCAACGACGACCCGAAGACGATCCAAGAATTCCTCGAGCGCCACCGAGTGAAGACGCTCAACGTCGCCGGCCCGCGCGCGTCGACCGAGCCCGGCATCACCGAATACGTCACCGCAATCCTCGAGCGCCTGTTCGCCGCATAATCGGAGCTCGAAGGAGGACTCCACGATGACCGATTCCCTCGCCAACAAAACCGCCCTCGTCACCGGCGCCTCGCGCGGCATCGGCAAAGCCATCGCCATCGCGCTCGCCGAGGCCGGCGCCAACGTCGCGGTCAACTACCGCGAACGAAAGAAGGAAGCCGACGAAACCGTCGCAGCCATAAAAAAGCTCGGCAAGAAAGCGCTCGCCATCCAGGCCGACGTCTCCAGATCAGCGGAGGTCGCGAAGCTGATCCAGGAAACCGAATCCGCCCTCGGCCCGATCGACATCCTGGTCAACAACGCCGGCCACGCGCTGCGCAAAACGCTCGACGAGCTCACCGAAGCCGACTTCGACACCACCATCGCCACCAACCTGAAATCCGCGTTCCTCTGCTCGCACGCGGTCTACAAGGGGATGCAATCCCGCAAATGGGGCCGCATCATCAACATCTCCTCGGGCGCGGCGCGCGGCGCAGGCGTGGTCGGCGCGCACTACAACGCATCGAAGGCCGGCATGGAAGGCCTCACCCGCGGCTACGCGGCGAGACTCGCGAAGGACAACGTGCTGGTCAACGCGGTGGCCCCCTCGCTCATCGCCACCGAAATGATCGCCCCGCACCGCACCGAAAACGCATCACGCATCCCGGTCGGGCGCCTCGGCACGGGCGAAGAAGTCGCCGCCGTGGTCGTCACCGTCGCCGAGAACCCCTACATGACCGGACAGACCATCGGGGTCAACGGCGGGCTGCACTTCAGCTGAGATCGGGCTCCGGATAGCCCAGCGGCGCGAGATCGCGGCAGCGCAGATCCAGCTCGTAGGCCACGCGCTGGACGAGTTTTTCGTCCATGCGCGGATCGGGCTCGACCCCGGCGAAGTACGAACGGATCTCGCCCCCGCCGAGCACCGCGACGCCCCCGCCGGCACTGCGCTGCACGACCCAGCCGGGCAGCACCACCACGCCTTGAGCGCGCACCGCCTCGCCGGTCACCAGCGAAAGCCAGGTCTGCACGCGCTGGGCATGCGCGAGCGCCTCGAGCAATGGCTTGCGCTCCTCCCAGCCGGGGAATTCGAGCGAATCGCCGTCGTAGCGCGCCATCCAGCCGCTCGGCGCGCCGTGCGCGCGGCCCTTGGTCTCGATCACGAACACCCCGCCCGGCCCGACCACGATGTGATCGACATGGCGCTGCTCGCCGTCGAAGTGCAGGTCGTGGAACACGCGGTAGCCGAGGCGCGCGAGCTCGTTCAGCTCCTGGCCCACGGCGACCTCGGCCTGGTGCGACAGGCGCATGCGGCGCAGGACCGCGAGCGCACCGAAGAGCTTGCCCACCGCCCAGGCCTGCAGCAGCAGAAACACCACGCCGCACACCAGGGTCAACGTCCAACTCGGCGGCCCGCCCTCCGAGGCCCAGGCTTCCAGGTACACCGCGAGCATGATCGGCGCGGGCAGCATGCCGATGCCCATGTACGCCGCCACGTCCCAGCGCAGGTCGTCGATTTTCTCGAGGCGCGACTGGCCGGGGCTGCGCAGCAGGTTGCGCGAAATCGGATTGCGCGCGCCGCGGCGCTGCGCCTTGTAGCCCCAGTACCAGGCGATGCCGCCGACGCCGATCGGGCCCATGAACATGCCGGCCACGGCGGCGTCGCTCCACAGCAGGCTCAGCGTTGCAGACATAGGACCTTTCCTGATGAGGCCGTAGCGCGATTTAAACCGATCCGCGCGCGCGGCGCCATGTTCACGCGGCGAGCACTTTGGTGAGCCACACGCCCACCGCGGCGATCTCCTCGGGGCAGACCTCGTGCCCCATCGGGTAGCCGTGCCACTCTATGTGATAGCCGATCGCCTTCAACGCGTCGCGCGAGGCCTCGGCGCGCGAGATCGCGATCAGGTCGTCGTGCGTGCCGTGCGCCATGAAGATCGGGGTGTCGAAGTTCGCGCGCGCGCGCTCGTCCGCGAGCGTGCCGGCGAGCGGCAGGTAGGTCGAGAGCGCGAGGATGCCGGCGAGGCGCTTCGGGTGGCGCAGCGCGGTCTGCAGCGCGATCGCCCCGCCCTGCGAGAAGCCGGCGAGCACGATCTTGCCCGGATCGATGCCGCGCGATTCCTCGCGCGCGACCAGCCCCTCGAGCAGGAGCTGGGAGCTGCGGATGCCCTCCTCGTCCTCGCGCCCGCCGCCGAGCTGGAGGATGTCGTACCAGGCGCGCATCTTCATGCCCATGTTGATCGTCACCGCGCGGATCGGCGCGTGCGGGAAGACGAAGCGCAGGGAAAGCGCCGGCGGCAGCGACAGGAGCGGCACCACCGGCTTGAAGTCGTAGCCGTCGGCGCCCAGGCCGTGCAGCCAGATCACCGACGCCGCGGGCGCGGCGCCGGTCTCTACTTCGAGCGTCTCGGGCAGGTCGAGCATTGTTATTCAGCGCCCGGCCGCTACAGAGCGTTACATGCAGCGCACGCCGCGACATACGCGAGCAACCGGGGAAGTCCACACTTTAAGCCCTCTGCATCCCCTGCGTCGAGGAAAGCCTATGTACGGCGTCGTGAGCGTTCTGCTTCTCACCACCGCTCTGCTACTCGGCCAGGCGGCGTTCGCCGCCGTGCGCATGACGCCGCAGCCGAAGTGGGTCTCGGACAACATGCAGGCCTATGCCCTGGTGCCGTACATCGTCACCGCGACGGCGGGCGGCATCGGCGGAATCGTCACCTGGCTGTTCGGCGGCGAGTGGCGCACGCAGTCGGTGCTCGCCTGGGGCGTGATGGCGGCAACCATCGTCGGCTACCTGCTCGCGCGACGCGGGCTGAAGGCCTGGGCCGCGGCGCACGCGCCTGCCCAGCCGCTCGTCGCCGTCGGCGGCGGCG
>JAJDNJ010000159.1 GCA_022340705.1 Betaproteobacteria bacterium
CTGAACGACACGCGCGTCATCAAGGCGCGCCTGCTCGGGCGCAAGCCGACCGGCGGCAAGGTCGAGGTGTTCGTCGAGCGCATCGTCGCCGAACGCGAGGCACTGGCCCTTGCGCGCGCCGGCCACCCCCTCAAGGCCGGTCATCGCCTGATCCTCGGCGACGGCGTCGAGGCCGAAGTGCTCGGGCGCGATGAGGATCTTTTTCGCGTGCGCTTCGCGGAGCCCGTGGACGCCGTGCTCGAGCGCTGCGGCCAGGTGCCGCTGCCGCCCTACATCCATCATCCGCCCGACGCGCAGGACGCCGAGCGCTACCAGACGGTATTCGCCGAAACCCCGGGCGCGGTCGCCGCACCGACCGCGGGTCTGCATTTCGACCATGCGCTGCTCGACGGAATTGCGGCGCGCGGAACCGCCGTCGCGCGCGTCACGCTGCACGTCGGCGCGGGCACGTTCCAGCCGATCCGCAGCGACGCGGTCGAGGCACACCGCATGCACGCGGAGCGCTATGCCGTTCCCGAAGCGACCGTCGAGGCGATCGCGACCGCGCGCGCGCGCGGAGGTCGCGTGCTCGCGGTCGGCACCACGGTGCTGCGCGCGCTCGAGTCGGCCGCGCGCGGCGGGTCGCTGTGCGCGGCATCCGGCGAAACCGAACTGTTCGTGGCCCCCGGCTTCCAATTTCGCGTGGTCGACCGGCTGCTGACCAATTTCCACCTGCCACGCTCGAGCCTGCTCGTGCTGGTAGCCGCGTTCGGAGGTCTCGCGGCGATCCACCGCGCCTACGCGCACGCCATCGCGCAACGCTATCGCTTCTATTCCTATGGCGATGCGATGCTGATCGAGAGGCCGGCGTGAAATTCGCGGTCACACAGCGCGACGGCGCAGCGCGCTGCGGCGTGCTCGAGCTGGCGCACGGGCGCGTCGACACGCCGGCGTTCATGCCGGTCGGTACCTACGGCTCGGTCAAAGCGATGGCCCCGGACGAGCTCGAGACGATGGGTGCGCAGATCGTGCTCGGTAACACCTTTCACCTGTGGCTGCGCCCCGGGCTCGAGGTCATTCGCGCGCACGGCGGCCTGCACCGTTTCATGGGCTGGCGCCGCCCGATCCTGACCGACTCGGGCGGCTTTCAGGTGTTCAGTCTCGGGGCCTTGCGCAAACTGAGCGAGGACGGCGTGCGGTTCGCCTCGCCGGTGAACGGCGACCGCCTGTTGCTGACTCCGGAGAAGTCAATGGAGATCCAGGCCGTGCTCGACTCGGATATCGCCATGGTGTTCGACGAGTGCACGCCCTTCCCCGTCACGCCGAAGGCTGCGGAACGCTCGATGCAGCTTTCGCTGCGCTGGGCGGCGCGCTCCAAGTCAGCCTGGACGACGCTCGGTGCGCGCAATGCCCTGTTCGGCATCGTTCAGGGCGGCATGTACGAGGCGCTGCGCGACGCCTCGCTCGAGGGACTGGTTCAGATCGGCTTCGATGGTTATGCGATCGGCGGCCTTTCGGTGGGCGAGCCGAAAGGCGATCGGCGGCGAATTCTGGCGCACGCCGCGCCGCGCCTACCGGCGGACCGCCCGCGCTACCTCATGGGCATGGGCACGCCGGAGGACATCATCGAGGCGGTCTGCGCCGGCATCGATCTGTTCGACTGCGTGCTGCCCACGCGTAACGCGCGCAATGGCTGGCTGTTCACGCGCCACGGCGACGTCAAGATCCGCAACGCGCGGCACCGTGACGCCACCGCTCCGCTCGACCCGGACTGCGCCTGCGCGACCTGCCGCAATTTCAGCCGCGCCTATCTGCACCATTTGCAGAAGGCGAACGAAATCCTGGGTGCGCGCCTCAACACCCTGCACAACCTGCACTACTACCAGGAGCTGATGCGCACGCTGCGCGCGGCGATCGAGGACGGCCAGCTCGACGCTGTCGCCGCGCGGCTGCGCGCCGCGCGGCGCGGCTAGGTCTACGTCCGGTCCACCGCGCGGCGCATGAATTCCTGCGCGTGCGGATTGATCCGGCACAAACTGCGCAGCGTCGGCCGTGCGCGGCCAGACGCAGTGCTATAATTTCGCGCTTTTCCTGACTTACCAAGGAGTTATTGGTGCTCATCTCCCCAGCATTCGCGCAAGCATCGGGAGGCGGCGAGGGCGGTTTAGTGACACTGCTGCCCATCCTGCTGATGTTCGTCTTGCTGTACTTCATCATGATCCGTCCCCAGGTCAAACGGCAGAAGGAGCACCGGTCGATGGTCGAAGGCCTGCAAAAGGGCGACGAGGTGGTCACCTCGGGCGGTGTGGTCGGCAAGATCACCGACTTGCGCGATGCGTACGTCTGCCTCGAGACCGCCCCGAACACGGAGATCATCGTGCAGAAGGCGGCGGTGCAGACGCTGTTGCCGAAGGGCACGATCAAGAGCATCAAATAACAGCAGCGCGCGCCCGCCCTCGCTCGGGGCCCGAGGCGTCGTTCGGCCGCAGCAGAAACCGCAGATATGAACCGATTTCCCATCTGGAAATATGCGCTGATCGCGCTCTGCGTCTTCGTCGCGTTCGTCTATACCGTGCCGAATTTTTACGGCGAGTCGCCCGCGGTCCAGATATCCAGCGGCAAGGCGACGATCAAAGTCGACGCGGCGCTGCTCGAGAAAGTCGAAGACGCCCTCAAGGCGGCGGGCGTGACGTACACCGCCGCCCTGCTCGACCCCAACAGCGTGCGGGTACGGTTCAGCGACACCGATACCCAGCTCAAAGCGAAAGATTTGATCGACAAGGCGGTCAATCCGGATCCGAACAACCCGAGCTACATCGTCGCACTGAATCTGCTGTCGTCGTCGCCCAACTGGTTGACCGTCATTGGCGCGCTGCCGATGTATCTCGGCCTCGACCTGCGCGGGGGCGTCCACTTTCTGCTCCAGGTCGACATGGAAGGCGCGATCACCAAGCGGCTCGAAAGCCTCGCCGGTGATTTGCGCTCCCAGTTCCGTGAAAAGCGCATTCGCCATGGCGGGATCCAGCGCGAAGGCCAGACCCTGCGCATCCGCTTTCGCGACGCGGCAGAGCGCGATCGCGGCCGCGCATACATCCTGTCGCAGTTTCCGGACCTCGCGGTCGTCGAGCGCGACGATGGCCAGTCGCTGCAGCTCGTCGCCTCGCTCAAGCCGCAGGCGCTGAAGCGAACGCAGGAATACGCGCTCAAGCAGAACATCACCACGCTGCACAACCGGATCAACGAGCTCGGTGTCGCCGAGCCGATCATCCAGCAGCAGGGCGCGGACCGCGTCGTCGTCCAGCTGCCCGGCGTGCAGGACACCGCGAAGGCGAAGGACATTCTCGGCCGCACGGCGAGCCTCGAGGTGCGCATGGTCGACGAGGACAAGATGAACGCCGAGAACCTCGCGCGTGCGAAGGCCGGCAGTCCGCCCTTCGGCGACGAGTATTACGTCGAGCGCAACGGCGCTCCGCTGCTGGTCAAGAAGCAGGTGGTCCTCACCGGCGACCGGCTGACCGACGCGCAGCCCGGTTTCGATTCGCAGACCAACGAGCCGGCGGTGCATCTCACCCTGGACAGCGCCGGCGCGCGCATCTTCCGCGACGTCACGCGCGAGAACGTCGGCAAGCGCATGGCCATCCTGCTGATCGAGAAAGGCAAGGCGGAGGTGATCACCGCGCCGGTGATCCGCAGCGAGATCGGTGGTGGACGGGTGCAGATTTCGGGGCGAATGTCGACGACCGAGGCAAACGATATCGCGCTGCTGCTGCGCGCCGGATCGCTTGCCGCGCCTATGGAGATCGTCGAAGAGCGCACCGTCGGCCCGAGCCTCGGGCGGGAGAACATCCAGAAGGGCTTCGACGCCACGAGCTGGGGCTTCTTCGCGATCGTGATCTTCATGTCGGCGTACTACCTGCTGTTCGGGGTGATCTCGTCGATCGCGCTCGCCTGCAACCTGCTCTTCCTGATCGCCCTGCTCTCACTGCTGCAGGCAACGCTGACCCTGCCGGGCATTGCCGCGATCGCGCTCACGCTCGGCATGGCAATCGACGCGAATGTGCTGATCAACGAGCGCATCCGGGAAGAACTGCGGGGCGGAGCGACGCCGCAGGCGTCGATTGCGGCGGGCTACGAGCGCGCCTGGGGCACGATTCTAGACTCCAACATCACTTCGCTCATCGCGGGCATCGCTCTACTCACCTTCGGCCAGGGGCCGGTACGCGGATTCGCGGTCGTCCACTGCCTCGGCATCCTGACCTCGATGTTCTCCGCAGTGACCCTGTCGCGCGGCATCGTGAACGTGGTTTACGGGCATCGCCGCCGCGTCGCGAAGCTCTCGATCGGCAACACCGCATGGAAATGACGAATTGGAAAAGCGCATAGGGCAAAACCATGGAGTTTTTTAAGATACGCCGCGTCATTCCGTTCATGCGCTTTGCGCTGGCGTTCAACGTCATCTCGATCATCACCTTTATCGCCGCCGTCGCGTTCATCGCGATCCGCGGCCTCAATTTTTCGATCGAGTTCACCGGCGGCACCCTGATGGAGGTGACCTTTGCGCAGTCGGCGAACGTCGAGACCATCCGCTCGACGCTCGAGAAGGCTGGCTACAAGGCCGAAGTACAGAACTTCGGCTCCTCGCGCGACGTGCTCATCCGCATGCCGATCGAGAAGGACCAATCGAGTGCGGCGCTTTCGCAGCGCATCGGCGAGCTGCTGCGCGCGAACGACAAGAGTGCCGAGATACGGCGCGTCGAGTTCGTCGGCCCGCAGATCGGCGAGGAACTGGCCGAATATGGCGCGCTCGCGCTGCTGGTGACGGCGGTGGGCATCATCGCCTACCTCGCGTTGCGCTTCGAGTGGAAATTCGGCCTCGCCGCGATTATCGCCAACCTACACGACGTGATCATCATCGTCGGCTTCTTCGCGGCGTTTCAGTGGGAGTTTTCGCTGCCGGTCCTGGCTGCGGTACTCGCGATCCTCGGCTATTCGGTCAACGAGTCGGTCGTCGTGTTCGACAGGGTGCGCGAGAATTTCCGCAAGCTGCGCCGGGCATCGGTCACGGAGGTGATCGACAGCGCGATCACAGCCAACATCTCGCGCACCATCATCACCCACGGCTCGACGCAGATCATGGCGCTGACCATGCTCGTGTTCGGCGGCCCAGCGCTCCACTTCTTTGCGCTGGCGCTGACCATCGGCATCCTGTTCGGCATCTACTCGTCGGTGTTCGTCGCGAGCCCGCTGCTCATGTGGCTGCGCGTCTCGCGCGCCCAGTTCGTGCGCGAGCGCAAGAGCCGGCGCGACGAAAACGAAGGGGCGGTCGTTTAGGCGCCGTCGGGGTCAAACCCCGAGGTCGCGCCTAAATACGCCTCGCGAGTTCGGCTGCTTTCCCCGTATAAGCCGCCGGCGTCAGCGCAAGCAGACGCTTCTTCGCCGCCAGCGGAATCTTCAGGCGCCGCACGAAGGCCGCGAACTGGCGTCGATCGAGACGCCGTCCGCGGGTGAGGCGCTTGAGCTGCTCGTAGGCGTCGGCTACCCCGTAGCGACGCATTACCTGCTGCACCGCCTCAGCGAGCACCTCCCAGTTTCCATCCAGGTCCTCGGCAAGCCGCGCCGGGTCCGCCTCGAGCTTACCGAGACCACGCTGGCAGGCGGCGATCGCCAGCAGACTGTGGCCGAGCGCGACACCCGCATTACGCAGCGCGGTCGAATCCGACAGGTCGCGCTGCCAGCGCGACACGGGCAGCTTCTCCGCGAGATGGCGCAGCAGCGCGTTGGCGATACCGACGTTGCCCTCGGAATTTTCGAAGTCGATCGGATTGACCTTGTGCGGCATGGTCGACGAGCCCACCTCGCCCTTCTTTGGGCGCTGGCGGAAGTAGCCGAGCGCGATGTAGCCCCACAGGTCGCGGTCGAGGTCGAGCAGCACGCTGTTCGCGCGTGCGTAGGCGTCGAACAGCTCGGCGAAGGAGTCGTGCGGTTCGATCTGGATCGTATAGGGATTGAACTCGAGCCCGAGGCGCTCGACAAAGCGGCGGCACAGGCGCTCCCAGTCGATACCCGGGTATGCCACGAGGTGCGCGTTGTAGTTGCCGACCGCTCCGTTCATCTTGCCAAGAATCCCGATCTGCGCGATGACCGCTCGCGCACGACGCAGCCGGTGCACGACGTTTGCGATTTCCTTGCCGAGCGTCGTCGGCGAGGCGGGCTGCCCATGGGTGCGCGACAGCATCGGCAGGCGCGCATGGCGGCGCGCGAGCTGGGTCAGCGCCTCGATCAGTGCGTCTAGCCGCGGAAGCATCAGCTGCTCGCGCGACTCAGCGAGCATCAGCGCGTAAGACAGGTTGTTGATGTCCTCCGAAGTACACGCGAAATGAATGAACTCGAGCGCGCGCTCGATCTCGGCGTTCGCTGCCAGCTTGCCGCGCAACCAGTACTCGATCGCCTTGACGTCGTGATTCGTCTCGGCCTCGATGTTCTTGATGTGCTCGGCATCGCGCTCGGAGAACTCCGCGACCAGACGGCGCAGCGCAGTGCGCGTGCCGCGCGCGAAAGGCTTCAGCCCCCGAATGCGCCGGTCGGCTGCGAGCGTCCCGAGCCAGGCCAGCTCGATGCGCACACGGTAGCGAATAAGTGCGTGCTCGCTGAAATAGGCGCGCAGCGGATCGAGCGTCTTTGCGTACCGCCCATCGAGCGGAGAGAGCGCGCTGAGCGGAGAAGGCATGAGTGGCATTATAAGCCGTGGCCCGCATCGAACGCCTGAGCCTCGAGCGTGTTGCGCGCGAGGCGCGCGCCTGTCGGCTGTGCGAAGCAGTCCTGCCGCATGCGCCCCGGCCGGTGTTCCATATCGGGCGCGGCGCGCGTCTGATGATCGTCGGTCAGGCGCCCGGACGCCGCGTGCACGAAACTGGAATTCCCTGGAACGATCCTTCCGGCGACCGGCTGCGCGCCTGGCTGGCGATGGATCGCGAAACGTTCTACGACCGCGCGCAAATCGCGATTCTGCCGACCGGTCTGTGCTATCCGGGTACCGTCGACGGCAGCGACCTGCCGCCGCGTCCCGAATGCGCACCGCTCTGGCATCCGCGCTTTCGCGCCGCGTTGCCCAACATCCGCCTGACCCTGCTCGTCGGGCAGTACGCGCAGGCGCACTA
Organism: Betaproteobacteria bacterium; assembly: GCA_022340705.1. Classification (GTDB taxonomy): domain Bacteria; phylum Pseudomonadota; class Gammaproteobacteria; order Burkholderiales; family SG8-39; genus SG8-39. The sequence continues at coordinate 7,137 of JAJDNJ010000159.1, forward strand.
TCTCGGTGCCGCACGCAAGAGCTCACTCTCCGAAACGGTGCGTGCCTACCGAGAGTACCTCCCGAACTTCTTTCCGCTCCCGCACCCCAGCTGGCGCAACAGCGCCTGGATCACGCGCAATCCCTGGTTCGAGAAGCAGTTGTTGCCCGCGCTGCGCCGCGCGGTGACAAGCGCACTACGCTGACGGCCGGGCGGCGACGGTATAATCCGCCGCCCGCTTGAATTGCAGCACCGCTGTCCGGCAATGAAGCTCCTCGCATCGCTCCTCAGTCCCTACGCGCGCAAAGTGCGCATCGTGCTTATTGAGAAGCGCATGGATTGCGAGCTCGAGCTGGTCGACATCACACAGCCCGACAATGCGACGCTAGCGTACAACCCCCTCGGCAAGATTCCCGTCCTGCTGCTCGACGACGGCACGCCGCTCTATGACTCACGCGTGATCGTCGAATTCCTCGACAACATTTCACCGATTCGGCGCCTGATCCCGAAGGGCAACCGCGAGCGCATCGCGGTGCGCCGCTGGGAGGCGCTCTCCGATGGCGTGCTCGATGCGGCCGTGCTGCTGCGCAACGAGACAATGCGCCCGAAAAAGGAGCAGAGCGAAGCATGGATCGCTCGCCAGATGGGCAAGGCCGAACGCGGGCTCGCGCAGATGGCAGAAGAGCTGGGCGACCGGAGCTGGTGTCACTACGATCGCTATACGCTTGCCGACATCGCGCTCGGCTGCTGTCTGGGCTGGCTCGAGTTCCGCAGGCCCGGCGACATCGACTGGCGCGGCAAGCATCCCGGCCTTGCGCGCCATTTCAACAAGCTGTCCAAGCGCGCGGCGTTCGCGGAGACCGTGCCGCAGGCTTGATTCGGCTCAGCCGGCCGCGTGTAGCGCCGAGCTCGCGGCGTCGCGCGCCACGCGCTCGGCGCCGCCGATGATCGCACCGCCGAGACAGACCTCGCCGTCGTATACGACGGCGGACTGGCCCGGAGTCACCGCCCACTGCGGCTGATCGAATTCGATCGCGAGCACCCCGTTGTGCGCACGCTGCAGCGTACAGGGCGCGGGCGCCTGGCGGTAGCGCGTCATCGCCGAATGGCGCGACGGGGCCGGGGGCGCCGCGCCTGCGATCCAGCTCGCCTCAACGCCCTCGAGCCGCTCGCTCATGAGCAGCGGGTGATCGTGTCCCTGCACGATCGTCAGGGTGTTGGATTCGAGATCTTTGCGCGCGACGTACCAGGCCTCGCCCGAGGCGCCGCGCCGGCCGCCGACGCCGATGCCCTTGCGCTGGCCGAGCGTGTAGAACGCGAGGCCGACGTGCTCGCCCACCCTGCGCCCGTCCTCGGTCAGGATCGGGCCGGGCGCATGCGGCAGATAGCGATTGAGGAACTCGCGAAACGGCCGCTCGCCGATGAAGCAGATTCCAGTGGAGTCCTTTTTGGCGTGGTTCGGCAGGCCGGCATCGGCCGCCATGCGCCGCACTTCGGCCTTTTTCAGCTCGCCCACCGGGAACAGCACGCGCGCGAGCTGTTCCTGCGTCAGCCGATGGAGGAAATAGCTCTGGTCCTTGGCGCGGTCAGCACCGCGCAACAGCTCGATCGCGCGCCGTCCCTTGCGCAGCCGCGCGTAATGCCCGGTGGCGATGTGCTGTGCGCCGAGACGCATGGCGTGATCGAGGAACGCCTTGAACTTGATCTCCGCATTGCATAGCACGTCCGGATTCGGCGTGCGCCCGGCGGCGTACTCGGCAAGAAATGTCGCGAACACGCGTTCCTTGTACTCCGCCGCGAAATTCACCGCTTCGAGAGGAATGCCGATCACGTCGGCTGCCGCCGCGGCGTCAATCAGATCCTGGCGCGTCGAGCAGTACGCATCGTCATCGTCGTCTTCCCAGTTCTTCATGAACAGTCCGATCACGTCGTAGCCCGCACGCTTGAGCATCAGCGCGGCGACCGAGGAATCGACCCCGCCCGACATGCCGACCACGACACGTTCTGCGTTCTGCGACCGTCCACTCATCCGCCGACTCACTCCAAACTCAGGAAAACGCCTTCGACAACACATCGAGCGGAAAGTGCCGTCCCGAGCGGTAATCCTCGATGCACTGCATGACCAACGGCGTGCGGTGCTCGGACCGGCGCGCGACGATCTCGTCGTGCGTCAACCAGTGCGTACGCACGATCTCCTTGTCGAGCGCACGGCCGGACTCGGCGCCGTCGGTGCGGCCGCTGAATGCGAAGCGCAGAAAGGTGACGTCCTTCGGCGCGTATAGATAACGGTAGACCCCGACCAGCGCTTCGGGAACGAAGCGGTGCGCGGTTTCTTCCATCACCTCGCGCACGCAGGCTTCGATCAGGCTCTCGCCCGGATCGAGGTGTCCCGCCGGTTGATTGAGCACGGGCCTGCCGTCGTGGATTTCTTCGACCAGCAGGAACCGGCCGTCCGCCTCGATCACGGCGGCGACCGTCACCGACGCTTTCCATTCACTCATGCTGTCGTCCGCGGCGCGAGGACCGAATCACGCCGCCTTGCGCGTATTCGCCCGGATAAACTCGGCCATGCGCGCGACGCCCTGCTCGATCGCCGCCTGTGACGCCGCATAGGAAAAGCGCAGGTGCTGCCCTTCGTCCGGCACCCGCGTGCCGAAGTGGATGTCGGCGAGCACCGCGACGCCCGCCTCGTTCAGCAGGCGCTTGCGGAACTCCTCCGAATCCGTGGCCCCGATCCGCCGGCAGGCCTCGGTCACGTTCGGCCAGACGTAGAACGCGCCGCCCGGCACCTGGCAGCGCACGCCCGGAACCTCGTTCAACAGCCCCACAATCAGGTCGCGCCGGGCGAGAAACTCGGCGCGCATGCGCTCGGCGGCTTCCTGCGGCCCGGTGATCGCCTCGAGGGCGGCCCATTGCGAGATTTGGGACGCACAGGATTCCGTGTTGGTAATCCAGCGCGTGAACACCGGGGCGAGCACCGGGTTCGAGGTGAAGCCGATGCGCCAGCCGGTCATTGCCCAGGTCTTCGATGCGCCGTCCGAGATGATCGTGCGCTCGTACATCCCGGGCAGCTGCGCGATCGAGAAGAATTCGCCCGCGTAAGCCAGGCGCGAGTAGATCTCGTCGGCGTAGACCCAGACCTGGGGATGCTTGCGCAGGATCTCGGCGACCGCCTCGAGTTCCTTGCGTGCGAGCAGCCCGCCGGTCGGATTGTGCGGGGTGTTGAGAATCAGAAGCTTGGTGCGCGGCGTGATCAGCCGCTCGAGCTCTGCCGGATCGAAGCCGAAACTGCGCGCCTCACGCAGGTGGATCGGCACCGGCACTGCGCCGTTCGCCGCGATCTGCGACTCGTAGATCGGAAATCCCGGATTCGGGTAGATCACCTCGTCGCCCGCACCGTAATCAGTGGTCGACAGAATCGCGTAGGCGATGAACGGCTTCGCCCCCGCCGCCACGACCACGTCCTCGGCGCGAATCGGCAGCCCGCCACGCAGGCCGGCCATGTACCGCGCCGCCGCCGCGCGCAGCTCGTCGATTCCCGCCGATGGCGTGTAGCCGTGCTTGCCCGACTGGATCGCCCGGATCGCCGCGGCTTGCACGTTTTCCGGGGCGGGGAAATCAGGCTGGCCGATGCAGAAGCTGATGATGTCCTTGCCCGTACGTGCAAGCGCGTTGACTTCGGCGAGCACGACGAACGCGTTTTCCGTGCCGAGATGGCTCGCACGATTGCTGATCTGGGGCATGAGGCGACTCCCTGATAAAACCTGACACCGGTCGCGCCGCGCTCGGTGCCAAAAACTGTCATTTTAGCCATTCGCCCTGCGGCGCCGGGCTACCATGGCGCGCTCAGGGAGAAAAGTGTGAACCAGGCCGGCGAATCGGGAACGCAGGCGCGCTTCGAGTTCTCTGGGCGTGCGGCCGAATACTTCCGCATCTGGATCGTCAACGTCTTTCTCACGATCATCACGCTCGGCATTTACTCGGCCTGGGCCAAGGTGCGCCGCAACCGCTACCTCTACGGGAGCACCTCGCTCGGCGGCGCCGCGTTCGACTATCTCGCCGACCCGGTCGCCATCCTCAAGGGGCGCCTAATTGCCGTCGGCTTTCTCGCGCTCTACAGCGCAGCCGGACATTTCGCGCCGCCGCTGCAGTCCCTGCTCGCATTGCTGTTTCTGCCCTTTCTGCCCTGGATCGTGATCCGTGCGCGCAAGTTCACGCTGCGCAACACGGCCTACCGCAACATCCGCTTCGACTTCAATGCGCGCAAGCGTGAGGCCGCAGCGGTCTATATCGGCTGGCCGATCCTCATCCCGCTGTCGATGATGCTGCTCTATCCCTTCTATGTCTGGCGCCGCGCCCAGTTCCTGACCGCGCGCAGCGCCTACGGGATGCAGACATTCGAATTCCGTGCCAATCCCGGCGCCTACTACCTCGCCTACCTCAAGTTCGGCGCCCTGTTCCTTCTCGTCCTGGCCTCGGGCTCGGCCTTGTTCGTCCTCGGACTGACGCAGACCGACAGCGGATCGCGCGTCGCCGCCGTGGCGCTCGCACTGCTCGCGACCTTCTTCGCGCTGCTCGCCACGTTCAGTTACAAGGACGTCTGCGTCGCGAACCTGACTTGGTCCGCCATCGCGCTGAACGGCATGCAGACGCAGTGCACGCTCCAGACGCGCCGCCTGTACTGGATTGCGCTTTCGAATCTTTTCGCCGTCCTGCTCAGCGCAGGCCTGCTGATTCCCTGGGCGACGATCCGCATGGCGCGCTACCGCGTATCCTCCCTGCGTCTGGACGGCGCGCAGAATCTGGACGCGCTGGTCGGCACGCAAAGCGAGAGCATCGGCGCAGCCGGCGAGGAGATCGGCGAGTTTCTGGGCATCGACATCGGACTGTGACGAGCCTGAACGCGAGGTATTTCGACGGCCGCACTGCGCGCGGCCACGAGGTCAGGCTGCGCTTCGACGCCACGGGTCATGTCGAGATCACCGGCATCGAGCCGGGGCTGCGCTTTGCGCTGGGCACGCTGAGCATTTCGAGCCGGGTCGGCAACACGCCGCGCAGCATCGCCCTGCCGAACGGCGCGAAGTGCGAAACCGACGACAACGACGCGGTCGACGCCGCGCTCGCGGCGCAAAGCCAGCAGCGCTACGCCCGGTTGCGCCACCGCCTCGAGACCGCCTGGCCGTACATCCTGGCGCTGTTCGTGTGCACGGCGGCCGCGGTCTGGGGCCTGGTGAACTACGGCGTGCCGGAAATTGCGCGTCGCGCGGCATTCGCGATGCCGGTCGAGGCGGATCGCGCCCTGGCGCGCAGCACGCTCGAGGTGCTTGATCATCGCCTCTTCGAGCCGAGTCAGCTCGAGGCGTCGCGTCGCGAAGCGCTAGAGGCACGTTTCCGCTCGGCGGTCGCCGCTCTTGACCCGCGCTACGAGTTTCGTCTCGAGCTGCGCCGCAGCGAGGCCATCGGCGCGAACGCCTTCGCCCTGCCGGACGGCACGATCGTGGTGACCGACGCGCTCGTCCAGCTCGCCGAGAACGACGAGGAGCTCCTCGCGGTGCTCGCGCACGAGATCGGACACGTGATCCATCGCCACGCCCTGCGCAGCGTGATGCAGAATTCTGCGGTCGCCCTGCTTCTGGCATTTGCCGTGGGCGACGTCGTGTCGGTCACGTCGCTCGCCGCGGCGCTGCCGACGATGCTGGTCGGCGCCAAGTTCTCGCGCGATTTCGAGCGCGAGGCGGATCGCTTCGCGCTCGAATTCTTGCGTGCGCGGCACATTCCCACGTATCACGCGACCGTGATCCTGCAGCGGCTCGAGGCAGCGGCCGGACGCACGCCCGACGGGCTCGATTATCTTTCGTCGCATCCCGGGATCGAGGAGCGCGCCGAGCTCTTCGGTCGCGCGCCCTGATTCCCGTCCCGCGGCGCCGCGGGCGGGCCGATGCCGGCGTGCGCTTGGGCTAAGATGGGCGCTCGCCCAAGGGAGGGAAACCATGAACGAACAAGTACCCGCCACCACGCCCGGCGCCTCCGACGGGACGTTCAACCGCGATGGCAACGCCCGCCCCGCGGGGGCCGGCGTCGAGTGGTGGACCAAGGCCTGGCCCCTGTTCACGCGTCAAGCCGGCATGTGGGTTGCAGTTGCCGTGGTCACCATCGTCATTGTTCTGGTCGTCGGGATCATCCCGGCCCTCGGCCAGCTCGTACTTTTCCTGTTCAGCCCGGTCATCGCCGGCGGCCTGATGCTGGGCGCGCGCGAGGTCGATCGTGGCGCGGAACTGACCATCGGGCACATCTTTGCGGGGTTCTCGAACCAGATGGGCCAGCTCGTCCTGGTCGGCGTGCTTTACCTCGCAGGCATGGTCGTGGTCGCCGTGGTCGTGGGCCTGATCGCCGGCATCGGCATCGGCACGATGGTCGGCATGTCGGGCGGCGCGAATCCCGCTGCCATGGGCGCTGCGGGGGCCTCCGGGGTTCTGCTCGCGGTGCTGATCGCGCTCGCGCTGATGCTTCCGCTTTACATGGCGATGTGGTTCGCGCCGGCGCTGGTCGTGTTCCACGAGCTCGGCGCGGTGGACGCGATGAAGGCGAGCTTTGCGGGCTGCCTGAAGAACGTCGTGCCGTTCGTTCTGTACGGCCTCGTCGGCCTGGTGCTCGGCATCGTCGCGTCGATCCCCTTCGGCCTCGGCTGGCTCGTGCTCGGCCCGGTGGCGATCGCTTCCGTGTATGTCGGTTACCGCGATATCTATCTGGCGAGCTAGCGCCTAGCGCGGCTTCACCCAGGTCTCGGACCACGCGAGGCAGGCGCTCGACGCCTCGCGGTCGCCGCGCTTTTCCGCCCATGGCTTGCCGGGGGCGGCGCGGCCGTCGAGCTCGATGCGTGCCGCGCGAGCGGGAAAGAAAGTGCTGAACACGCCGATCGGCCGGTCGTTGAAACCGGGCGGCATGTTGAGCACGAACGGCGCGAGAAAATCCTGCCAGCTCAGCACGATCTTCGTTCCGGATGCCGCGACCTCCTCGCGCGCCCCGCCTGCCACGTCACCATGGCGCGAGAACTGCGCTTTCGTCACCGGCAGCTTCGGATCGGAGAACGCGGGATAGAGCAGCGCCTCGATGGTCGACTGAAGCCAGCGCGCAACCGCCTCGTTGTCGGCGTAGACCTTCACCGCGCCATCGCTCAGCGTGCTCTGCACGAAAAGCGTGTGGCCGGCGCCCGCGGGGCACCACAGCACGCGCCAATGGCTGGCGCGATCGGACTGCGTCTTGCCGCCGTCGGCGCTGAGACGAATGAACGAGTTCTCGCCGGTCATCAGCACGGCGTTGGGATCGACGGGTGA